>DKGH01000049.1:11646-26159 GCA_002453165.1 Verrucomicrobia bacterium UBA6775
TTTTTTTCAAAAAAAATCGCTTGCACGGATTGCCGGTTTTTGGTTTTTTCCCCGCCCCTGCACGGCCTTTGGCCATTGGGAGGGTCTTCCGCAGGGCATTACAGAATGGATAACGTACAGCACAAGGGTACCACCCGGTACAACGCAAAAGGCATGGCCAAGCCGGTCAATTTTCTTTGCATTGCCCCTGAGGCCCATGAGGTCGCCATCATAGGCGATTTTAACAACTGGGAATCAGGCAAGCACCTTATGAACCGCCAGATCGACGGCTCTTGGAGTGCCCAAATCGACCTCCATCACGGCCATCACCGTTACCAATTCGTCATCGACGGCAAGCCAACCCTCGACCCCCGTGCCAACGGCGTGGTGCGAAACGAGGCCAACGAGCGCGTCTCACTCATCGCCGTCAGCTAGGGCAACTCCACTGTTTAACTACAAAAAGAGACGCCCCGCAGGGCGCCTCTCGAAATGGTTTTGTTGCCGGGGAGCCTCAGCCCTTGGCAGCCTCGTAGTTTGCCGAGACGGCGTCCCAGTTGACCACGTTCCAAAACGCCTTGAGGTAGTCCGGGCGGCGGTTTTGGTAGTTGAGATAGTAGGCGTGTTCCCATACGTCGCAGCCGAGGATCGGTTGTTTGCCATCCATGAGCGGCGTGTCCTGATTCGGGGTGGATGTCACCTCGACGCTGCCGTCGGCGTTGGCCACGAGCCACGCCCAGCCACTGCCAAAGCGGGTCGCACCGGCGGCTTCGAACTGCGCCTGAAATTCAGCAAAGCTGCCGCAAGCGGCATTAATCGCATCGGCCAGTGCTCCACTTGGTTCGCCGCCACCGTTCGGGCTCATGACGTTCCAGAAAAGTGAGTGATTGGCGTGGCCACCACCGTTGTTGCGTACCGCGCCACGGATGTTCTCCGGCACGGCGTCGAGGTCGCTCACCAAGTCCTCGATGGATTTGCTCTCAAGCTCAGCGTTGCCGGCGATGGCGTCGTTGAGCTTGGTTATGTAGGTGTTATGATGCTTGCCGTGGTGGATCTCCATGGTTCGTGCATCAATGTGCGGCTCCAGCGCATCGTGCGCGTAAGGGAGGTCAGGTAGTGTATGTGCCATTTGTATGGTTTTTAGGTTAAAAATCGAGATTCGCCGGCCAGCCATCCGCTTGGCCAAGCGGCGAAAAGTATATATCAAAGACAAGCAAGCGCACAAGAGATATCCATTTCCGGAGTTTTCAAGTTTTCAGTTTCGAGCCAACACTCGGTTTTTAAATCCTAAACAAATTTAAAATTGAAATTCGAATGCCATCCTTTTCGGTCCTCCGTAACTCGACGCCCTCTGCCTTTAATTGCTTGGCCAAGCGCTTGGCTTACCCGGCCAGGCCCACGAAATTCTCGAGAATTTTGAGGCCGACTCGCTGGCTTTTCTCGGGATGAAACTGAGTGGCAAACACGTTGTCGCGCCAGACCGAGGAGACGAAGTCCACACCGTAGGTGGTGCGTGTCGCGGCGATCGATTCATCCTCCGGCTTCGGATGAAAACTGTGCACGAAGTAGACATGGCTGCCATCCTCCACGTCCTGATAGAGCGGGCAGTCCGGCTGGGTGATCTCGATCTGGTTCCAGCCGATCTGGGGAATCTTCAGCCTCTGCCCCTCAGGAAAACGCACCACACTGCCCTTGAAGAATCCGAGGCCGGCCGCGCAACTGTTGAACTCCTCGCTGCGCTCGAACATGGCTTGATAGCCGACGCAGATGCCGAGGAACGGTTTGCCCGACGCGGCAAAATCCCGGGCAGCCGCAAACAGCTCCTGCCGCTGCATGGCATTGATGCAGTCGTCAAACGCGCCCACACCGGGCAACACCACGGCGGCAGCCTCTCGCACCCGGTTGGGCGTCTGCATCAGTTCCACCTCGGCACCGACGAACCGCAGCGCTTTTTCCACGCTGCGCAGGTTCCCGGCGCCGTAGTCCAACAGAGCGATCATTTGATCCGCTTAAGCCAACCCTTGGGATGATGCGTGATGAGAAATCGCTCGCAGCGCTCGTGGTCGATCTCGAACTCCGAGTGGTGGCTGAGATATTTCTCCAGCGCCGGAAGCGGCCCCGGACGACCTTTACGAAACATGAACAGCTCGTCGATGATCCCGTCCTGCACAAGGCAATAGCTGCCGACCGTTGTCAGCGGCGCGTAAAGCTCCAACTCCTTCGCCACGTGCTCCTCGGAGTGGTCACTGTCGAGAATGACCAACACCGGGCCGTTGGCCTCCTCCGCCATTTTTCGAATCTGGGACGCTATCTCCTCCGAAGCCGAGCTGCCGACCAGATAGGTCACGCGCGGGTGCGAGAGGTCGTGCAGTTTCTCGATGTCGACCGAGACGACCCTGCCGTCGGTGTCCATCAGATCAAACAACTGCGCGTAAAAGTAGGCCGAACCGCCGCGGTTGGTGCCGCACTCGATGATCAGCGACGGCTTGACCTCGTAGATCGTCTCCTGCGCGATCCAGAGGTCGAACGTGTTTTGCCAAATCGGTTTGCCCAGCCAGTTGCTTTTGCCAAAGTTATTTGTCTTGGTAACAAGCTGGTGAAAAAATAACTTCTCCACGGCCCGTGCGAAGAGCGCGTTGTAGAGGGAGAGCACCAGACTGCGAAGGCGCATGTACATATCAAACGTGACCGGCGGTGAGTTGCCCCCGCCGGGCGCGAACCGTATGGCCAAACGCCCGGCGAGGCAATCTCGGCGTGGCCGCACCCACAGGATTATCGCAACGTGAAAAACCCGGTGACACAGCTTTTCCGCAGTTGGAGCGAATGGCGCCGGCAACAGTCACTGCACGGCACGTTCCCGCTTGGTGATGCCGCCATGCAGGTTGGTCGTGTGATCTTGCCTGCCCGACTCCACAGCGCCGCAGCAGCCCGCCACCTTGACAGCGAGGCGGAAATCTCCCCGAGCGGAGATGCATGGAAGGTTCGACTGCCGGGGTACGACCTGAGTTTCTTCTGGCCAAGCGAGCCGGACCACAACCTGCACTTTGTCATTGAACAGGAATTCTCACCGGCCAATCCGCACCACTACACGACCCCGCCGATCCAGCTTTCCGCTGACAGCACCGTGCTCGATGTTGGTGCCTGCGAGGGTTTGTTTGCCTTTCGCGCACTACGCGAGCGCTTGGCCAAGCGCCTGGTTTGTTTCGAGCCAAGCTCCACCATGGCCGCCCTGCTCCGGCGCGGCGCGGAAGTCAACGGCCAAGCCGAACAGATCACAATCGAGCCAAGCGGGGTGGGCAATCAAACCGGTCAGGCAAGAATGGTCGCCGGCGACAACCCCGACGCCGGGCATCTCGAGTACATGCCGATTGGCAGTGATCTCGCGGATGCCGTCCCGGTGACCACAATCGACGACTACTGCGAATCAAATGGGCGAGCGCTTGGCCCGGGCGATCTAATCAAGGCGGATGCCGAGGGGGCCGACCTCGACGTGCTATTCGGGGCCGAGAAGCAGATTTGCAAACACGCACCGCAACTGGCCATCACCACCTATCACGTCGATGACCACGCCGAGCGCATGATCGAGTGGCTCAGGCAGATTCGCCCCGACTACAAGCTGCGCCTGAAGGGGCTCTCGTTTTGGACCACCCGCCCCCGTCCTGTGTTGCTGCAGGCCTCGACTCTCTAAAATGACCGACACCCCCCTCATCGTCGGCCTCGGCGAAGCGCTGTACGATCTGCTGCCGGTCGGACCAGTGCTGGGCGGTGCACCGCTCAACGCCGCCGTGCAGGCGCACCAGATAGGCCGATTCCTCGGGGGATACGCGGTGATGGCCAGCCGGATTGGCAACGATGAGCTTGGTCAGGCGCTGGTCGACACTCTGCAGGCGCGCGGTATGGACACCACACCGCTCCAGCGCGACCCGGAGGCACCCACCGGCACGGTGAAAGTCACGTTGCGCGGCACCGAGCCGGAATACGAAATCATCGAGGACGTGGCCTGGGATCGCCTCGATTGGGACGACACCCTCGAGCGCTTGGCCAAGCGCTGCGATGCGGTCTGTTTCGGCACGCTTGGCCAGCGTTTCCAACCCGCCCGGGCCACCGTCCAGCGATTCGTCGAGACTGCTGGCCAAGCGGCACGACTGTTCGACGTCAATCTGCGGCAACACTACTTTTCAGGGGATGTACTTGCGGCCGGCTTCACCGCCGCATCCATCGTCAAGATGAACGAGGAGGAGTTGCCAGTCGTTGCTCCGCTGCTGGACGCAACCGGTGACGAATCGGCGATCGCTCAACTGATCGATCAGTTCGAGCTGGAACTGTTCGTGCTGACACGAGGCAGGCACGGCACGAAACTTTTCACAGGGAGCGAAACGGTTGAGGGCCGCGTGGTGCGGTTTGAACTCGAGGAGAACGCCGACTCGGTCGGCGCCGGGGATGCATGCAGTGCGGCAGTTCTGCACGGGGCCGTCCGCGGCTGGCCGCTGCAGCAGACCGCCGACATGGCCAATCAACTCGGGGCCTATGTGGCCTCGCGCTCCGGAGCAACCCCGGAACTACCGGAGGGGCTGCTGGGCGACTGACAATATTGATTCCCGCTTTACACTCACCCAGCAAACAATCACTCTCTCCGCCACGCGCGGCGAAGCCGTGTCACCGAAAATGAGCAAGGACAAGAAGGACGAAAAGGAATCCATGGGAAAACTTGAGGAACTGTTCCTCAAGTCGCGCACCATCATGTTGTACGGGGAGATCAACCAGAAGGTGGCCCGCGAATTCTGCACCAAGATTCAGATACTTGCCGCCGAGTCCCATGATGACATCAACGTGTTCGTGAACTCCCCCGGTGGCCATGTGGAGTCCGGCGACAGTATTCACGACATGATCAAGTTCGTAAAACCGCGCGTGAAGGTCATCGGCACCGGCTGGGTCGCCAGCGCCGGCGCGCTCATCTACTCGGCTCCCCCGGTGGAGGATCGTTTCAGCCTGCCCAACACCCGCTACATGCTGCACCAGCCCAGCGGAGGCGTGGGTGGCCAAGCGTCGGATATCAGCATTGAGGCGGATCAAATCGTGAAGATGCGCGAGCGGCTCAACCAGATTTTCGCCGATCAAACCGGGCAGCCGATCGACCGGATTGCCAAGGACACCAACCGGAATTTCTGGATGACCCCGACCGAGGCTAAGGACTACGGTCTCGTCGGCAGCATCATCAACTCCCACGACGAGCTGTAATCCCGCCGGACCTCACGGTTTCACAGGCGAGACAAGCTTGAAGAATCGATGCCGCGCTTGGCCAAGCGCGATACTCGAGGTAACCGTCCCGTCCGCATTCGGCTCAAACCTGGCCAGGCTCTCCCACGCTTTGCCAAGCGCATCAGTAGCCAACAGCGTGTAGGTCACGCCTCCCTCGGCCTCAAAAGTAAGTCGCACCCGATCGCCGGACAGCCGATCAATCGTCAGCTTCATGGCCGGCACTTCTCCCGCCGGATCCGATCCGGGCGTGCCCCCGATCGCAGCGCTGGCACGGTAGCCGGTTTCGCTGACACCATCGGCCACCAGCGAATAGCCCTCCCCGTCTGCCTTAGTAGGCCAGGGCGCCTGGTCGCTGTAGGTCACAGACAAAACCGGGGCGCCATGCCCAGCCGCCAGCGTCAGGGTCTCCCCCTGGTTGGCGAGTCTGCCCTCGTACACACCGTTCACCTTCAGCCCGGGACGGGTGGCCTCAAGAGCAGCCTTGTTTCGCGCGAGCACGAACAGCTTACCCGGCGCCAGCGTGCTACCCTGCGAAAAAATGAACCGGATGCCGCTGGAGAAAAACAGCCCACTCAGGTCGAGCGCTCGTTCGCCGGTATTTTTGATTTCCAAAAACTCGTAGTCGCTATCGCTGAACTTCGGTCGCGACTGCGGGTGGTACATGATCTCGCTGAACGCCAGGCTGTCGCGATACCGGGCGAGGTCCGGCTCACCGGCGACAAACTCCACGGGGGCGGACCAGCGGCTCCACGAGTGGGTACCGTTTCGCATCCGCACGCGCGCCCGATAGGTGCCGCCCTTGCGCATCACGTGCTGCGGGATGGCCACCTGTTCCACGAACTCGTCCGACTCCATCTCCCAGACCGATTGAATCTCATACTTCCAGGGCTGGCCCAATTCGAAATAGGGAGTCTTTGGATTGGAGATCTCGGCGATTCGCCACTGGATGCCGGTGAATTTCTGATTGTTCTTGTCGAGACCGGGCGAGAACGGAGTGGACTTGAATTGCAACTCGTTCAAGGGAAACCCCTCCGGCCCGGCATAGGAAATCTCCGGACGATTCGGGATGTCCGTCCATTTGGCTTCATACTCGAGATAATTGAATCCGTAGCCCTTCGGGTCGCCATCCCCAATTCGCCAGCGCCCGGTATCGGTGTCGGTCATGAAATCGAGCATGTGTTGCATCATGCCCTCGAAATCCTTGGACTTGAGGCGCCGCGTCCATGTGCCACCAATGTTGTTCTGGCTCTTGGGCGAGACATAAAACTGACCACGATGATTCGATGCTGTGCGCGGGTGATAGTTCCACATGAATTGATCGACATCGACAAATGTCAGCGACTGGCCGGGCGGGTTGATGAAACGGGATTGCTCGTCGATGAACTGCCCGATCTGTCCACCGGTAAGCGAGGCGTCGCCCACCAGCAGATCCATCAGTTCGCGTGCACGGTTTTTGAATTCGATCTTGAGCGTCCGATACTGGCGCAGGCTTTTCTCGAGGTTGACCGCGCCCTGCCAGTGCGTCTCCGGGATGATCAACATGTCGAGGTCCCACGGCACCGGATACCAGTGGCCGTCCGGATTATGGTAACAAACATGATTCCAACCATCACGCAGATCGACGTTACTGATAATGCGGTTGATGCTGCGAAATGTGTAGTACGTTGGCATGTGCAGGTTTTGCCGCCACCAGTTCAGGGACTGCGTACGGTTGTAGTTGTCGCGGAAGCTGTTCCAGTCCGACGGCGTGCTCGGCTGGGTCGGCCCCTGATTACGACGGTCGCCCTGATTGCGCTCAATCTTGTAGACATTTCCATCCGGCAATCCGCGCTCGGCGAGGAACCGGCTATCGGTGTGCTCGACGTGGAGGTAAAGCCCCCAAAGGTCGCCCGAATACTGCGCGTTCCCGCGTCCAGTGGGTGCCTCCTCGGTATCATCGATCACTCGAAAGTGAATAAAATCCGTGTGCGGCGCCAACCCGCCGGCGAGCGAATAGAGTTTGAAGCCGATCGCCTCCTCCATGCCGGCCATGCCACGGTTGACCGACATCCACGGGGCAGCGCATCCGTTCAGGTTAATCGTCTTTTTCCGGGTCTGGTACAGGCGACCGTAGTTGTCCCGGGCGCGCAGACCCCTCGCCCGATTAAAATATAGCCGCCACTTGTTTTTCCCGGAAACATAGGTCGAGTACTCGCCGCGATTGCGAAACTCTATGTGATCATAAACGCGGCCGTCGTAGACGAGTGTTCCCTTGAAGCGCACTGTATCGTGGGAAGAGTTGTACTGTGAGTTGTTGACGTCCGATCCGTCGGCGATCAGGTGATAAGTCGGCAGCGACCGCATGACACTTGCGGGGAATGTCTCCTTCTTTCCGTTGATCTTGTTCGACCCGCTCCAGGCCGGGATGCCGTTGTAACAAAAGTAGGCGAAGTTTGGCTGGTCATCGTCACCGTAGGGAAGCGTCACCGAGTGGCCGGCCTTGTCCTCGACACGAATTCGGTAGCGCACAAGCGTGCGGTGTTCTTGCACTGCGCGAGGGACGGTCGCCGAATAGACCGAGTCGTCAGCCGTGGCGTCCCCGTTTTCCCCGGCGTCGTTCATCGTCAACTCCCGCCAGCCCTGCTCGTAACCGCCATCGGTCAACCGGACGTATCGCCCCGGAGCAACTGACTGATAGGAAAGTTTCACAGACGCCACGCCTTCCGGATCGGTGACCTTCACGGAAATGCGAACCGGTTCGTTCGCCTTGGGTTGCTGCGGTTCGTGTTTCATCTGGCGCGTCTGGGGCGGTGCATTTTTTGAGAAAACCGTGTTGACACTTCCCGGTGTCGGCGTGCCGCTGGATTGACCGGGTGGCGAGGTGCGCAACTCAGCATCGATTGAAAAATCACTGCTGCCGCGCGTGGCATTGAGGCCGTGGATCGCGATGATATTCCGGCCCGGCTTCACGATCTCACGGGCATTTTGAATCAGCACCTCCTCCCACTTGGCCTCGTGATCCTTGGCCAGTGAATTGAAGCGCAGCACTCCGGACGGCACGCTGACGCGGGAGACCTCCTCCCCGTTGAGCCACACGACGGCGCCGTCGTCCACGTACACCCTCAACAGCAATGTCGATGGCACCTCGGCCCGTGCGGTAAACTCCCTCCGAAGATAAACGGAGGTGAACCGGTTGCGCATGTTGATCTCGGTCTTGTCGTCGCCATCCCCGTAGCCGATGGGCGTCGTTCCCTTTTTCCACGACGCATCCTCGTCAAAGTCCAGTTGCCTCCAAGCGGACCTCGGCGAGGAGGCCTCGCTGGTGCCTTCGCGGTAACTCCATCCCGACCGGCTGGCAGCCAGTAACACCACCGGCTCGGACGGCTCAATCTGCATCCCGGCCGAGCGCCACGACCCGCCGAGGTCATTGTCAAGCGACGGGTGAATCAACTCCATCGAACTGCCCGCGCCACTCGCCGCCGTGGGCCAAGGGAAACCGGAGTCGTAGTTAACGCGGTCCACCTGCTCGCCGGCGGCATTGCGCAGGGTCAACGTCTCTCCATTGGACAACCGCCCAATGTATGGGCCAAGCACAAGCTCTTTAGGTGTGCGAAATTCGGCACGGAGCTTGGCTGGATTCTCTGCGACAACCAGATAACCGCCCGGCTTGAGCGCGGTGTTGGCCGCGAAGGTGAAATCGATGCCGTTGGAAAAATACCACCCGCCAAGGTGTTCCGCCCGGTCACCGTTATTGTGCAACTCAACAAACTCGACCGCCGCCGTCTTGGGATCGGCGTCGTAGTGAATCTCGTTGATGACAACGCCCGCAGCGACCGCGCTTGGCCAAGCGATGCCAAGCGCGGCGAAAAACTGGAGCGGACGAATCGGCATCCGCCTCGTTACGGGTTAAGGACGACTTCCAGTCTGAAGTAGCGTTGATCCCCTCCCGGCGACAACTCATGGGTCACCGCGCCAGCCTCCTGCGGGGCGAACTCAGCCAGAGGCCGCCACGCTTGGCCAAGCGCTTGGCTTGCGTGAATCGTGTACGAGCGCCCCTCCACCGCGGCAAAACCCAGCTGCAATCTGCCGTTGGCCAAGCGCGTGACGTCGAGCACAAGGCTGCTGTCCGCGTCACGCGGGTCGGTTCCAGCCGCGTACTCAGCCGCGTTGGCCAAGCCGTCCACATCGGCATCCTGCACACCATCGGCGGCATCGTTCGGATCAAGCGCGTGGGCGTCCTCCCATGCATCCGGCATGCCGTCGCGATCGGAATCAGTCTCCGTACCGGGCCGCATCCAGTTCGACGCATCGTTGGCGAAGCGATCCAAACTGATCCGCTGAATGGCCGACCCGCCCTCCTCCGGCATGGCCGGCCAGGGCGACGCAGCGCCGTACTTCACCTTCTCAACGAGAATGTACGGGACGAGCCCGATGTCCGGCGGCAACGTTTGCGGTGGATCAGGCCGATACAGCTGCAGGCTCTCACCCGCGTTGTTCAACTTACCGTCAAACGGGCCAAGCACGAGCGTGTTGGCATCGAGTTCGTACAACTCGCGAAGCAACTCCGGCTCCACGGCCCCGACGTAAACCGACTCACCCGACTTCAGGGCGAAGTCGGTCGGGAAAGTGAACTCGATGGCGTTGTCGAGTTTCCAACCGTTCGCCGGGTTCGCCGGGTCAAACAGCGGGACGGAGCCGACCGAGGTGTTGCTGAGCACCACGTACTCGGCATTGCCCTCTTCCGGTGCGTACATGATCTCGCTGATCACAATCGGCCCCACCAGCGGCCCGGTGTTGGGTGCACCCTTGCCGGCGCGGAATTCATTCAGCAAAGCAACATCCTGCCCAGCGCGGACATTACTGCCCAGCGAGTTGCTGGCCATCGCCACCAGCGGCCCGGTCGCGTTCGGATAACGACCAAGCGACACGCCGTTGGCCGTCGGGCCGAAATCCACCTTGTCGACAAACCGCAGCAGGTTGCCCTCGGCATCCGCCTGCGTCAGCCAGACATCATCCCCGCGGGCCGAGCTTAGCGAAAAGCCATTCTCACCGTTGTCCAGCAGGAACGCTTTTTCGTAGAATACGTGATAGCCGTTTGGCCCGATTGTTGTGCCGTCCGGGATGCGATATTTTTTCAGGTTGTTCGCGCTGTCGCTCAGGAACCACCCGGAAAGATCGACCTCAGCCTTTCCGTGATTGTGCAACTCGATCGCGTCCTCCTGCGGCGCATCGGAGTGGGCCAACACCTCGTTGATCACCACGGTCGGCACCGCCGTGACCGCGTCGCCGGGCGTGCCGTTGTAGGTGTTGCTCGAGTTCCAGTTCCGAGGATCATTCAGATCACCAAGCGGGTTGATCACCACGAGCGAACTGCCGTTGCCATCCGCCCTGCCCGGCCATGCGCTGCCGTCGTCGTAGTCCACCTCAAACACGAGGTCGCCATCAGCATCGACCGCCGCAATGGTTTCCCCGTTGTTCCGGAGACGCCCCTCGTATTGGCCATCGGCCAACAGGATTCCGGTCTTGCCGTAGCGCGACTGAAATGCGGCCCGGTTTTTTGCCACAACGATCCGTTCGCCCACACCGAGAGTGATGTTGCCGAATTGGTACGTCACACCACGATCAATCTGTGCCCTGTTCAGGTTGATGTTCGCGGTACCGGCGTTGATCAGCTCAATGTATTCGTAGTCGTCGCCACCAATCGGGTTGTACATGATTTCACTGACGCTCAGGCTGCCCTTGAGAGGCGAGACAGCAGAAGGATCGATCAGGATCGCGTAGTCGAAACCCACCCGGATCGCCTGCACCTCCTCCGTGGCGACGAACATTCCGCCGTCGTAGGCCGGTGTGTTCGCGCCGAGTGTCTCGACATGCACTTCCTGCCACACGTCCTCGACTTTCCACTCGAAATGCAGCTTGTCACCATGCCGGATGATCCGCACGGCCATCTCCTCCTGTGCAATCGACTTGGTGTAAATCGACTCGGCATTACCTTTTGAGTCGACTTTTTTGACTGCCAAGCGAACGCCATCGTCAAACCCAATCGTGTAACGCGTCCGCTTGGTTCCCTTGCCAAGCAGCACCATTAGGCCGGAGTCGTAATCACCAAATTGACGGGAGACCAGACGCAGTTTGGTCTGCATCGCCCAGTCGGTTTTCTCCGGTAGCTTGCGGGATATGAACGGATAGGTCGAAAACGACTTGGCCAAGGGCTTGGCCGTATAGTCCAGCACCTGCACCTCAAGCCAGCCCGGCACATCGTCCAGCGAATACCAGGTGTCCGGCGAAAAATTCCCTCGCGGTCGAACGTTGGCCAAACGCCAATAATCCTCCAACGCCGGCTCCCCGAATCCGCTGAAGCCGTTGGTGCCATGAACGGCTGCCTCCCGCGAAACCTCGGACTCCTTGCCCTCCTCGTCCTTCACCTTCACGGTAAACTCATAAAGCCCCGGCCGGGTGAACAGCGCTCTGGCCCGCGCTTGGCCAAGCGGACGTAAATCCATCTCTTCAAGATTCGTCGCGGACCAGTTGAAGGTCAACGCTTGGCTCTCGGGATCGTACGAGTCGCGGGCATCGATGTCGAGCGTGTCGTACACCGAGATGTTCCACGAGGCGGGACTCGCCTTCAGCGACGCAACAGGCGCGGCGTTACCGCTTTTGTTGATGTTGATTTCAGTCTCGTTGCGGATATTGCCGTTTTGATCCTTGCCAAGAATCTTGACTGACTGCTCGCCCTCGCGAAGCTGTATGCCGGAGACCTGCCAACCGGTCAGGCCAGTCCACTTCGCCTGAGCCTCGGGATGCCCATCCACCTCGAGGTGGATGACACCGTAGGGCGATGTGCCCTTGAGACTAACACGGTCTGCGGTCACATCCCAGTCGTTGCCCTTGTTCGTGGTGATCTCAAATTTTTTACGGGAATAATTGATTCCCAACTCGCTCCGGCAGGTGCCTCGACGGTTGGAGAAAAACGATTTGTACTCGCTCGCCCGGGAGGAGTACGAGTTGCTCACCGCCTCCTCGGCGTCCAGCCAGGCGTACATACGCGGTGAGTCGTAGGTGTATTTCTCGTAAAACTCCGCGAGGTAGGAGTAGAACAACCGCTTGTTGTACCACTTGGTAATGTAGCCACTAAATCCGGGCATGCCGTTGTAGAGCTTGGCACCGGTGTTGCCGAATGCCAGATCGCTGTCCCAGTGCAGAAACTGGAATTTACCATCTTCGTACCTCTGATAAAAAAACCCGTTCTTGCCTCGGTTAAGTGAGAAGGAGTCCCAGTCGGAAATATAGCCACGAACCATCGACATGATCATAGTCTGGTGTGGGTCAACCAATCGCTCAATCTGTTCCTGTTTGTAACTCTTGCTCACCGTGCGGAAGAGGTTGATCAATGCACTAAAGTCGTCCTCCCACTCATTGGTACGCTTCATCCACTCTGTCCGATAACGACCGGGATTATCGGTGCCCTTGTAACGCCAGTCGGCATTTCGATTTGAGCGCGACCATCCATCGGTAAACCACCACTCATCATCGATTCGATAGAGATTACCTTTAACACCTTCATTAAAATTTCGGCGAAGAAAATCGTTAGCTACCGGCTCAACTTCTTCACGCATTTGAGGCGAACCATTATTAACAACGAACCAGATCATTTCATTTTCGTTCACCACATGCCCCATCAAATAGAGCATGTATCTGGTCATACGGTTTCTACTAACCCGACCATTGGCATCATCATCCCATGACAGCTTATACTTACCCCTAAATCGTCGATCATTAGGTATCTTCCACTTGCCCCGATTTAAATTATTGCCGCGTGTCCATGGGCTACCGCTATTGCGAGTCTCACAGTTATAACGAATGTCCTTTTCGTTGGAGATAAACGTAGCGTTGTAATAGTGATTTGAGAGTCTAGGAAATTTATATTTGTACTTTGAACTACCCCCATTACTTATTGCTCCAAGATGATAATCGGAAACCACCAAACGGACAGTACGCAGATCATTTTTTGGCTTACGATTGTCAACTACATACAAAGCTGGCAAATCAGGACCAAGTTTGGGTTGCATATACTTAGATCCATTACCCGCTTCTGCCTCAACATAAAACTGAACCTTTCTACCATTTGTCCTGTACTCAGTCAGCGTGGCAGTAAAAACCCCATCGTTAGCAACCTCATCCCCACCACTTATACCGTTGTCATACATAGTTTTGCTCTTCCAAGTCCCGCCCAAGTTGGATGAATCGGCGCGGTGCCGCAGCCGAACAACGTCCAGCGGATCGGCGGAGGCCACCCTAGCTGTCACCCGAACTGACTGCGAAGAAGTTGGAACAGCAGGACTGTGCAGAATCCCATCAACCTGAGGGGGAGGCTCAGCTTGAAAAATTGAGTTTCTTTTTCCTGGTGTGCCAAGATTCTCGGGAATCTCTATCAGAAAACTCCCGGCAAGACTCTTATCCCATGTCCAAGCTATTAATCGGGGGTTGCCTCTAACCCATTTAGCCTTAAAACGAATCGTTGCATCATCATTACGTCGAATGCCGGATGTCATATCAATCTCCATCCTGTTGGGACGATTATCACCCCGCCCGTCAGCGATCAGGTGCAAGCCTTCGTTGTCCATGTAACTTGCCCAATGAG
Source organism: Verrucomicrobia bacterium UBA6775 (assembly GCA_002453165.1). GTDB lineage: Bacteria > Verrucomicrobiota > Verrucomicrobiia > Limisphaerales > UBA1096 > UBA1096. Next base: position 25,502 of record DKGH01000049.1, read on the forward strand.
TTCCCTGAGCCAACCAGCCATTGGCGCTGCTGCTCCCGGTCGCCATCTTTGTGCTGTTTTTAAGGACGTTATTTGAATTGTCCCTAGCGGTTGTAACTTCAATATCTTTCAAAATAATCTCCGAGTCACCAACCAGGTGCATATGAAATTCACGATAATCAGTGGCGCCGCCCTCGGTTCGCAACTGTCGATAGCGACCAGTAGTCGTGTACTCACGGAAAGTGCTCTTACCGCGCTCGTCACTGTCTCGCCATGCGGAAGGCCGATTGTTGTCAACCCAAGGGTTAATAAGCTCCATACTTGTACCCGCCCCTTTGGTCCAGTCTGGCCAATCACCGTGGTTCGAATAATCAACCTCGTCAGCCAGATTGCCATAGGCATCCTCAAGCCGGAGCATCTCGCCCGGGTTGCTCAACTCCCCGCGATAATTCCCGACGACGTTGGCAGACTGATACACGCGCTTGATGTATTTGATGTCCGCCGCTACCACGAGGTAGCCCCCGGCCTTGATGGTCGTTCCGGTCGAGAAGGTGAAATTCACACCTTCGGTGAACCGCCAACCGGTGAGGTCGATCTCCGAATCGCCTCGATTGTACAGTTCGATAAACTCGCCACCTCGATGATCTCCCGGCGGATTGTACATGATCTCGTTGATGAC
>DKGH01000049.1:26586-31202 GCA_002453165.1 Verrucomicrobia bacterium UBA6775
GAGCCTTCATCATCCGGGCGGCCCGGCGAGATCGCCTGCATTACCGTGCCTCCGTTGAGCAGGAAAAACGGCATCTGCCCGCGCGAATCGATGTCCACCTCCACCACGGCCGTGCCCCCTGCCGGTACCGAACCTGTCAACTCGATCCGATCGGAAAAATCACGCCGCGTGGCCAGCGACAAGCCTTCCAAACTCACCGCGCCTTCACCCGCGTTGTAAATCTCAACCCAGTCTATGCGGCCGTCCTCGGTAAAATGAACCTCGTTCAGGCCAAGCGCTTGGCCAAGCGAGTCGCGGCTCATGTTGGCGGTGCCCGGCGTGGCGTCCGTGAACAAGTACCACTCGGATGCCCCCGTTGGTTTGCGGCCGATCGCCCGCCCGTCAAGTAAGATATCAGCGCGAACCGCCGTGACCACCGTCTCGCCATCCGGCTCCGCCACGTACACCGTCACCGGCGATTTCACGGCCAAGCGGGCCGCCGTGAACGAGAGCTTGGCCAAGCCCTTGGGCTGCACCCGAAAGGTGCGCGTGAGCTTCCGCTTGTCGAGGTCGCTTGGGTCGTCACTCAGGTAATACCCCTTTAGGTCGATCACCTCGCTGGTCGGGTTGTAAAACTCGATATACCCATCATTGCCGGACACCGGGTAAATCTCGTTGATCACCACGCCCTTTGACGCAGGCATGGAGGCCCGCACCCGGCAACCGAACACGATATCCGAACTCGTGCGGTTCGTCTGGTGCACCTCAACCGCCAATACATTCTTGCCACGAACCAATCCTGAATCGATCGTCGCCACGCCCTTTTCCTCAACTGCATCCCCGACTGTTGCAGATGATGTTTTGTTAAAACTAACAGTGCCTTGAACCCGGGAACGGCCAACTTCCTTTCCATTAAGGTAATAAACGGCTCCGTCATCAACAATCTGATCAATCGTTAGAATAACACCCTCCGAATCGCTATTGAATGTGAACTCCTTTCGGAAATAATAAGTTAATTGATTCCCCTTGTTAATCTCAGTGTTCAAACCTGGCTCTGGTAATCCTGCGTTTTCCACTCCGAGCAAGCCTCTGCCAGATTTCCAAGAAGAATCATTGTAATCTTTTTTTCTCCAAGCCGTTCCGAGGTTCCTATTCTGATCGTTATATTTCCAACGGTCACCATAATCCAAAATCACAATACCAGAACTGAGATCCACCTCAGGACTTTCCACCGGTGTCTCTGCACCGGCCACCGGATCCCCACCCGGCGTTCCCCCGGAACGCTTGCTGAAGGTCCAGTTTCGCCAGTCATCGACACTCTGGTTTTGATCCTTCAATACAATCGTATGCCCGGTGCCGTCCGCCGCCACCGGCCAGCGGCCACGATCGTTGTAGCCAAGCGTACACATCTGCACACCGTTCTTGTCCTTGATCGTGATGCGGCCACCCTCGTTGGGCAAATTACCCGTCCACGGCCCAAATACCTTTACGCTCGACGGGACACCGAACTGCTTTCGGAACTCCCCGGCGTCGAGGCTCGTCAGGATGATTTTCTGCCAGTGCCCCAGGAACGACGCCCTGGCATCCGCCTCATCGAACGCGGGAAAATCCATCTCGACACTGCCTCGCAGTTCCCAGTCCGCGATGTCAAACGGCGTGGCGGTGATGTTGGCTAGCTCAATCCATTCCGGCTCACCCGCCCTGGGGTTGTACATCACCTCGTTCACGACCACCTGTTCGGCAAGCGCGCCGGTCGTCCCGGCCAGTATCGACGAGAGGATGGCCAGTTTGAAAAACGATTTCTTCATGTGCAAAATTCTGTGGCTCCTTGTACAAAAGACATTCGGCCAATGTTACGAATGTATCAAAGCATCATTCAGCAATCGTTGTGCCGGGCAGGAGTTGTACCGACTTTTGCCAAATTGAAAACCGTTTTTATTGGGAAAAACCGCCAAAAGCGGGATCGCCACGCGAACGGCGCGAGCCCAACGCAAGCCGCTTTGTCAGGCGCTTGGTCGCTCGTCACCGCGACGGCGCGTTCGGTGCGTTGACCTTGGGCAAATGCGATTTGAGATCGGCGATGACCGGGCGATACTCTAGCCGCTTGGCCAGGTTGTGCCACTCATCAGCATCCGAGGCGTGATCGTACAACTCCTCGTCACCATTGGCGTAGCGGATGTAGCGCCAGCGCTCGCTACGCACCGTATGGTCATTGCGATGAAATGTGGTGATCGCCGGATGCGCCCAGGCCGCGCTAGGCTGACGGAGCAACGGCAGCAGCGAATGTCCCTCCAGCGTCTGCGGCGGCTTGGCCAGACGACACAACTCCGCGAGCGTGGGATAAAGATCAAGCAATTGAACCGACCGACTGCACTGCCCCTTGGCCAGACCGGGGCCGGCGAGGATCAATGGCACGCGTGTGGACTCTTCCCAAAGCGAGCGCTTGGCCCAGAGCTGTTTTTCCCCAAGATGCCAGCCGTGATCCGACCATAGCACCACGATCGTGTTGTTCGCGTGCGCACTTTTGTCGAGCGAATCCAGCATCAACCCGACGCAGCGATCGACGAACTCCGTGCAGGCCAGATACGCCGCCACCGCCTCGTGCCAGCTTTTGCTTTTCAGAATGGCCTCATGGTTGAGCGGCGTCTTGTCCATATAGCGCGTGATCTCAATTCCCGCAGGCGGCAGGTCGGCAAGGTCATCCGGCCTGATGCGTGGCAACGTCACGCCCTTCACCGGATGTCGATCGAAATATTTTTGCGGTGCATAGAGCGGCACGTGCGGCAGCCGAATCCCCACCGCCATGAAAAAAGGCTTCCCGAAATCCCGCTGCAACGACTCCGCCGCCCATTGGGCGTTGATCACGTCGCCGAACTGCTCCTCCGGCAAATCGATCGGGCCAAAGTCGCGAACGCGAATCTTTGGCAACCTCGAAATTGGCTTCACCCTGAACTGCTTGTTTCGCGCATCGGGCCGCACCTCAAAGTCGTGCCACTCATCCGCATAAGGCTTTCCGTGGTAAATCTTCCCGCGCCCCAGCACATGATAACCGCCGGCCTTGAAGTTGGCCGGTAACGTCACCGCACCCTTGAGGGCCGGCGCACTCCGGAGCGGTTGATTCAGGTCGTACACGCCGGAGGTGGACGGCCGGACGCCGGTCAACAGGCTCACCCGCGACGGATTGCAGATAGGCGCCTGGCAATGGGCGTTAGTAAACAGCACGCCCCGCTTGGCCAAGCGATCGATATTTGGTGTGGACACCTGCGGATGCCCGCCAAGACAACTCACCCAGTCGTTCAGGTCATCGATCGCGATGAACAGCACATTTGGTCGCTTGGCCTCAGTTGCCCGCGCTTGGCCAAGCGCAACCTCCAAGCCAAGCGCAACCAGCGCCAACCATCGCATCCAACTCATTCAGCGTTTCTTCGCCTTGTCGGCCGATCGTTTCTTCGAGACTTTCTTTCCGGCGCTGTTGGCCTTCAACATCGACTCGTAAAGCTGGATGTATTTTTTCACCGGCATCCGCTTGATCGCCTTGTCGATCACCTCCAGCGGCACATCCTCCAGTTTTTTGAAACGCACACACGACTTGCCCATATTGAGTTTCTTGCCGGTCTTTTTCAACCCCTCCACAAACCACTTGGCCTGCGCCTCGTCGACATAAATACCCATCCCGTAAAAAGACATGTGGTTTTTCTGCGAAGCCAGATTCGCAAACGGTAGCGGGTCGGTCGGCGTGCAGTGATAGCCGCCCGGATAAATCGAGTGCAGCACATAGTAACCAGTCATCCCGTAGAGCATCCCCTCCTCATACCCCTTGGGCAGATTTTTCAGGATCACCTTACCGATCGCCTCAATCGCCTCCCGCCGATCCTCCGGCAGTTCCGCCAAATACGCGTCAACCGTAGCTGCCTTGCTTTGCATGAGATTTAATCAAGGTTTGCGTGCATCTCTTCCTTGGTTGGCGTCTTGGAGGGCACGCCGGCCTTGGGAATCTTCACTTTGGCCGACCAAAGGATTGCGTTGAGCATCAACTTGCGGTTGTCGTCGTGTTGCCAGTTCATGTGCACATGCCCGCCGGTGAAACCAAAGCCGCGCCCGCCATCGGTGCGCTCGTAGGCCCACGCCACGTGCTGCGTCTCCCCGTTGGCCACCGCCTTGCGCACGGTGGGATTACCACTTCGCGCACCATCCGGCCGCTTCAACGTTGAGGCCGGCGGCACATCGGTGAGGATAGGCGTCACTCCCTTGAGATCATTCACGAAGCGCATGTGATAATACCATTCGTCGTTTACGCTGAACGGCTTCACGCCGTTCCAAATCTCATGCTTACGTGGCTTGAATTTCGGAATCCAATGGGGGTTCACACTCCAGTGCAAATCGCAAAACCCGCCCATCCACTCGAGGAACTTGTCGGCCGGATCGCCCTTCACCGCCTCGGTCGCCCAGTGGATCATCACCACACCCTTGCCCTTTTTCATGAGCGCATCAAATTCCTTCAACTTACGGTTCAACACATGCCCACCGTGCCCTGTGCAGAAAATCACGATCGTAGCCGCATCGTCCAAAACACTCTCGTCCTTCGGATAACCGACATCCTTGAGCACCACCGCCTCCACCGGCAGTCCGGATTCGTT
>DKGH01000048.1 GCA_002453165.1 Verrucomicrobia bacterium UBA6775
ACGAGATCGGTGTTGGAACTCCCGACCACCACCACGGTGGAGAATTGTGTTTGCCGCTTGGCCATCGGGAGGTTGCGAACCGATTACGAGGTTTTCATGACTGAAAACTTTAGCCGCGGGCTAGAACCTAGAATCTACAGCTTAGAAGGCTGTTGACTTATCCTTTCGGCCATCGGGGCAAAGCAATTACATTCCTGTAAAGCTTGATATGGTGCTTAAGATAATAAGTATTGTCCAAGCAACCATTATTTTGAAGTTAACGTTGTTGCTCATCCATCCCCAAATGAAGGTGATAAGCCCTCCAATCCCGCATAGGAAAGTGAGGAGGATGCATGAAACTCCAAGTCCTGTTTTACCTTGCTTGAACATTTGAATCCAAGCGATGATGAGAAAAACCAGCGAAGGAATCGCTAGCACCAATTGTAAAGGGGTTATTTCTGTTTCCATATTACTTATCTCGTATTTCTTATTAGGGTTTTGGGCTGTATCACCAAATAGATCCACCCCGAGGGTGTTCAGCAACACAAGCGTAATAACGATGGGGCAGATGAACTGGATGAACACCGTCCAAACTGAAGCCAAGGAAACCGGCCCGACAAACGGCTTGGTAAACCACGGGCAGCCTTCCTCGATTTCCTTGATGGCGTTTTTCGGTTTCCAGACCCAGCCGACATACAGGCTCAACAGCAGGGAGATTAAGATCAGGCATAACGTGCCGAACACTTGGTCCAAAATATCCATGAATCCAGTTTTCCCGAATAACTCCAAATTAGTCAGGTAATCACTCGCACCTGCCGACAGTGCAGATGGAATGCCAATGACAAAAGCAAACACACCCACAATGATCGCTGATACCTTGCGAGAACCCTTGTCTTTATCGACAAAATAAGACACCGGAACCTCCAGCATCGAAATAGACGAGGTGAGGGCCGCAACTGACAACAACAGGAAGAATAATGCACCGATAACCCAGCCGGCTGGCATTTGGGCAAAAACTTCCGGCAGGGTTACGAAGGTCAGACCTGGGCCAGAACTCGGATCCATTCCAAAAGCGAACACGGCAGGGAACACCATTAATCCACCCAAAATTGCAACTCCGGTGTCGGCAATTGCCACCCAGAAGCCGGAGGTAACGATATTTTGCGACCTCGGAATATAGGAGCCGTAGGTAATCATCAGCCCCCAGCCGACACTCAACGAGAAGAACGCCTGGCCCAGCGCCATCAGCACCACCTTTCCGTCAATCTTCGAGAAATCGGGGTTAAGGTAATAACTCAAACCCTTTGATGCACCCTCCAGTGTAAGGCTGCGGAGAATGATTGCGAATATCAGGAAAAACAGCAGCGGCATGAGCATCTTGGACCACTTCTCGATGCCCTTCTCAACTCCGGCCGAGACGATGTAAATTGTTGCAGCAATAAAGATGGCAAATACCGGCAAAACTGAAAATGGCTTTGCCGTATATTCAGCAAACTCGAGTTTACTCTGTGTGATCTGAGCAACAAAGTAGCTAACTGTCCACCCAGCAATTACCCCGTAATAAGTCAGCACAACAAAACAGGCTGCCAAACAGAGGAAGCCAGTTAGAAAAAAGGGGGATCCGGGCTTGGTGACCTTGAAGGCATCGACCGGGCTGCGCTTGCTCGCCCGGCCAAGAGACAGCTCGACCAACAACAACGGCAGCCCAATCAGGAACACGCAAAGCAGATAAACAAACACGAAGGCCGCACCTCCGTTCTCGCCTGTCACATAGGGAAATCGCCATATGTTACCTAAACCGACCGCAGAGCCGGTTGCTGCGAGAATGAAGCCGAGCTTTGAGCCCCACTGTCCTCGATTACTGTCAGAAGATGTATTCATCGTTGGATTGTTATTCGGGTTTGGAAGCTAAGAAAAAGAGCCGGGGATCCGGCCCGGCTCTTATGACAAAAAATCAAATCACGGTGGGCTAGTTGTTAAACGGATCGAAGTGTTTTCGAATTAAATGAGGACTTCTTTGAATCTTCATTATCATATCATGCTTAATGCTCGCAGCATGACCATCAAAATAAGCCGCATTGATCCCATTCTTATGCATTACATGCAGTTTTTCCCCAACCGCACTAATGCCCTGACCACCACCAAAGGCAGTTCCACCCGGGTGAAAACTGGCGTTACGCATGGAATAGGGGTCTTCATTGAGCAAAAGAAATTTGTCCACCGGGTTTTTAACCGCTGAAAAATTTATTCCCGGATTTACTCCTCCTGTCTGGCCGTTCAGAAAACTCGTCATGCTAAAATTCACTCTGAGAGCCATACCAATTTCACCTGTGCTCGGGCACCGGTAAACGCCGTAAATAGTCTTATTTCGTGTATCTGGGTTACGCCCCCTGCGAAGTATGGGCTGACCTGTAACATAAGGAAAAACAGAACCCGCCTCAGCATGAAATGCTACATTTCGGTCATACTTTGCCCAGTTTTTTCGCCTATCCCTTACAGCATCACCTGGCCCACCCCAAACCCAGTCCTCATGCCAATTGCGGTCCGTGGTACCGGCAAACGGCAGGTGGTCATCATTCTCGTCCTTGTAATTGTAGATGCCCAGGGCCACCTGACGCATATTGCTCAGGCATTTGATTGAGCGGCCACTCTCCTTCGCGCTGGCCAGTGCCGGCAAAAGCAACGATGCCAGAATGGCGATGATGGCAATCACCACCAACAGCTCAATCAGTGTAAATCCGGATGTCCTTAATTTTGTAAAACTCAGTTTCATCTTTATTAGCCAAAGAAAAAACTAGCCCGGTTTTTCACAAATGACCACGCTTTTCTTATCTGAAAACACGCGAGAAAACACCGGATCAGCCGCAAATTAAACACTCTTTTCTAGGCTTCAGGGTTACAGTGTGAAAGGCCATCGACCGCAGATCGCAATGGAGTAACCGACCAAACAACGGTCGTCCCAACCCTGTCACAATCTTGATCACCTCCATCGCGCCGATGCATCCGGCCGCCCCGGAGACGGCACCGATCACCGGAAAACGCCTTGTCCAGTCATCTGGTTTTTCCGGGTAAAGACACCGCAGGCAGCCAGTTTCGCCCGGCGCGAAACTGGTGATGTGCGCCTCCGTCTCGAACATCGCGCACTCGACCATCGGCTTGGCCAAGCGCATGCAGGCGGCATTCATCGCGTAGCGCTCCTCAAATAATGGTGCGCAATCCACGACAACATCCGACTGAGCCACCAACTCGTCGGCGTTGGCCTCGCTGACATTCTCCGGCACGGCCACGATCTCCAGTCGCGGGTTCAGCGCCTTGAGCGTTTCCACCGCCGTGCCGATGCGCGCTTGGCCAAGCGCGTCGTGTCGCATGAGCAACTGACGGTTCAGGTCACTTGGCTTCAGGTTGCCACCATGCGCCAGCACCAACCGCCCCACCCCGGCCGCAGCCAATTCATACGCCACGAGGCCGCCCAATCCTCCCACGCGGCTGATCATCACCGTCGCGCCCTTGAGCCGACGTTGGCCCTCCTCCCCAAAACCAGTCACCGTGGTCTGCCACGAGTAAACCTCACGCTCAAATTCAGTCAGTTCCGGCAAGTCACTCATCGCTCTCGATCCTTCCGTTGGCCAGGCGATAATGGCAGCCGGCCAGACGCTTGGCCTCACTGGGGCTGTGTGTGATGTGCAGCACCGTCACGCCGGTCTCGCTGTGAATGCGCTCGAGCAGTTGACACATTTCGTCATGCAATTCCTCGTCGAGCGCACTGAGCGGTTCGTCAAGGCAAAGCACCGAGGGCCGATGCGCCAGTGCCCGGCCAAGCGCAACCCGTTGCGCCTCGCCCCCACTGAGCTTGTCCGGCAACCGATCAAGCAACGCACCCAGGCCAAGCAACTCCGCCAACTCTTCCACGCGCGCGGCGATCTCCGACTGGCCAAGCGAACGCAGCACAAGCGCGAAGGCCAGTTGCTCGCGAACCGGTTGGGTCGGAAATAGCGCCCGATCTTGAGGCACGTATCCGACGCCCCGCTCGGCCGGCGGCAGCGCCGTCACGTCACGATCACCAAGAATGATACGGCCAGCCGCAACAGTCCGCAGGCCACAGACGGCCTCGAGCAGCGTGGTCTTGCCACAGCCGCTGCGCCCCATCAGCACGCCGTACTCTCCCGCCGCCAGTTCAAGCTGGATGTCGCGCAGCTCAAAGTCGCCCTGTCGTAGCATGATGTTTTCCAACCGTATCATGCGAAAATTCGTTTCATGCCCAGCGTCCGCGCCACGATGAAGACCACCGCAGCCGCGGCGATCATGATCAGCGAGACCGCCAGCATCCCCTCCGTCCGGCCGGCCTGTAGCTCGAGAAAGGCGCTGGTCGGGAGCACTTCGGTTTTTTGGCGGGTCGCCCCGGCGAACACGAGGATCGGCCCGAACTCACCCAGCGCCCGCGCCCATGCAAGCGTCCCTGCCGCGAGCAATCCGCCCTTGGCCTGCGGCATGATGACCCGCCAGAACGCCTGCCGCCGGTTGCAGCCCAGCGTCAGCGCCACCTGCTCGAATCGCTGCGGAATTTGGTCGAACGTCACGCGCATCGTCCGCACCGCGAACGCGCACGCAACCATGAACTGCGCCAGCACCACCGCCGGCCATTTGTACACCACGAAATCGCTGAGCCACTCCGGCATGTAGCGAAACAGGATCAACAGGCTCAACCCTACAACCAGCGGCGGCAGCACGATCGGAATGTCGAGCAGCGTGTCAATCACCGCCTTGCCGCGAAACTGGAACCGACTCATCACGTAGCCAATTGGCACCGCAACCCAGAGTGAAAACAACGTCGTGAGGGTACAGCTGATCAGGCTCAGCTTGATGGAAAAACGGATGTCCCGACTCCGCAGCGCCTGCACCAGCGGGTTGGGTTTCGAGAGGCCAAGCGACACGGCCTGTGCCCCGTCGGAATCGAGTGCAAACGATATTTGATGCAAAGTGGTGTCGGCGATCTCGCGGACGCCATCCCAACCGGCTGCGTCGGCATCGCTCACCCGGATGAACTCGCCCCAGAGCAAACCATGCGGCTCGTCGGTCGTCAGGGTCGCCACGTTGTTGGTGACGGCGATGCCGGAGAGTCGAACCTCCGGGCGCAGGGACGCCGTGACAGGCCGGCCGGACTCCACCGCAAGCAGCGTCACCTCATCATCGGTGGCAGTGAACAACCCCGTACCAAACATCGCCCCCCCGGATGAACGCAGGCCGGTTTCATTTTTGCCGGCCCGAAAAAAATAGCGGCGCCCCTTCTCGGTGGCCACCGTCACGCCTGAGTCGACGTGTCTGCCCTGTTTCACCATCTCGTTCCCGAGCAACGGCTGATCGGCGTAGTTCAGGAACACCAGGTCCGCCAAGACCATCGCGACGATGATCAACAGGTAACTGCCTCCGAGGACTCCCAGACCAATCAGGAACGGCTTGTCCGAGGCGACCCGGAAACCGACTGGGCCGCTGTCGCTCATTCGTCCCCGGCCTCCCATTGGAAGCCCAGTTGCTCAAACCGACGGCGAGAAATGGCAGACGCGAGCCGGGTCATCAGGCGCTTGGCCAAGCGCGGGTACGGCGTGGTCTTGTTGGCGGCGACGTTTTGCACCGCGATGGCATACTTGGGCTGCAACGGCACAAAATCAAACTGACCCTCGAGGTGCTGGACATTGGCCTCGTAGACCATCGCCACGTCGAGCTGCTGCCCTGCCTCCATCGTCTGCACCAGCGTGTGAGCGGTGTCCGCCATCATCACGATGTTGGACTCGATCGTGTCGAACTGCCCGGTCTCGCGGATCGCGTGATGACTCATCGCGCCAAGCGTACTCGCCTGGGGATCGGTCGTGCCCACGCGCAGGCCGCGCTTGGCCAAGTGCTCGAGCGACTCAATGCCGTGCGGGTTGCCCTTGGCCACGAGCATAATGATGCGAGTACTTGACAGACGCATGTCCGGGCCGAACGGGTTGCCCATTTTTTGCTGAACCATGTCAAGGTACGA
>DKGH01000079.1:0-29169 GCA_002453165.1 Verrucomicrobia bacterium UBA6775
CAACTACTCCGGCCCGCAGGTCATTCTCGGAATCGACCCCTCATTACGAGGCACCGGCTATGGCGTCATCAACACCGCCACAACCACCCCGGCGACACTCACACAAGGCACCATCAAGTGCCCCGCAGACTGGCCCATCTCCCGTTGCTTCATGCAGATCGCCGAGGCACTCGAAAAAGTCATCACGGAAAATGAGCCCACAGTTGTTGCCATCGAGGGATTGTTCTACGCGCAAAACGTGAAGACCGCCCTCGTGATGGGACAGGCCCGCGGAGCGGCGATCACCACCGTGGCCAAGGCCGGTCTGGAGGTGTTCGAAATCGCACCGCGAAAAGTCAAACAGGCCATCGTCGGCTTTGGTGCCGCACAAAAGGAGGCCGTTGCCAAGATGGTGCAGACCCGGCTTGCCCTGCCCGAACTCCCCGAACCGGATGCCGCCGATGCCCTCGCCATTGCGCTCACCTTCTCACAATCCGCAGGCGCCCCCGTCCCGGATACCGCCATCAAGCCACTATAGCCCACTTGGCCAAGCGCTTGGCCAAGCGAATCCTGCAACTTAAGCGGATTGTCGATTCGCCGATTTTACGGTATCACACCGGCTGTGCCTGATTATAATCGCAAGACAATATCGCGAGCTACCGCCCTGCTTGCCTTGCCCACCCTACTGATTGGTTTACTGCCCGCGTGCGATCCCGGCCCGACCGGTCAATCAACCGACCAGTCTCCGGGCATCTCGACAAATACGCCTCCCACGCCAATCGCCGCGCCCCCGGTCGACACCAACGCTGTGCTCGCGTTAAACGACAAACAAATCCAGTTCGACAAAACCGTGTTTGCAAACGAGATGGACGCACAAGCCTACGAGAGCACCTTCGTCGCATTGTGGGATCGACTACGCTCGATGGAGCCCTTCAAGGTTTTCCGCCAGTTTCCATTTATTAAACTTAACCTTCCCCTACCCGGCAAATGGACATCACTCCCGCTTGGCATTGAAGGAATCCGTCTTGCCAAACTTAGTAGTGATCCCACAATGCTAGATCATCCCAGCTACCTGGCCGTGCTCAATCAACTAGAGGCAGATGGCTGGCGGGTTGCACAAACCGAATGGCACCATACCGAGTTCCGCCCCGGCAGTGATGGCAGGGCTCCGCGATCCATCATTTCATTTGAAATCCATGCCACCAACCAAGCGAAGGAACGTCGCGCCGCGATTAAAGGACAACTGGACGTAACATGGACTGACAAAAAAACAAACACAGGTCTGCGTATCCCGGACACGATTCAAATCGTGGACACGACGATCACCGACTACACAGGTCAACCTGCCTTTGTTCAAATACTCCAAGTGGACACGACGCAGTTGGACGCGAAACTTTACCCGCGAGTGAGTCCGGTGATCGTTAACGATCTCAACAAGGACGGCCAACCTGAACTGATCCTAGCAGGCAGCAATCTGGTTTACAGAAAAGAAGGCGACAAATTTCAGCATGTCCCGTTCCTCGATCACCCCGTGATCCCGCTTGGTGAAGCGGGAATCCTTGCTGACTTTGATGGCGACGGAGAGGCTGATTTTCTTTCCACCGGAAAAGAGGACGGCCTCCTTCGCATCTGGCATGCCAGCGGCAGCGGAAAATTCACAACGGAACCCCGCATCCTGTTACAAACCAAGTTCGACAATCCACATACAATGACAACTGGCGATATCGACTTGGACGGCGATCTCGATTTGTTCGTTGGCCAATGGAAGGAACCCTACCTTAATGGCTCCATGCCGACCCCGTACTACGATGCCAATGACGGGTATCCAGACACCCTGTTAATCAATGACGGAAAGGGCAACTTTACCGATGGCACTAAAAACGCCGGTCTCGAAGCCAAGCGTAACCGCCGCACATACAGCGCATCATTAGCGGATCTCGACGGGGATAATGATCTCGATCTGTTCTGTGTCTGCGACTTTTCCGGGATCGACGTTTACCGAAACGACAGCAAGGGGAAATTCACCGATGTCACCGACAACTGGGTCAAACAGCGCCACGGGTTTGGCATGGCGCACACGGTGGCGGACTTTAACAGTGACGGTGTGCTCGATGTTTACATGGTCGGTATGAGTTCCACCACGGCTAGGCGACTCGACCGGCTCAACCTAGGCCGCGATGGATTTGAAAAATACGATGCCATGCGCGCGCCGATGACTTACGGCAACCGGCTTTATTTCGGCAGCAGTAATGGCCTACAGCAACCAGAGTTGAGTGACGACGTGGCGCGAACCGGCTGGTCCTGGGGCACGGGGTCAGCTGATTTTGACAACGACGGCGACCTGGATTTGTACGTCGCCAACGGCCATCTCAGCGGCAACTCCGCTCTCGACTACTGCACCCGCTTTTGGTGTCACGATGTTTACACTGGCACCTCCAAGCCAAACCAAACGCTGGACACATTTTTCTCCGGGAAACTTTCCGGGCTAGGGTCAAATTATTCCTGGAATGGGTTCGAACACAACCATCTGTTTTTGAACAAACAGAACTCCGGTTTCCACAACGTCGCGTTTCTACTCGGGACAGCCTTTGAGTTTGATGCGCGTGCGGTCGTGACCGCGGACATCGATGTCGATGGCCGCAACGATCTTCTTGTCGTGCAATACGATTCCCGCGCAAAGCAACAGCGGTTGTTCGTAATGAAAAACCAGATGCCGGCCAAGGGAAACTGGATCGGCCTGCACATCACCGACTCCGCCGGGCAACCGGCTAACGGGGCAACGGTCCAACTGTTCGCCGGTAAACGCCGGGACATCCTGCAATTAGTGACCGGGGATTCCTTCACCGCACAGCATCCTTCAACCGCGCACTTTGGTCTGGGTGAAAATGGATCGGCAGACAAACTGGTCATCCGTTGGCCAAGCGGGAAAACAAAAACCCTCAACCAACCAGCCACGGGGAAATACTACACCATCACCCCCTGAACCTGCCCAAGCACTTGGTTTGGCTTAAGCCCCGTCCTGGCGCTTGAGGTCTTCTTCAAGAAAACGGGCGACCTCCTTGAATTTGACCTCGTTTTCCGGGTTTGCATTCATAAGCGTGCGATGTGCCTCGAGGCTGTTCTCCGTCAACTCACGCTTGACCGCATTAGAAATCTCCGTCTCGGCAACTTCCGCTTGGCCAAGCGACTTGGCCTGTTCGAACAACTCGAGGATGCCTAGATTGTCAAACATCGCGTTCACCTGCTCGGAGGGATTAAACAGCTCAACACCCTTCGCCGCCTGGCCAAGTTTGTGCGTCACGCCGACGAGTACGCCGAGAAAAGTGCTGTCCATCAGCTTGCAGTCGGTGAGATCAAGTGTGAACTTGGCGCAACCGCGCTCTATCAATCCATTGACCAGTTTCTTGAAGGGAACGCTCGAAGCGAAGTTGGCACAACCGGTGATGCGCACCACGGCACTGCTGCCGAGGTCTGCGACGAATAACTGAGCCAAATCCTGAGCCATAGCCAACTCCGAGGACAACTTCGGCCACTTTTGAATACCTGTCAAGATGGGACATTTTAAGGTTGCAAAAAAGAAACACTCGGCAAATGTTCTGCCAACAATTGACTGAACAATGAAGGCTCAACGAAAAACCGGTTTAACCGGATTCACCCTGATCGAGTTGCTGGTGGTCATCGCCATCATCGCTATCCTTGCCTCTCTCCTCCTCCCCGCACTGGCCAAGGCCAAGGAGCAGGCCCACCGCACAACTTGCATGAACAATTTTAAGCAAATTGGCACCGCAAACGCGATGTACATGAATGATTATGAAGATTACATACCTTATCCAGGGTGGAGCTCTGGCACGCTAAATTTACCCAACTGGGCATATACCAGAAAACAAAACGGGCGACCGGCTATAGACTATGTCCACGAAAGCCAACTATTCCC
The DNA here is from genome assembly GCA_002453165.1 of Verrucomicrobia bacterium UBA6775. Classification (GTDB taxonomy): domain Bacteria; phylum Verrucomicrobiota; class Verrucomicrobiia; order Limisphaerales; family UBA1096; genus UBA1096. The sequence goes on from DKGH01000079.1 coordinate 3,914, forward strand.
TTATCATAGCAATAGTAATGTTTTGAAATGCTCAATGGATTATCTTGTAAAAAATCGAGTCCACAGAAATTTTAAGCAGAGAGAACAGCAAGTGAGTAGTTACATCATGAACGGTGCTTTCTGTGAATATACTAAGAATCTTGGCCGCAAACCCGGCATGACTTACAAGGCCAGCCAATTTAGACCTGGAGATGTTGTATATTGGGAAGCTCATAGCGACGATGTCGGGGCTTATGATAACGCTACAAGCAGGGCGAATGAACCCGTAGCCAAGCGCCACAAGGAAGGATTCGTGGCTGCTTTTTTAGACAGTCATGTCGAATTCGTTAAGCACAGAATTTGGGCAGAGGAAACAAGATCCATCCCCAAAGGAGGAAATCGCTGGTGGTGCAGCCCTCTTAATCGCAGGTGACCTCCAACATCAATGACTACAATAAAATTCTTTTTAGAATTCAAAGTGCTCGCTGTAGTAATTATTTCCGCAGCCCTGTTATTCGGCTGCGGTGGAAATTCAGAAGAGGCTTTAAATGCTGATAATGCTGAAGAATCTGCAAGCGATTTGATTACTTTTTTCGATGGAGCAAAACCTGAAATTAAGAAGTTAGCCAAGGCCGCTAGTGAAGCTATAGATGCAAGCAACTTCCCACTCGCAGTTCAAAATATAAATCTACTAAAAGCCCAAGGTGCAAATCTGACAACAGATCAATTCATGGTTGTCAGTGAAGCTGGGGTAAATTTACAAACAGCGATGATTGAAGCGGCAGAAAGCGGAGATAAAAAAGCTCAGGTAATATTAAATATGCAGAGCACTGGGCGACGTAACTGAGCGGTCTACTCTTTTTTCTTCGCTGCTTCCGTCTTGGCTTTTGACTTAGGTTTCGCTTCAGCCGACTGCGGCACTTCTTCCCCTTCGATCACCACGACTGCCTTGCGCAATAGGCGGCCCTGATGGGACAGGCCCTGTGCCGCTAGACCGATAATATTGGCCCCGGCTTCCGGTTCGGCATCTTGATCGCGGAGTTGGTATTTCTCAGGATCAAACGTCTCGTTTGGCTGAGGCTCGACGACCACCACGCCCACCCGTCTTGCAACCTCGCGGCACGCACCCTGAAATGCAGTGAGCTGCTTGATCAGATTTTCCTGGCCGGACTGGCGACCCGCCTGTGTGAGTGCAAACACGTGATCCAGCGTGGTGACGACCACCTGCAGCCAGTCGTTTTGTGATCGACCCAGTTTTTCCACCTCCAGTTTTAGGTGGTTTTTCTCGGTGTCGTTGGCCTTCTGTAAAAACTCGGTAAACTCCCGTGCCTCGGCGTTTATTTTATCGGCGATCTGCTTTGAGGTTGTGTTGATCTCGTTGGCGCGATCCTCCACGTGTAACCACTGCTCGGTGGCGCTCTCGACCCGCTTGGCCAAGGCCTCGAGCGAGGTAATTTTCTCAACGGAATCAGCCAACTCCCTTGCCTCTGTGAGGTCGGTCTTTGCCTGAAATTCCTTCAGGAACGGCAGCACCATGATCCACGCACCGCCGGCAACACAAGCGAAGCACCAGAATGCCTCCAGTAAGCCGAACTCGCCCTCGATTCTGCTCACCAGATAGAACGCTGTAAGCAACAGGGCCACGTCGCCCACGATGAAGGGCCATTTTTGAATTTTCGGAGCAGTCGATTCGCTCATTGGTCCGGGATGTTTAGCGCAATCCGGCCAAGCGGACGAGGAAAAACCAAGTGCGACTTGTCTCCGTGCCTGCCTTTGTTTAGCGTCCCGCCGCACAGACATGGCTCAACCCCACAGGATAATCCGCTTGGCCAAGTGCATTTTTGCGCTGGCAGTCGCCCTCTTTTCAACCTCTGCATTCGCAGCCAAGCGACCGCCGAATATCATCCTGATTTTCATGGACGACCAGGGCTACCAGGACGTGGGCGTGTTTGGCTCAAAGACCATCAAGACACCCCACCTCGACAGGATGGCCGGCGAGGGCATGAAGTTCACCGACTTTTACTCACTTGCAGCGGTTTGCTCGCCGTCGCGCGCGGGCTTGATGACCGGCTGCTACCCGCCGCGCGTGGGCATCACCGGGGTGCTTTTCCCCAGGCATACGATCGGCCTGAACCCGGAGGAAACCACCGTCGCGGAAATCCTCAAGACCAGAGGCTATGCCACCGCCGCGGTCGGCAAATGGCACATCGGCCACCTACCCAAATTTCTGCCGACCAACCATGGTTTCGACAGCTATTTCGGAATCCCCTACTCCAACGACATGGATGGTGCGAAGGGTAAGGATCGCAATCTGGACCGCGCGTGGGTCGAGCGAGACATCACACCGTGGAATGTGCCGCTACTGCGCGACACGAAAGAGATCGAGCGGCCGGTCGACCAAAACACCCTGACCACCCGCTACACGCAGGAGGCGCAGAAGTTCATTCGCACCAACAAGGACAAGCCGTTTTTCCTCTACATGCCCCACACGATGCCGCACATCCCGCTGTTCGTGTCGGACAAGTTTTACACCAAGGATCCCAAGCAGGCTTACATCCGCACGATCGAGGAACTCGACGACTCAATCGGGCAGGTGCTGAAGACTCTCAAGGAGACCGGTGTGGACGACAACACGCTGGTGGTGTTTACATCCGACAACGGCCCGTGGCACCTCAAGCTGCGCCACCACGGTGGATCCGCCCTGCCGCTGCGCGGCGCGAAGTTCAGCACGTGGGAAGGCGGGATGCGTGTGCCGACCATCATGCGCTGGCCCGGTAAAATCCCGGCCGGCTCAGTGTGCAGCGAAGTGGCCGCCGCGTGTGACCTTCTCCCCACCTTCGCCAAACTGGCCAAGGCCGAGCTGCCCAATCGCAAGATCGACGGCAAAAACATTTGGCGATTGATGTCCGGGCGCGAGGGGGCCAAGAGCCCGCACAAGGCATTTTACTTTTATCGCGGCACGGGGCTGCGCGCTGTTCGCAGTGGCGAGTGGAAACTCCACATCGGCGGTGGCGGCAGGAAACAAAAACAGGATGACAAAAAGCCGGCCCTCTCACTTTACAACCTGTTGAAGGACATCGGAGAGACCACCGACGTAGCCGACAAAAACGAGAAAATCGTCCAACGCATGTACAAACGAGCTCAAACTTTCGATAAGGCACTCAAGGCCGACGCCCGCCCCCACGGCGAAGTAAAGTCAGGCGACGAGAGCTAACCCAAGCCCTTGGCCAAGCGATAGGTACGGACGGCTGTCCCAGCCGCCCTAAAACCAAGCGCTTGATCCAAGGAGCGGGGACATCCCTGTCCCCGAAAAAGTTTTAACGATTTATGAGGGGACAAGAATGCCCCCTCTCCTTGGGTTTTCGTTCCGTGTATTCTCTGCATTCCGTGGTTCGCCTGATGAGTCCGATATAGCTAGGACGGCTGAGACAGCCGTCGCTACCTATATTGTTCAGCGCTTTAGGATGCCTGTGCTTTTTAGCCAGTCGGCGCATAGACTGGGCCAGTTTGTGACCGGGAACTCTGACGGCCTCAACCCGTAACCGTGTCCGCCTTTTGGAAAGATGTGTAACTCAGTGCCCACGCCTTTGCGGTGTAACTCCTGCCAGAATCGAACGCTCCCCTCCGCCGGCACCCGGTCGTCCGCAGCATGAACAAGGAATACCGGCGGCGTGTTTTTCGTGATCCGAAGCTCCGGTGAAAGTTTGCTCTTGGTTTCCTTGTCGACCAAATAGGCCGGGTAAATCAACACGCCAAAATCAGGCCGACAACTGGTCTTGTCGATGGCATCAACCGGTTTGTAATGAGGCTTGTCGTAACCGGTCAGCGCCGCTGCGGACAGGTGGCCGCCCGCCGAGAAACCAAGGATACCAATCCGCTTGGGATCCAACCCCCACTCTTTCCCATGATGCCGCACGAGGCTGACGGCGCGCTGCACGTCCTGCAATGGTGCGTCGTGTTTTTCGAGATCCTTCCGGCGTGGCACGCGGTACTTGAGCACCACCCCAGTCACTCCGATGGAATTCAGCCAGGCCGCCACCTCCGTGCCCTCGTGCTCAATTGCCAGGATGTTGTAACCGCCACCAGGACAAATCACCACCGATGCTCCTGTGTCCTTCGCAGGGTCAGGCTTGTAAACCGTTAACGTCGGCTTGGAGACGTTGCTTAATATCTGGATGGATTCCCCCCTGTACTCCCGCGAGGTGATGGACTCAGGAGGGATCTCACCCTTTTCGCCGGGTACTCCGCTTGGCCAGACATCGATCTGTTTGGTGATTTTCAACTCAGCCGCCGGGAGCTTGGCCAAGCCGAGCCCGAGCAGCAGAATACTAAAAAAGCGCTTGGTCATCGCACACAGCATCCGACCAAGCGCTTGGCTTGAAAAGCAAAAGTTCGTCGATGATCAGTCGTTCTTCGGCGCGACAACCCGCACGAGGCCAAGCGCTCATCATCCCGAATTTGCTGTTGCAACTGAGCTTTCTCGAACGAACTGGTTTCCCACAGCAAAACGGCGAGCACATGAGCCTCCATTTGCTCCCGCGTCGCTTCACTTGGTTGTTCGTTCGAGTCGCTCATTATCGGCTCCAATACGCCATTTTAAGCACGACGTAGGCACCCAAGTTTTATTAGGGGAATTTAGAAAAAACAGGAACGGTGGGGATTTACCCACTCATTCCTGCCTTCGATAAAAAACCGTTTAGTCGAACTTGCGTTTTCGGTGGTCGCCGATGCTTGGGGCGTCTTTGTTTACCTCGGGGCCAAAGTAGCGCAGGAGAACGAGCGGCTCGGTGTCACTGGTGTTCTCGAAGGTGACGCCCGCTTTGGCGCCGGCCTCGGTGCAGAAGTATTCGTCCTCGGTTAGTTCGTGGAAGCGGATGAGCTTGGGGCTGTTAAGCGGTTGGCCGTTGATGGTGCCTTTGCCCTGCACGCAGATGCCGCTCCAGGCGCCCTTGTCTTTGATGGTGCATTTAGCACCGGGATCGACGGTAAGTTCCTTGGCGGTGAATAGCTGCTCTTTCTTGATACGGCCATAAACAATCCAACGATCGACGTAGCCTTCGCTGCGCGTGTCGGCCACAGGGATGGGCTCGAGGTAATGGTTGTCCTTAAAATTCGGATCGACGTTGCCAGCCCAATCGAGTTGATCGACGATGAAGTCCAAGTCTTTGTGCTTGCTCTTGGGCATATCCTTCACGAGCAGACTCCACGGCACTTCGCGTCCCTCGACGAGACTTTGGTACATGCCAAATACGTCGCTGCCCCATTGCGGTTCGTAGGTGCAAAGACTGCCCGGCGCGTGCAACACGCAGGGGGGGATCAGCCAACCGGTGCCGGGCTTAAGGCGGTAGGCCTTGGAGAGATCAAGGATGCCGTTGTCGCCCTTGTTCCAATCCTCGAGGCACTTGCGCACCTCTGCCTTGGTTGTGCCGGGCTCGAGGCCCATGAAGGTGTACGGGAAATTGTTGCCGACGTTGTTGTGTTGCGGCGGAAAATAGTAGCTCTCCGGCTTGCCCTCCTGTTTCACCAGCTTGGCCTGCTTGGCGTTTTGGTGCATGTGATGCGGGATGGGGCCCATGTTATCAAAAAACTTCGAGTACACCGGCCACTTGCCGTACTTCTTCCATATGCGACTGCCAATGATGTCCGAGCCACACTCCGCCACCGCATCGCGCAGCGTGAAGCGGTTGTGCCCATGCACCACGTAGCTCAAGCCCTCATCCGGAACGCGGCCCTCATTGGCAGCCTCGGTAGTGGAGCCAAACCAACGCTCGTCGATGCCGCCACGGTTTAGCCCGTAGGCGTAGGTGTCATCCGGATGCAGCTTTAGCCGCAGGCCCGGCTGCAGGAATGAGCGTGGCACCCAAGCGGGTGCGAGACGCAGCAAACCGCCCGTTGCCTCCAGCACGGCGTCCACATGCTTGCGGACATTCTTTTTAACAGTCTTCAGTTGTTTAACAGAATTGATACTCATGGTTTTGTGATAAAAATCGTAGCTAGAAAAGGAAAAGCCGGGCGGCAATTTGCTCTAACCGCCCGGCAAAGTCTAGTGCAATTGGCCAAGCGCTATTCCGCTTGGCCAAGCGCGGCTACTGACATACCTCGCACTCTTCCCCGTTTCTCATGGCCTCGATGGAACAGGCCATTTTCTCCTCAGCGGTGTATTCCTTTTTAGGCACCTCAACGCCCTGTTTCTTCACGGCGATAGTCGCCTTTTCAATGTTCGAGGCTCCCAAGGTCCGCAGGTAATAGGTCGTCTTTAAGCCACTGCGCCAAGCGGCACGATACATGTGTGACAACTGCTTGATCTCCGGCTTGGCCAGAAAGAGGTTTACCGACTGGGATTGATCGATCCACTTTTGCCGACGCGCCGCTGCAGCGATCATGATCATCGGATCGACGTCGAAAGCAGTTTCGAACAGCTTCTTCGTCTCCTCAGGCACCTTGTCGATATCGTGCACATCGCCATCGTGATACTTCAGTTGATTCATCAAGTCCTCGCCCCACACGCCCTTCTCCTTGAGCATCTCGACCAAGTTGCGATTCAGCACAATGAAATCACCTGACAAGTTGCTCTTCACATAAAGGTTCTTGTAGAGGGGCTCGATGCAGGGCGAGGTGCCCATGATGTTGGCAATTGTGGCCGTCGGCGCGATGGCCAATACGTTGCTGTTGCGCATACCCTGCTCTGCAATCTTTTTGCGCAATGGCTCCCAGTTCATCTTGCCTCCGCGCGGCACATCAATTTCCTGACCGCGTTCATCCTGCAGCAGATCGATTGTATCCGGCGGCAACAATCCTCGATCCCACTTTGAGCCTTCGTAAGTTTTGTATTTCCCCTTCTCCTTGGCCAAATCGCTGGATGCCTCGTAGGCGTAATAGGCGATCGCCTCCATGAATTCGTCGTTGAATTCAACCGCGTCCTGCGAGTTGAACGGCACGCCTTTTTCGTAAAGCGCGTTTTGCAATCCCATCACACCCATACCGATCGGGCGGTGACGCTGATTTGAATTCCGGGCCGGATCAGTCGGGTAAAAGTTGATGTCGATGACATTGTCCAAGGCACGCACTGCGGTGCGGATCGTCTCGCGCAACTTGGGTAGATCGAGTTGCCCATTGTCGGCGAGGTGGTTATCCAAAACCACAGAGCCAAGGTTGCAGACTGCAGTTTCATCCGGGCCGGTGTTGAGCGTGATCTCGGTGCAAAGATTCGAGCTGTGAATCACACCCGCATGATCCTGCGGGCTGCGCACGTTGCAGGCATCCTTGAAAGTAATCCATGGGTGACCGGTCTCAAAGATCAACTGGAGCATTTTTTTCCAGAGATCAATCGCAGGCACACGCTCTCCGTGCATCTCGCCGGCATCAACCTTGGCCTCGTAGGCAAGGTAACGTTCCTCGAATTCCTTTCCATAGGTCTCATGCAGGTCAGGAGCTTCATTGGACCGCAGCAGCGTCCAGTCCTCGCGCGCTTCCATGCGTTTCATGAACAGGTCTGGAATCCAGTTAGCGGTGTTCATGTCGTGGGTGCGACGCCGATCGTCACCGGTGTTTTTGCGCAGTTCGAGAAATTCGCTAATGTCGTTATGCCAGGTCTCAAGATAGGCGCAACCGCTGCCCCTGCGTTTGCCTCCCTGATTAACGGCCACCAGCAGGTCGTTATGCAGTTTCAGGAAAGGAATGACGCCCTGACTTTTGCCGTTGGTGCCATTGATATGGCCGCCCATGCCACGAACAGACGTCCAACTTCCACCAAGACCTCCTGCCCACTTTGATAAATACGCGTTTTCGGTGATGCCGCGCTCCATAATGCCCTCAATGGAATCGTCCACCCAATAAAGATAACAGGAGGATAGCTGCGAGTGCAGTGTTCCTGAATTGAACAAGGTCGGAGTGGAGGAACAGAAGCGGCGGCTCTTGTAGAGATTGTACAGCGACACGACCCACTCCTCCTTGTTTTCGGCTTCGTTGAGGAACAACCCCATCGAAACCCGCATCCAAAAAAGTTGAGGAGTCTCAATCCGTCGCTCATCCCCTCCGCTATCCGTCCGGTCCACGATCAGGTAGCGATCATAAAGTGTTTGAATCCCGAGATAGTCAAAATCCAGGTCCGCTGACGGATCCAATGCGACGCTTAGTTTTTCCAAGTCATACTGCAACAGGTCCTCACTCAGGCGCTTGATCTCGACACCGTGTCGAAGATATTCCGGCAGATACTTCGCATGCGCTTCCTTAAGCGCACCAACACCGTCGCGAAGAATGTCCCAATCCAGCACCTCCTCGTAAATGTAGGTGCACAGCATGCGACCGGCGAAGCGAGCGAAACCGGCGTCCCGTTCCATCAACGCCTTGGCGTTGAGCAGGATCGTCGTCTGCAATTCCTCCTCCGTCATCTCGCTGTAAACCGAGCGTCGCAGCTCCGTCTCAATTTGCCCCGCGTCGAGACACAAGTCCAAATCGATACTCGCGTATTCGATGCGCGCGCGAAGATCCTCGCCCTTCCAGAAAACCGAACTTCCATCCGGCTGCTTGATCAGGAGAAGTTCCTGCTGGTTTTCATCGGACACATCAACCTGCTCATCTGGCGCAACCAAGTCATCCGTGCGCTGCAGGGCTCGTTGGGAGCGATATAGGATATAAGCCTCGGCCACCTTGTAGTGCCCGGCCTTCATCAACTCCTCCTGAACAATGTCCTGAACCTCCTCGATGTGAACAAACGCTTGGCCTCCATTTTTCACTCTATCGGTCACAGCCTCGGCCACATTGACGGCCGGCGCGCTGTCTTTTTCCTGCGAGAGAAACGCTTTCCTAATCGCAATCTCGATTTTGTTCTGGTTCCAACTGACTACCTGATTGTTTCGACGGATCAGGCGGACGCTGACTTTTTCATCGGACTGCGGCACCATGCGGGACGTATCAAAAACCAGACTACGGGCAACATCATGTGCGTTGTTTTCGATCAACACCCGCTCAATCCCCCGATGAAATTCGTTCTCGGATAAACCGCCATTCTCCGCTTGGCCAAGCGCGCTTTCGTTGAACCGATCTCCAACTGCACGGGTTACCTTGGCTACAAAATCCCGGTTTTCGTTGGTAAAAACATCCTCTTCACCCTTGGACAACAACAAATTGGCCAAGGCGTTGCCCACCGTGTTTGCGATCTCCGTCAGGCCTATAGTCCGTTCGCCTTCGCCGGAACTCAGGCGAACATTTTGCTTGTTGTCATCGTCGGCCGACAGCGCCTCCTCCCAGTTGAATCGCTTGGGCGTCTCCGCTCTCGATGAAAGGCGCTTGATTGCCTCGTCCTCCTCCAACGTAATTTTACTAAACGGCATGTTTGGGTTGCTTGGTCGTTATTAAGTTTTGAAATTATAGCTCGTCGTCGCAGACCATTTCGAGCGAGGACGCTTTTTGGTACTCCGTGACTCGGCCCTCAAAAAAGTTTTGTTCCTTTTTGATGTCCATCATTTCGGCCAGCCATGGAAACGGGTTCTGCACGCCGGTCGACAGCGGATCCAAACCCACGTTCTCTAACCGGCGATCTGCGATGTAATCAATGTAGGCTGAGAACTCTTCCGAACTTAGGCCAACAGCGTTCACCGGCAGACAGTCGTTAATAAAATCCTTCTCAAGCTGAACCGCCTCTTTCATCAGGTCGACCAACTCCTGTTTGAATTCGTCCGTCCATACGTCCGGGTTTTCCTTAACGAGATCCACCAGCAAATTTCGGAACACCTCGATATGGTTGGATTCATCCCGCAATGTGTAACGAAACATCTGCCCGATGCCGGGAAATTTGTTTTGCCGGTACAGCGACAGGATCATTCCGAACAGCCCATAAAATTGTGTCCCCTCCATGCACTGCCCGAACACAAAAATATTTTTTGCGAGGGCCTGCTTTTCCTCCGTCCTAGTCAGGTCCATGTCACGTCGAAGACCACGGGACACGCGACTGACGAATTCATTTTTACGGACAATTGTCGGCACGTCCTCAAACATAGCCTCGCACTCGTGTGGATTGATTCCAAGCGAACTGATCATGTAGAGCAGCGAGTCCGCGTGGATATTTTCCTCGTGCGCATGACGCCCCAGCACCAGTTTTAATTCTGGAGCAGTCACCAACTCGCGAACCACATGTTGCACGTTGTCCCCTACGATACCCTCGGCGGCACTGAAGTAGCCGATTCCCATACGGATAATCCACCGCTCAACATCGCTCAAGTCGTTGCCACGCCACTGCTCGATGTCCTTGGCCATGGTGATGTCTTCCGGTTCCCAGTGGTTGGCTTTCATGGCGCGATAAATGTCGTACGCCCACTGGTACTTCAGTGGCAACAGGTTGAAGGTCATCGTTTGACGGCCGTTAATAATGCGCTTGGCGGCGTAAGCCTCCTCCGCCTTGGCCTGATCCAACACAAACTGCTTGTTGCCTATCTGAAAATTCTTTTCCATTTCCGCCTACTTACTGTTTCAAATTCCTATTTTTCCGCTTTTTGGCAACTCCAGAGACACAATTTACCTAAAAGCTGTGCTTTGTGAAAATTTCACCAAAAACACTACATTTTGTGGCTAATCCAAAAAGGGACACAATTTGTAGCAGTTTGCATGTTCTGCCGTCAAAGAATTTTTAGCGTTCGGCCGATTTTTTTCACGCCTTTCTTGTTGATTGGTTGCACACACACTATTCACCGTCTTATTCGGCCCTTTTTCCCACGCTTGGCTTGCCTGAATGCGGGTTACGAACCAAGCTCCCCGCCCCACTTTCATCTCCAAAAATGAGCAAAAAATACAACGATCGCTTAGCCAAGCGGGAGAACCCCGAGAATCATAGCCTGACCCGACGCCGTTTTTTGGCCTCTACCACCGCCGGAGTGGCCACAGCCTCCATGTTGCCCTCCGGCTTGGCCAAGCGCGGCTTTAAACTGAATTACATCCTATCATCCTCGATGTATGGCACGCTGCCCCTGTCCACGATCCTACCTGAAGTGGCCAAGACCGGAGCGGACATCATCGATATCTGGCCACGCGTTCACGGCAACCAACGCGAGCAGATGGAAAAAATGGGGCACAAGTCGTTCGCAGCTATGCTGAAAAAGCACAACACTCGGCTGGGCTGCATCACCCGATACGACCTCGGGCCATTCAAACTGCAATCGGAAATGAAAGTTTGCTCCAAACTGGGAGGCGACCTGCTGATTTGCGGCGGAAGCGGGCCGAGGGGTTTGACCGGCAACGAATTGAAAAACGCGGTAAAATCGTTCGCAGAGAAAATGAAACCGCACACGGAGGCGGCCGAGACAACCGGAGTCAATCTGGGAATCGAAAACCACAGCAGCAACCTCATCAACACGCCGGACTCATTGAAGTGGTTGATCGAGTTTTCCCCATCGAAAAACATCGGCATCGCCATGGCGCCCTACCACCTTGAGACACTTGGCCAAGCGGCAAACGACTTGGCCAAACTCGTCGGACAACTGGGAGATCGGCTGTTTATGTTTTACGCCTGGCAGCATGGCATGGGCTGCATGAAAAAACTCCCCAAGGAACAGGAGCTGCTGCAAATGCCCGGACGCGGCAAACTGGATTTCACCCCGATCCTACGCTCCTTGAAAGCCATCGACTACACCGGTTACACGGCGATATTTATGCACCCCGTCCCGCGAGGCATCCCCATCCTCCCCACCGCCGCCGAGACAACCAAAGAAATCAACCTGGCCCGAAAGTACTTGGAGATGAGCCTAACCAAGGCTTAACTCGTGTTTAGCCATGAGTGATGATGCCAAACAGAAAGTCCTGATTATTTTCGGGGATGCCGCTGAGACAGTGGACACGATGTACCCCTACTTCCGCCTGATCGAAGGTGGATACGAACCGGTGCTGGCTGCCCCCGAAAAACGAGAGTATCAGATGGTCATGCATCAGGTGAAACCGGGCTGGACGATAACCCGCGAATGGGAGGGCTACACCATGCCGGCAGCTATCGCGTTCAAGGATATTCAACCGGAGGAATATCTTGGGATTTTTTACAGCGGCGGGCGAGCCCCGGAATATATCCGCGAGGACGAGGACCTTTTGCGAATCACAAAATATTTCTTCGAGAAAAACGCCCCGATTGCCAGTGTCTGCCACGGGGTTGAAATTCCGGCCCGGGCAGACTGTGTTCGCGGGCGTCGCATGGCCACGGTACCCAAAGCCAAGTTCGACCTTGAGGTCTGTGGTGGTACGTTCGTGGATGAACCTTGCGTGATCGATGGCAACCTGATCAGCGGCCGAACTTTCTGGGATCACGGCCACTACATGGGCGCGTGGATGAAACTCCTCGACGACGCCTGCGACGCACTGGAAGGCTAAATGACCGGCGGCGGCAACTCCCGGCCCGGGCGTATGTCCACATAGTTCACGGCACCCTTGCCCGCCTCTCCTCTCACCAAGTACACCGGCACCCAGTGTTCCCCGGTGTTGACTCGTACTGTTTTCGCGTTGGCGTAACGCATGGTATACGCCGCACGGCGACGCCCGCTGGTGTTGGGATCACTGCCATGCAGCACAAACGAATCATGCACAGACAAACTACCGGCAGCCATCTCCAGGCACACGCCGGCTTCTTCCATTTCGTTAGTCACCTCAACTGTCAACCCAAGCAAATCATCCGCACCGGTGCTGACTTTATCCAGTTCAGGATACCCATCATGTGTGCAGGGGATCACCTGCATGCAGCCATTGGCCTGGTCGGTGTCATCGATCGCCAGCCAAACCGTGGTCACGTCCGTTCCCTGCACGCTGTGCCAGTAAGTGTTGTCTTGATGCCAAGCCACCGGCAGACCATCCCCTGCCCGCTTTACGATCAAGTGCGACATGATGAGGATCAAATCCGGTCCAAGCACCTGCTCGACGGCGTCCAGCACCCGGGGGTTTCGGCACAACTCCAGCCAAAATGGATGTTTCGGGTGCGGCTCGGTCAGATATTCCGGTCGTGCATCGACCTCCCTGTTTTCACCGTCCTTATACACGACCTGCCGCTTGGGCATCGCAGCAATCAATCGATCCAGTTCGCCACGGGTCGCTTCGATTTCTTCCGTCGAAAGAACATCGCGGAACAGGCAAAAGCCCTCCGCGTGATAACGACCGGGGTCGGTATTTGGCTTGGCGTTCACGGGCGGATGCTACGCAAACGCCTCCGCTTGGCCAAGCGCTTGGCTTGAAAAAACGAATGACATCCGGGCACTGCCTCCCGTACCTTCGCCCCGCTTTATGAGAGACGCCGATTCAACTCCACTCCATCTCGCCATGTGGTGTGGACCGCGAAACATCTCCACCGCGCTGATGCGCGCATGGGAGAACCGGCCCGACACCTTCGTGGTCGATGAACCCTTGTACGCACATTATCTCCGCGAGACCAAGCTGCCCCACGCCATGGCCGACGAAATCATCGAACGCTATGAGGACGACTGGGAAAAGGTGGTCGCTTGGCTGACCGGGCCAATCCCCGGCGGCAATACGATTTTTTACCAAAAACACATGTGCCACCACATGCTACCAAACATCCAGCTCGGCTGGCTTGGCCAAGTGACCAACTGCTTTCTCATCCGCGAACCCCGCGAAATGCTGACGTCGTTGATGAAGAAACTCCCGAATCCCAAGCTGACTGATACTGCGCTACCCCAGCAACTCCGACTGTTCGATCACGTTCGTGAACTCACCGGCGAGACTCCTCCTGTCATCGACTCCACCGAGGTACTTCGCGACCCCCGCGGTATGTTGGCCGCCCTTTGCAGTCGCCTCGGAATCGCATTCACCGAGGCGATGCTCGAGTGGCCGCCGGGCATCCGCGAGTCCGACGGCATCTGGGCCCAACACTGGTATCCCGAGGTGGAAACCACCACCGGCTGGCGACCATTCAAGCCGAAGGATGTCCCGATACCGGATGAACTCACCGGCGTCCTTGAGGAATGCAACGAGATTTACCAACAGCTCTATCCCCATCGAATCACTGCCTAACCAAAAATCATGCTCCAAAAATTCAACGAGAAAAACCGCGATCTACTCATCAACATCAATGGCAAACTACTGCATCGAGACGAAGCTGGCATCAGTCCGTTCGACTCCGTCGTGCAGGGTGGCGATGGGGTCTGGGAAGGACTGCGTGTTTACGACGGAAAGATCTTTCGGCTCAACGCCCACCTTGATCGGCTCCGAAGCTCTGCCCTCGCGTTGGCCTTCGCAGAAATCCCTTCGCACGAAACGATCACCAACGAGATCAAGCGCACCCTCGAGGCCAACGGGATGCGCGACAATGCGCACATCCGTCTCACGCTCACTCGTGGCGTGAAGCTTACCTCCGGGATGGACCCGCGCCTGAACACCGCTGGCCCAACCCTCATCGTCCTCGCCGAGCACAAGGAACCGGTCTACGACAAAACCGGACTCAGCCTGATCACCTCCAGCGTGCGCCGGCCTTCGCCCGATGTGCTGGATCCCAAAATTCACCACTGCAACTTGATCCAGTCCATCCTCGCGAAGATCGAGGCAACCCACACTGGAGCCGACGATGCGCTGATGCTCGACCAACGCGGATTCGTGGCCGAGACCAACGCCACACACCTGTTTATCGTCGAGGGCGACACCGTCGTGACCAGCCGACTCGTCGCCTGCCCCGAGGGCATCACGCGCGATGTCGTACTCAATCTCTGCCGACAAAACGACATCGCCCACGAAATTCGCGACTACTCGCTGACAGAGGTTTACCGGGCAGACGAAATGTTCTGCACCGGGACGATGGGCGAACTTGCCCCCGTCACGCAGGTGGATGGCCGCACCATCGGCAGCGGTGAAATCGGCTCCATGACCCAACGCCTCTCCGGATTGTTTGACCAATGCGTTGCTGCCGAGGCGGAGCCTGTTTTGGATTAGACTGTAACTTTCAACCATCCACGGTGTACCTTCTTTCTAGATGACGATTGCAAACGTTTTACAGATTTTCCTGCTGATACTGGGCATCATGCTGGTGTTCCAAGCCTACTGGCTGGCCGCCACAGCCCTTTTCCCGAAGGTCATCAATAACGCCCGTGACCGCTATAAAAAGCCGGTTTCGACCACATTGATTGGCCTCGCGATCATAGCGCCCACGATGCTCATTGGGTTTGTCCTGCTCGGCAATCTGCCAAATCCGCTGGTCAATGCCATCGGCTTTTCGATCGCCGTCCTGCCGCTGCTTTTTGGTGCCATCGGTTCAGCCGGCTTATGCCAATTGATCGGCCACGGTCTCCCGGCGCCCACCGATCAGGCGCAAAATTGGAAACGCGTCTGGCGCGGCGGCTGGGTACTGAACTTTTGCTACCTCCTCCCCTTCGCCGGTTGGTTCGTCATCCTGCCGTGGGGCATCATCAGTGGCTGCGGCGCATTCGTCCTTTCACTCGGGAAAAACAAGCAAGCCAATAACCGGGCCCGCGGCCGGGGCAATCAACGCGCTCCAAAGGCCAGCCCTCCCGCACAGCCACCGGCCAAGCCGTTGCCCAAGGATGACTCCCCACGGGCACTCCGCCAGCAACGCACGCAGATCCCCTCCCCGGAGACCGCACCCAAAACCAAACGGCTACGCTCTCCACGCCCACCCCGAACACCTAAGGAAAACTGATGGACTACGACCGGCGAGCGTTCCTCAAGGCCAGCAGCTCCGCTGCCTTCGTTGGAGCCACCGGTTGCGGCCAGGCACCGGACGCACTCTGGCCCCTGACCGGGCTACCGGAAAAGCCGCCTACCGATTTTACTCCGCCAAGCGCAGGATCGATCGACCTCACCTCGCACGTTATCAACCGGCTCACCTTCGGCCCCACACCGGGGCTGCGCACAGCGGTGCTCCGCTTGGCCAAGCGCGGAGGAACTTGCCGCCGTCAAGGCATCCGACAACCCGGTTGGCATGCTCCTAGCCAGCCCAGGTTTTCAGTGGAGTTGATTGCCATGAAACAAACCAAGGCATACCTCCACGGAAACGGCGATTTGCAGAAAACGCTCGTGGTCGTGTTCCTGCGCGGCGGTGCGGATGGCCTGGCGTTGGTTCCAGCGGTTGGCGATGAAGGCTATCACCGGCAACGGCCCAGAATTGCGATCAGTGAAAAAGAGGTAGTCTGTCTCGACGATCGGTTCGGCCTCAACCCGTTGATGAATGCCCTGAAGCCGGCCGTTGAGGAAGGTGCGCTGACGACCGTTCACTGCGTCGGCTCGGAGGATGACACACGATCCCACTTCGAGGCGCAGGATCGCAAACTGGCCGGGTCTGGCCAACGAACACCTGGTCGGCCCGGGGGACTTACCCGTAACGACGAATTATCGCGATGTGCTCCGCCCTGTCCTAACGCGACACGCACCCGACGCCGACATGGCCAAGGTTTTTCCTGACCACAGGCCCGAGGCTATTTAACGATTGCCGGAGGCCTTTTTTTCGGAGGATCCAACCGCACAAACACCTGCACGGACGAACCAAGCTTTGGCGTGCGCTTCGGCCAGACATGCGACCCGTTACGGGATGTGTCGACCATGGGCTCGATTAACGCAAGTGCGTCCATGTCCGGCTGCAGACTCAGGATGGAACCGCTCTCATCGGCGGTAAGTTTTCCGTTTCGGGAGCGCGCCCCGGTCCACTTCCACTCCGTTGACTTCAGATCAAACGATTGCTCGGTGACCTTGTCATCCAGTTCGGACGCCGCCTCCAGCGGATACTGGGCAACACATTCGTGGATGAACTTTCGTTTCCATTTTCCGTCCACCTGCCACGAAACCTCAACGTAAACCTTTGCCGGCATCTTCACGCCAAGCAGTAGCAATCCCGCGTGAATGTCGCTTGGCTTCACCTTGGTGGATAGAAAACTTTCGTGCACCTTGCCGGTCTCGGTGACGATGGCGTACTCGATCAGGCCAACGAGCTGATTGACCTTGGCCGGAAACGCCACCGCACGAAGCTTCGCATCCACCGTGACGGCGCCAATCCGGTAAAGGTTTTCGCCCACCTTCTTCGCTGCCGGTTTTTCGTGCTCAACGCTGGCCTTGTCGTCCGCTGACACGGAAACGGGCAGGCCAAGCGCAAGAGTCATTATGAAAGCAATTTGCGGTGCGAATCTCACTTGGCCAAGTGTTCAGATTCAGACTCGAGTCGGCAACCCTGAACTGTTACGCTTAGCCAAGCGCGCACATTGCGATTGCGAAATCAGGACAAGCCCATACCCTGTCCGGCAGGTGGAGAAAACCGACATCCAGTCACTGGGCATCATCGCGGGAAGTCGCGAACTGCCGCTCCTGATCGCCCGCGAGGCGCGCCGCCTCGGGATGCCGCGTATTGTCGCGGTGGCGTTTCACAACGAAACTTCGCCCGAGATCGAGGAGGTTACGGACGAAGTGGAGTGGCTTCGAGTCGGACAGTTGTCCAAGCTCATCAAGGCGTTCAGCAGGCGCGACGTGGCCCACTGTGTCATGGCCGGCCAGATTGCCCCAAAGAACCTGTTTGATTTTCGCCCCGATTTAAAAACGGCCGCGATGCTGTTTCGATTGAAGGAACGCAACGCCCACACGATTTTTGGCGCCATCGGCGACGAATTGGCCAAGGGCGGCGTGACGCTGATCGACGCCCTGCCGTGGCTTGGTCAAGCAATGCCGGGCGGGGATTTTCATCTCGGCCCAAAACTGAGCAGGCAGCAGCAGGACGACATCGCGTTTGGTTGCCGTCTGGCCAAGGAAGTATCGCGGCTCGAAATCGGCCAATCGATTGTGGTGAAGGAAGGTACGGTGCTGGCTGTTGAAGGCTTCGAGGGAACGGACGCCTGCCTCCGGCGTGGTGGCGAATTGGCCGGACCAAAGGGCGGCGCAGTCGCGGTAAAAGTGGCCCGCAAAAACCACGATATGCGCTTCGATATTCCTTGCATTGGGCGTCGCTCGCTGGAATCCTGCGCCGCGTCCGCGATCGCCGTTCTGGCGGTCGAATCCTCCAAAACCATTCTTCTGGAACGCGAGGAAGTCGAATCCCTAAGCCAAGCGCACGGGATTACCGTGACGACGGTCACCCCGTAACGGGATTTTACAGAGAAAACATGCTTACGTTTCACGAGTTGATGGGATTTATGTCGCCGAAGATGGCGAACCAAATCCTTGACGACACGCAGACCAACAACAAGGACGTGTACCGGGCGCTGGTCGTCTCCATGGCACAGGTACTCAAGGCTCGACCGGAGTTCCTCTCGCGCCAACCGAAGGAACGGCGCCACAAGAATTTTGTTCAATCCCTGTCCAAGCCCGGTTTTGAAGAACACGCGGGCAACCTGATTCGCGGCTGGCTTTTCAAAGAGCACAAGGAAGTGCTGACCAGTTTTCTCGAAAAACTCGAGATTGAGCACGAGGAAGGCATGGTTGATGACCTGCCGGAAACGATGTCCGACGAAAACCTCAACGGAGCCGTCGACATGCTGCTGGAAAAATACGACCGTGAATTGGTCGCGGTATACCTCACCGCGTTTAATGCATCGAACGAAGATCGCTGGGACAACCTCGACTCCCTGCTTGCCGACGATGAGCGACTGCAACTCGGTGGCTGAGAATTTCACATAAACAAAAAACGGAATGGAACCCAAAGGCGATATTGCATTGATCGGATTGGCCGTGATGGGCCAAAACCTGATCCTGAACATGAACGACAACGGCTTCACGGTCGTTGCCTACAACCGAACTGTCTCCAAGGTGGACGACTTCATGGATGGCGAAGCCAAGGGCACGAACATCATCGGTGCCCGGTCGATTGAGGAAATGGTCAGCCACCTGAAACGCCCACGCCGCGTCATGATGCTGGTGAAGGCCGGCCAGGCGGTGGACGATTTCATCGACCAGGTCATCCCCTACCTCGAGCCCGGCGACATTATCATCGATGGCGGCAACTCGCTCTACCAGGACTCGATCCGACGCACCGAGTACTTGAAGGCGCGCGGCCTGCTTTTCATCGGCACCGGAGTTTCCGGGGGCGAAGAAGGCGCACGCCGAGGCCCGTCGATCATGCCCGGCGGTCACCCGGATGCTTGGCCGCATGTGAAGGACATTTTTCAGGCGATCTCCGCCAAGGTCGAGGACGGCTCGCCCTGCTGCGACTGGGTTGGCAATGACGGTGCCGGCCACTATGTCAAGATGGTGCACAACGGCATCGAATACGGCGACATGCAGTTGATCTGCGAGGCCTACCACCTGATGAAGGAGGGCCTCGGCATGACAGCCGACGAAATGCATCAGGTCTTCGCTGAATGGAACGAAGGCGACCTCGACTCCTACCTTATCGAGATCACCCGCGATATTCTTGGCTACAAGGATGAAGACGGCGAACCACTGGTTGAAAAGATTCTCGATACCGCCGGCCAAAAAGGCACCGGCAAGTGGACGGTCATCAACTCCGCCGAGCTTGGCATCCCGATCACGCTCATCGGTGAGGCTGTTTTCTCACGCTGCATCTCCGCGATGAAGGATGATCGCGTGGCCGCATCGAAGAAACTGCGCGGCCCCAAGTCCGTCATTCGCACCGACCGAGCCAAGTTCATCGACGACATCCGGAGCGCGCTTTACGCCTCGAAGATCATCTCCTACGCGCAGGGGTTCATGTTGCTGCGTGCTGCGGCTGCCGAGTACGGTTGGAAGCTAAACTACGGCGAGATCGCGCTCATGTGGCGCGGCGGCTGCATTATCCGCAGCCAATTCCTCGGCAAAATCAAGGAGGCCTTCGACAAGCGCAAACGCCTGCCAAATCTGTTGCTCGACCCGCATTTCAAGCGCGAGATTCGCAAGTCCCAGCGCGGCTGGCGCAACGTCGTCGCCACAGCAGCCAAGAAAGGCATCCCGGCACCGGCATTCTCGACCGCGCTCAACTTTTTCGACGCCTTCCGCAGCGAACGACTCCCGGCCAATCTGCTGCAGGCCCAACGCGACTACTTCGGCGCGCACACCTACGAGCGCATCGACCGGGAGCGCGGCGAGTATTTCCACACCAACTGGACCGGCCGCGGCGGCGACGTCTCCTCCACGACATACGACGCCTGATCCATGAGCGACCCCGCCCAAGTACTCCGCGATTTCCAGCCGAAGCACGACTTCTTCATCGGCATCGATTCCGATGGCTGCGTGTTCGACTCGATGGAGATCAAACACAAGGAATGTTTCGCGCCGATGTTTGTGAAACACCACAACCTGCAGGCCGTCAGCAAATACGCCCGCGAGGTTTGGGACTTCGTCAATCTTTACTCCAAGACACGCGGTGCAAATCGTTTCCCAGCCCTCACCCGAGCGTTGAATCTCCTTCGCGACCGCCCCGAGGTACAGGCCCGCAACGTCAACGTACCAAGCTACCCCGCGCTCGACGAATGGATGGAGCGTGAGACCAAACTTGGCAACGCCACGCTGGCCGCCGAGGTTGAGGGCGGCAACGAAGGTCTCGCCCACATCAAGGTTTGGTCTGACGGCGTCAACGAACAGGTGGCAGACATCGTTCACGGCGTGCCTCCGTTTCCGCTCCTTCGTCAGACGCTTGAGAAAGCGCTTGGCCAAGCGGACATGATGGTGATTTCCCAGACTCCCTGCGACGCGCTCGAGCGTGAGTGGGCCGAGCACGATATTTCAAAATTCGTCGAAATCATCGCCGGTCAGGAGATGGGCACCAAAACCGAGCACTTGAAATTCGCTGCGGTCGACAATTACGCCGCCGAGAAAATCCTGATGATCGGCGACGCACCCGGCGACCACAAGGCAGCCAAGGCCAACGGCGTCCTGTTTTTTCCAATCCTGCCCGGCCGCGAGGAGGATTCGTGGGAACGCCTGCACGGTGAAGCCCTCGACCGATTTTTCGCCGGCACCTACGCCGGGGAATACGAGGAGGAATTGTTCGCGGAATTCGACGGCTGCCTCCCGGAAAATCCAAGCTGGTAATCTCGAAACATTTTGACGAAAGGGGCAGGAGGCAACTCCTGCCCTTTTTGCTATCTGTCTTGGCCAAGCGCTTGGCCAAGGCACCAAGTTCCCTTGACACATCCGCACGGGCAACGGACTGTGTCCGCAAGTGAACGGGGAGCCAACCGGCCGATGCTGGCAAAAGGCTGAGAAATCCGCGCCGGTGTGCGGATGACCCATTGAACCTGATTCGGCTGACCGACGTAGGGATTCACCGCCTCTTCCCGTTCTCGGAATTTTCAAAATGATCGCGTCAAAAGATTCCTTCGAGCCGTCCAGTCGGGACCAGTTGCCCAACTCAACCCGTGTCTATGTTGAAGGCGAACAACACAAGGACATCCGCGTGCCGATGCGCGAGATCGCCCTCAACCCAACCAAGTCCCTCAACGGCGACACGGAGGAGAACGCCCCCATCCGCGTTTACGACACAAGTGGACCGTGGGGAGATCCTGCTTTCGAAGGCAACGTGGACGATGGCCTTCCCCTTCTGCGCGACAAATGGATACGAGCCCGGGGCGATGTCGAGGAGTACGACGGGCGCCAAGCCAAGCCCATCGACAACGGCTACCTCTCCGAGACACACGCCGAACATGCCACCCAGCGCGAAAAGGGCAATCGCCTTACGGAATTTCCCGGCCTGAAACGAAGGCCGCTGCGCGCCTCCGCCGGTCATCCGGTTACCCAACTTTGGTACGCCAAGCAGGGGATCATCACCCCGGAGATGGAATACATTGCCATCCGGGAAAACATGGGCTTGGCCAAGCTGCGTGAGGAAAGCCAAGCGCAGGCGAACTCACTCCACCACCAACACCCCGGCAATCCATGGGGGGCGAACATTCCGAAGGAGATTACTCCTGAATTTGTCCGGGACGAGGTCGCCCGGGGGCGGGCCATCATCCCGGCTAACATTAACCATCCGGAAATCGAACCGATGATCATCGGCCGCAATTTCCTCGTCAAAATCAACGCCAACATCGGCAACTCCGCCGTCGCCTCGAGCATCGAGGAGGAAGTCGAAAAAATGCGATGGGCCACCAAGTGGGGTGCAGACACCGTGATGGATTTGTCCACCGGCAAGAATATCCACGCGACTCGTGAATGGATAATGCGCAACTCCCCCGTACCCATCGGCACCGTGCCGATCTATCAGGCCCTCGAAAAGGTCGATGGCCGCGCCGAGGATCTGACGTGGGAGATTTTCCGGGACACTTTGATCGAGCAGGCGGAACAGGGCGTCGACTACTTCACGATCCACGCCGGTGTCCTATTGCGGTTTGTGCCGCTCACAGCCAAGCGCATGACCGGCATCGTCAGCCGCGGTGGCTCCATCATGGCCAAGTGGTGTCTCGCGCATCACAAGGAAAATTTCCTCTACACCCACTGGGATGATATCTGCAAAATCTGCGCCACATACGATGTAAGTTTCAGCATTGGCGACGGCCTGCGCCCCGGCTCCATCGCCGACGCCAACGACGAAGCGCAGTTTGGCGAACTAAAAGTACAGGGCGACCTCACCCGGCGCGCCTGGGAGCTCGGGGTGCAGGTGATGAACGAAGGTCCCGGTCATGTGCCCATGCACATGATCCACGACAACATGACCAAGCAACTCGAGTGGTGTGACGAGGCTCCGTTTTACACGCTTGGCCCTCTAACCACGGACGTCGCCCCCGGCTATGACCACATCACCAGCGGTATCGGCGCGGCGATGATCGGTTGGTACGGGTGTGCGATGCTCTGTTACGTCACCCCCAAGGAACACCTCGGTCTTCCCAACAAACAGGACGTCAAGGAAGGGGTGATCACCTATAAGATTGCCGCGCACGCCGCCGACTTGGCCAAGGGGCATCCCGGCGCTCAGTACCGCGACAATGCACTCAGCAAGGCCCGGTTCGAATTCCGTTGGGAGGATCAATTCAACATCGGCCTCGACCCTGAACGCGCCCGTGAGTTTCACGACGAAACCCTCCCCGCCGACGGAGCCAAGCAGGCGCATTTCTGCAGCATGTGCGGCCCCAACTTTTGCTCAATGAAAATTACCGAGGATGTCCGCCAATACGCCGCAGAAAACGGCCTCACCGACGAGCAGGCGATCGAGGAAGGTATGCGGGGGAAATCCGCCGAGTTTGCGAAGCAAGGCGCCGAGGTCTACACCAAGACCTGACTCTTGGCCAAGCGGGCGAATTATAGACTACGCTTGGTTTTCTTTTTGGGCAGATAGGAGACTGCGCTCGACTTCTTCTCAGTGCCAGTTGACTCGCCGGTCAGATTTTTAAGTTCGTTGACTTGATCGCGCAGGAGCGCTGCCTTTTCGAATTCCAATTTCTCGGCTGCCTCGAGCATCTCTTTTTCAAGTTCGCGTATAGTCTCCACAACATCCAAATCTCCTGCGGTTTCCCGAAAAGTCGCCGCCGATTTTTCGCTGCTACCATATTTGTCACCCAGTCGCTGTTCGATGGGGCGACTAACGCTTTTAGGTGTAATGCCGTGTTTTTCGTTGTGCTCCAGTTGGCGTTTTCGGCGATAATCTGAGATGCGCAAAAACTCCCGTATGCTTCGAGTCTTGTCATCCGCATATAGAATAACCCGCCCGTTCAAGTGCCGAGCAGCACGGCCAGCCGTTTGAACCAAGCTGGTTGTGGATCGCAAAAACCCTTCCTTGTCCGCATCCAAGATCGCCACCAATGACACCTCGGGAATATCCAATCCCTCACGAAGAAGGTTTATCCCGACGAGCACATCGAATTCGCCCTGACGTAGTTCCCTCAATATCTCGACCCGTTCGATCGCACCAATGTCACTGTGCAGGTAACGCACATTCACACCAATGTCCGCGAGATAATCGGTCAACTCCTCAGCCGTGCGCTTGGTCAACGTGGTTACGAGCACTCGTTCGCCCAAGTCCACCCGCTTGCGAGCCTCCTCAATTAAATCATCTATCTGCCCCTTTAGCGGCTTGATGGTGATCTCCGGATCCACCAAGCCTGTTGGCCGAACAATCTGTTCGACCACCCTGCCCCTGGCCCATTCGATCTCGCGCTTGGCCGGAGTCGCACTGATGTAAAGCGTCTGGTTTTGCAGCGCCTGAAATTCCTTAAAATTTAACGGGCGATTATCGAGGGCACTTGGGAGTCGAAATCCATGCTCCACCAGTACCGTTTTTCGGGAGCGATCACCGGCGAACATGCCTTCGACCTGCGGCACGGTGGCGTGTGACTCGTCGACCACCAACAGGAAGTCTTTCGGAAAAAAATCAAGCAATGTGCTCGGCCTCGATCCCGGAGGACGGCCGTTCAAGTGACGGGAATAATTCTCGATGCCGGAACAAAACCCCATCTCCATCATCATTTCCAAGTCGTACTCCGTGCGCATTCGGATACGCTGGGCTTCGAGCAGCTTCTTCTGCTTTTCCAGTTCTGCAATCCGCTCGCCCAACTCATCGCGGATTGTCTTGGAGGCACGCTTGATGTTCTCCATTGGCGTGACGAATTGCTTACCCGGGAATATAATCACGCCGGGCAGCGACTCGAGCATATTCCCCGTTAACGGATCAAAACGGGTGATCCGATCGATCTCGTCCCCGAAAAATTCTATACGGATTCCCTCCTCAAGTTCAGCCGGACGCACTTCCACCGTGTCTCCTCGCACCCGGAAATGCCCGCGCTCAAACTGAATATCGTTCCGTTCGTATTGGATTTCCACCAAGCGGGAAAGTAGGCGTTCACGGCCAAACTCCTCCCCAAGCCCAAGACGGATGACCATGTCCTCAAAGTCCCGTTTTTCCCCGACGCCATAGATACAGGACACACTGGCGACCACGATTACATCCCGCCGTGCCAGCAGCGAACTCATGGCTGACAACCGTAACCGCTCGATCTCGTCATTGATGCTCGAATCCTTCTCGATAAACGTGTCCGTCTGCGGGATGTACGCCTCAGGCTGGTAGTAGTCGAAATAGCTGACGAAATATTCCACCGCGTTTTCCGGGAAGAACCCCTTGAACTCAGCATACAATTGGGCTGCCAACGTTTTGTTATGGGAAATGATGAGCGTCGGCTTGGCCAAGTTTTGGATCACGTTGGCCACCGTAAACGTTTTCCCCGAACCGGTCACACCAAGCAACGTCTGGTGTTCCGCCCCAGCCCGAAGCCCCTCGGTCAATTTACGAATAGCCTCCGGCTGATCCCCTGCCGGCTCAAATGAAGATTGAAGTTTGAATGCTTGTTCTCCCACAAACCAAGCGCTTGGCCTTACCGAAACCAAGCGCAAACGACAAGCTAATCGTTTGCGGAGGTTGAACGACTCATCATGGTAAGCCTCGG
>DKGH01000079.1:29542-31147 GCA_002453165.1 Verrucomicrobia bacterium UBA6775
TCGGCTTGGCCAAGCGGTAATACGAGGAAAGCTCATCCGGATCGAACCACTCTCGATCGTCTAGAAACGGCTCCCACAATTCGTCAAATTCATCATAAAAGTTCTTCACCTCCGATTTGGTCATGTTTGTGGCAGAAGCCTGTCGAAGGCGGATACGGTAACTCAGTGAATCTGAAACATTCGGGTCCAACTTGTTCGCCAACTGTTCCAGTCGTGTTTGCATCAATTGGCTCAAAAATTTGTACTCACGCACGCCTTCCAGATTATTAAAGTTATTCAATGCAAAACGAAACGCGCCACCATCAAGAAAGACGTGATCGAATCGCTTAAACTCCTCCGGGGGTGAATTTACAACCTCACCCAATCTGACATGAAATTCCCTCAAGGATTCTCGAAGATTCTCAAACTCTCTAATGGTTTTCTCCCAATTTGCATATGTAGCGTCGATGTCGCGAGCATCCTTGGACTTGCGCCAATAACGTATCTCAGCGTTCCAAGGCGTGCTTCCATATTTCAATTTATTTTCGTCTGAAACAGTGTTTGCAACTGCCTCGTCAACCTCACTTTTATCTATTGGAAAATACACACTCAACACATATGATTCTTCTGAAATTCCCATGAATTCGCGCACCGCCTCACGCGCAGAATGAAAGTTAAAATCTTCCACCTTATTTTTTAATGAAATGAGATTTTCAACGACATTTGTGGCTACTAATCCATTTTTTATCGCCTGATCCTCGCTAATTTCATTAAGAGACTGATTGATTTCATAAACATGCCCCTTGATCAGTTGAGCGCCCTGTCGTCTTTCGAAATCGCTCAAACCCATCGCATTCGAAAGATTTTTCGTATCCATTTGCGCCAGTTTCAAGTTTGCATTGAGTTGTAGAATTTTGCTTCGAAAATCAGCAACAGATTGCCTAACATCCGGATATTCCTTGTCCTCTATAGTCTCAATTTTTTTGCCTTCATCCTCAAACCACTCATCGTAAACTAGCTCGGATTCTGCATCGATGGTTTTCCTAAATCCCTTCAACTCACTGATTGATAAGCTTTCCAATTGCCCAAGAATCAACTTGGTTTCTTCGTTCTCAAGCAGTGTTACAAATATTTCCCTGCGTTCTTCCATGTGATCCACCAAATCACTGATTCTCGAACGCAATTCAACTGCGAGTATTCTACGCTCGTCAATGTAATCGGCGGTTTTAATGACCCCGTAAATCAACCCTGCTGAGAATACCAATAACGCCGCGTATGGCATCAATGCTTTGAAGTCGATCTTGATCGGTTTGCGTTTCGGTGCCGCTACTTCGTCTTCTTCCCCATCTTCCATGACACCTAATATCGACAGCACCACTTCTCCCTTGGCATGATTGATGTTCGCCTTGCAATAGGGACAGTGATAAATACCGAACATCTTTTCTTCGTCGTCCAGTTTGAGACTATTCCCGCATTTCACACAATCGACGACCTCCGGCAACACCCCATCGAGCCAAAATTCCATTTCGGATGTGGCATCATCCATCGCAGACCCTACATCCTGTCCATCTGTTTCATTCTCGGGCTCCTCAACATCTGCGTGTTCGCCTTCCCCAACCACAGGCT
>DKGH01000028.1 GCA_002453165.1 Verrucomicrobia bacterium UBA6775
TTCGTCGACAAAAACGACTCGCCGATTTTCTTTTACAACGGCTCGATCGATGCGCTCGTGCACCCGGAAAAACATCCGGCAGTGGGCTTCCTCGGGCCGACCGCACTGCACGAGTCGCTCAAGACAGCCGGCGTGGACACCGGTTTGTACATCGCCCGGGGCGCTGGCCATCTTGCTATGGTGCTCAACAAAAAGGCGCAAAACGCCGGCTACGCATTCCTCGACAAACACCTCAAACCGTCGAACATGCTGCGTGTCTTTTGGCTCGCCGGCCAGTCTAACATGCAGGGTCAGGGCGTCGTCGATTTTGATCACCCCAAGCATTACAACGGCGGCCGAGGCATCCTGAAAAACGTGATGAAGACCTCCGAGCACGCCGACCGCTACAGGCACATCGCCGATGCCAACGGCGACTGGATCGTGCGGGACGATGTATTTGTCCGTTACCAAACCAAAGAGGAACTCAAGACCGGCGGCCTGTCGATTGGCTTCACTGGCTACGGTGGCAAACACCACATCGGGCCGGAGTTTCAACTGGGCCATCTCGTCGGCGACGCGTACGACGAACCGGTGCTGCTCATCAAGACCGCCTGGGGAGGCAAGAGCATTCACAAGGATTTCCGGCCACCCAGCGCGGGCGGCACCACAGGCGAATTCTACAACAAAATGCTGACCGAATACCATGAGGCCCTGGCCAAGCTGGGCGATGAGTTCCCGCACTTGGCCAAGCGCAAGCCGGTGCTTGGCGGCTTTGTCTGGTTTCAGGGTTGGAACGACATGTTCAACGACGATGCCCGCAACAATTATCAGGCCAACCTCGTGCATCTCATCAACGACATCCGCAAGGAGGTCGGGCAACCGGAGCTGCCGGTGGTGATCGGTGAACTTGGCAACGACGGTCCCAAAGCCGGTAAATCGATGCTCGCCATTCGCGCCGCACAAAAGGCCGCCGCCGAGGCGCTTGGCCCGAACACCGCGTTCGTGCCCACCACACAATTCGCCCGGCCGGCCAAGGAGTCGCCCAATGTCACCCACGGGCACCACTGGTACGGCAACGCCGAGAGCTATTTCCTCATCGGCGACGCGCTTGGCCAAGCGCTGATCAAGCTAAACGACAAATAATTTCATGTTCAAAAACATCAAACAAACCGTACTCATCGCCGCCATCTCCCTCGGGACGCTTGGCCAGGCGCAGGCCGATGAGAAGGAGAAAAAGTTTTACGATCCGATTCCGAAAAAACTTGAGGGCTGGACAATCAAGGTCGATCCCAAGCTGCTCAAGAAGGAGCACAGGGAATTTAAAAAAGACGTCTTCAAGGCGCTGGCCAACCACCTGCAGCGCATCAAGTACATTCTCCCCGAGGCCAAGGTGAAGGATCTGCAAAAACTCCCGATCTGGCTCGACTACCATTACGAGCCGCTCAGTTCCATGCAGTATCACCCTGGCGCAACATGGCTCCGCGCCAATCGACACGACCCACGGCTCGTCAAGCATGTGCACATCCCCCGCGCCAAGGCGCTGCTCAGCCGCGGCCAATGGGCCAAGCACCCGTACGTCATACTGCACGAACTGGCACACGCCTATCACGACCAGGTGCTAGAGGGCGGTTTCAAAAACAAGCCGGTCGCCGACGCCTACAACGAAATCAAGAAAAACGGCAGCTACGACAAGGTGCTGCTCTACACCGGCCGCACTGTGAAGCATTACGCGCTCACCACCCCGATGGAATATTTCGCCGAGAGCACCGAAGCGTACCTTGGCGTGAACGATTTTTACCCCTTCGTCCGCGCCGAGCTAAAGGAACACGACCCCAGGATGTTCGAAATTCAGAAAAAAATCTGGGGCGAGATAAAGTAGCGAAATCGTCTCGCGCTTGGCATGCGCTGGAGGGACGAGCCCGCGAGTTCGCAAATTATCACCACCGCTTGACCAGGCGCTACGTATGAAACGGCGGAGCCTCGGACTGCCGTTCACCATCGATCACTTCGCCGACGAACTTGGCCAAGCGCTCGGTGACCCGCTCGAACCACTCCTCCCCCTGCTCCGCCGTGGCCAGTCCGGGGTTCGGGTCCGTTTGATCGGCCACCGCATCGGCACGCACGTTCTCGGGGAACTTGGCCAAGGCGATGGAGGTCTCGAATTCCTGGGCGTGCCCCGGCAAATCGTCCGGCATGCGCTTGGCACCCTGTAGCAGTTCGTCGGCGTCCGCTTGGCCAAGCGTATCCCAATACGAGAGAAAGTGCAGGTTCACGCCCTCGAACCGTCTCAGGAATTGATCCCATGTGCCGCGCACCGGCTCGATATTTCCGCCGTGCCCGTTGACGACGATGATGTTCTTGAACCCGGCGCGCACCATGCTGTCGATCATGTCGCCCAGCACGGCAAGGAAGGTGCCGGGGCTGAGCGTTAGCGTGCCGGGATGCCGCATGTGATGCTCGCTGATCCCGCACATCAACCCTTCGGCAACAAGGACGCGCGGGGCCAACTGCTGCGCCACGGCCCGGGTGACGAGCCCGACGCTGCGCCAATCGTGCTCCATCGCCATGTGCTCGAGGTGTTGCTCGATCGCCGCAACCGGGATGAGGCAACCGGCCAGTTTACCGGAGGCCATTCGTTCGCGGAACTCACGGCGGGTGAGTTTGCCGAGGAGGATTTCCGGCTCGGGAGCACTCATGAACCCGCCTCGCTTTTAAGTTCCTTGGCAATCTGGTAGCAACTGACCGCCGCCCAGCACCATGCCAAAACCAGCATGCCGAAGCCGATCGTCCCCGGGATGATCAACGATTTGTTTTGCTGAAGAAACACTCTCGGGTCGATCGGGTCGTTGGAGTCCATGCCGTGAAATGCGAAGTTGAACAGGACGATGAACAGGCAGAGCGTGAGCAATCCACCTACGAGCGCCATCATGGCCTGAATGCCGCCGGAGATTCGACGGCCCGCGAGCAGCGTCCCCAGCCCGGGCCACGCCAGGAGGTTGACCCCGGTGACTCCCCAGAAGTTGACTGGCTTTTTATCGCTCACGTGTACGCAAACGCTAGGCGAAGCCGCCGCGCCGGGCGAGTGATTTCGGACGGCTACGGCTTGCAATTGGTCTGCCATCCGGTACGGTCTCCCGCCTCGAGTTCCATTTTCTCAGGACATGAAAAACGTATCAAAACTACTGGTTGCCCTGTTGGCCGTAACGGCGGTGAGCGCTTCTGCAGCGCCGAAACAGTGGCTGGATTACAAGGGCAGAAAAGGCCCCGGCAAGGGCAAAAACATCGTCCTCATCTCCGGTGACGAGGAGTATCGCTCCGAGGAAGCCATGCCACTGCTGGCCGGCATCCTCTCGCGATTCCACGGCTTCAACTGCCGCGTGGTGTTTGCCATCGACCCCAAGAGCGGGCTGGTCGACCCAAACAACCGCAACAACATCCCCGGCCTTGAGGCATTAAAGGAAGCTGACCTGATGGTCATCGGCACCCGCTTCCGCGACCTGCCGGACGATCAGATGGCCCACATCGACGCCTACCTCAAGACCGGCAAACCGGTGATCGGCGTGCGAACTGCCACCCACGCCTTCAACATCGGCGGCAATAAGACCTACGCCCATTACAGCAACGGCTACAACGGCCCGAAGAAGGAATGGCAGGGTGGCTTCGGCAAACTGGTACTTGGTGATTTCTGGAAGAACCACCACGGCGGTCACAAAACCGAGAGCACCGTCGGCATCATCGCCCCGGGCGCGGAAAAACACCCGACCACCCGCGGCATCAAGAACGGCGACATCTGGGGCCCGAGCGATGTATACGGCGTGCGGTTGCCATTGGCCGAGGGATCGCAGCACATCATTCTCGGGCAGGTGACCAAGCGCAAGGGCCCACGCACGAACGACATTCACTTCGGCCTGAAGCCGACCGATGACGAGGCCGTCGAGGGCAAAAAGAACGACCCCATGATGCCGGTGACCTGGACCAAAAGCTATCAGGTGCCCGGCGGCAAGAAGGGCCGCGTCTACACGACGACGATGGGCTCCTCCACCGACTTCGTTGTCGAGGGCTCCCGCCGCATGATGGTCAACGGCGTCTACTGGCTGCTCGACCTCGAGATTCCCAAGGGTGGCACGAAAGTGGACCTCCCCGGCAAGTTTGACCCGAAGGAGTACAGCTTCCGCTCCAAGGACTACTGGCCCAAGCAAAACAAGCGCCCTGGCGACTTCCGCCTCAAGCGCCAAAAAAAGAAATAGTCCCCCGCTGACTTGATTTCATTTTCCCGACGAAAAGGCAGGCTGCCACAAAAAGTGGCGCCTGCCTTTTTTGACACCGGAGGGACGAGCCCGCGAGTCCGGGAAAGGAGCGGGGACATTCCTGTCCCCGAAAAAGAATCCAAACCAACCCGCTTGACCAAGCGCTGGAGTCGGATTCCGCTTGGCCTGTCTCTGATCGTCCTTTCCCTGTTCGCCCTCACCGGCTGCAAGCCACCCAAGGTCTCGCCGATTATTTTCCGCGTGATGACCTACAACATCCATCACGGGGAGGGGCTGGATGGGAAGGTCGATCTCGACCGTATCGCCAAAGTCATCACGGACGCAAACGCAGACGCGGTCGCCCTGCAGGAGGTCGACCAAAACACGAAGCGCACCGGTGGCATCGACATGGCAGCCGAGTTGGCCAAGCGCACCAACATGCACGTCGCATTCGGGGCCAACCTCGATTTTCAGGGTGGCAAATACGGCACCGCCATCCTCAGCAAACACCCGATTGAGTCATACGAAAACCACGTACTCAAGCAGGCACGCGATGGTGAACCGCGCGGCGTCCTGCAGGCCGTGCTCGACGTTGGCCAGGGGAGACTGCTGTTCGCCGGCACGCACCTCGACCACACGAGGGACCAGGGCGAACGGCTGTTCAGCCAGACGCAGTTTGATGAGTTGTTCTTAAAATACGAAGACCTGCCAATCATCTTCTGCGGCGACTTCAACGACACACCCGACAGCGAACTGCACAAGCGCATGAGTGAAAACTGGTTCGACTCATGGGAACTCGTTGGACAGGGCCCTGGCCTGACGATGACCAGCGATAACCCAACCCGGCGGATCGATTACGTCTGGGTTTCCGATTCGAAAAACTTCAAACTCCGCTGGACGGACGTGCCGCAAACGGATGCCTCCGATCACCTACCAGTTGTTGCCGAATTGGAATTCAAGCCGGCGGCGCACCCGATGGACGACGCCCAACTCGCCCTCATCATCATCGTGATGACCCTCCTGAGCGCCATCCCGATCCTGATCGGCCTGACCATCTTCAAGGCGAGCCGCCGTAATCCGCAGCCGAGCTAATAAGTCCTATCGGTCCCATACGACCCATCGGCCCTCAATACCCAACATACTCCGCGTGGACGGCCTGGACCAAAGCGTCGTTCGCGTTCACGTTGCGACGGCCCTGTTTCACGACGATTTCGCCGAGGTAGCGGCCGTACTTGCCGCGCTTGTCGCGGATGGTTTTGCAGCAACACCTCCCTGCCGAGAATCAGTTCACGCAGAAAATCGCGACTCGCCAAACCGGCCTTGCGATTGGCCCCGCGAATCTCCGGCGCATTGATCCGCGAGAGCCGGATTTTCTCGCCGCGCACGGTGACCTTGAAGCCGAGATCGACGGCCGCAGTAAAGGTGTCGCCATCGTACACTGCCATGATGGTGGCCCGGTAGTGGTACAACTTTGCAGGGGATAAACTGGCCATGACCCAAGCGTACTTGGCCAAGCGCTGAATATCCACTACCGTCTTGGCCATGAAGTCTCAGCCTCTTTCTCGACGCCGGGCGCTGCATCATTCCGCTGCGCTTGGCCTCGGCGCGGTGCTGTCCCCGTACATCCTCACACATGCGGCCAAGCCCTTGGCCAAGATCCACGACATCCGTGTCGTCAGTCTGCGGCCCAACCATTACCACGGCTGGCCGACGCTGACCCGCCGGCGCAACGGCCAGTTGCTGCTCATCTGCACCGGCGGACGCGAGGGACACGTCTGCCCGTTTGGACAGGTGGAACTGATGCGCTCGGATGACAACGGTAAAACGTGGACGTATCCCCGGGTGCTGCTCGACCTCGCGATCGACGACCGCGACGCCGGCATCCTCGAGACAACCAAGGGCACGCTGCTCGCCACCACATTTTCGTCGCTGGCCTACGAGCATTATTTCGACAGCGGCGCCGTCAACAATTGGGACGCCGCACGGCAGGCGCGCTGGCGGGGCGCGCATCACCGCATCAGTGCCGCCGAACGCAAGGCGCAACTTGGCACATGGATGCTGCGCTCGACCGACGGCGGCGTGAC
>DKGH01000211.1 GCA_002453165.1 Verrucomicrobia bacterium UBA6775
TTGGTATCGGGAAACTGCAAAAATACGTCTGTTTAAAGTCCGTCTCAAGCTAGGGCATTTGCCGAAGAAATGCAGGAACTCCGGCCTCTTATCGGGGATTCCCACGATGCCCGCGTGGCGGAATTGGTAGACGCGCATGATTCAGGTTCATGTCCCAGCAATGGGGTGCAAGTTCAACTCTTGCTGCGGGTACCACTAAACGGTGGTTTTCGTTCCTCGCTCTCTTCCCTAAATCAGATATCGATCACGCCAACTGTGTTTGTTGAAATGGCGCTTCGTTGTGGTGGACTGTCGGGGGAGGAGTTTACACGGGTGACGGAAACTGGTAGACGTCTCGCCCCTTCAGGGGGATTTCGCATGTCCACTGCAAAGATCATTTACACCAAGACCGATGAAGCGCCGGCGTTGGCGACGCAGTCGCTGCTGCCGATTCTGCGCGCGTTCACAAAAAGCTCGGGCATTGAGTTCGAGCTGAAGGACATCTCGCTGGCCGGACGCATCCTCGCCAATTTTCCCGAGTGCCTGACCGAGGAGCAGCGCATCCCCGATGTGCTCACCGAGCTGGGCGAGCTGGCCAAGAAGCCGGAGGCGAACATCATCAAGCTGCCGAACATCAGCGCGTCCATCCCTCAGTTGGTGGCGGCGATTGAGGAGCTGCAGGCGAACGGGTTTGCCGTGCCGGACTTTCCCGAGGAGCCGCAGACGGATGCGGAGAAGGACCTGCGCGTGCGGTATGCGAAGGTGCTGGGCAGTGCGGTGAATCCTGTTTTGCGCGAGGGCAATTCCGATCGGCGCGTGGCGGCGCCGGTGAAGGCGTATGCGCAAAAGAACCCGCACTCGATGGGCGCGTGGTCGGCCGATTCCAAGAGCCACGTGGCGCACATGGACGGCGGCGATTTTTACGGGAGCGAACAATCGCACGTGATGGCCGCGGCTGGTGCCGTGCGCATTGAGCTGGAGGGTGATGGCGAGACGACGGTTCTCAAGGATGGCTTTGCGTTACTCGAGGGCGAGGTGATCGATGCCAGCGTGATGAGCCCCAAGGCGTTGCGCGAGTTTATGGCGCGCGAGGTGGCCGAGGCCCGCGAACAGGGCGTTCTCTTTTCGCTGCACATGAAGGCCACGATGATGAAGGTGAGTGATCCGATCATTTTCGGCCATTGCGTAAGCGTGTTTTTTGCGCCCGTGCTGGAAAAGCACGCGGCGGCGCTGGAGTCGATTGGCTTCGAGCCGAACAATGGCATTGGCGACCTGTACGCCAAGCTCGACGAACTGCCCGCTGATCAACAGGCCGCCATCAAGGCGGACATCGACGTGCTGTACGCCGAGCGGCCGGCGTTGGCGATGGTCGATTCCGATCGCGGCATCACTAATCTGCACGTGCCGAGCGATATCATCATCGATGCCTCGATGCCCGCAATGATCCGCACCTCCGGCCGCATGTGGGGACCGGACGGCCAGCCGTGCGATACCAAGGCGGTGATCCCCGATCGCAGCTACGCCGGCGTGTATCGCGAGACGATCGATTTCTGCAAGGCCAACGGTGCGTTTGATGTCACCACGATGGGTAATGTGTCCAACGTCGGTCTCATGGCCAAGAAGGCGCAGGAATACGGCTCTCACGACAAGACTTTTGAGATCCCGCGCGCCGGCTCCGTGCGCGTGGTGGATGCCGAGGGCAACACCCTGCTCAGTCACGCCGTAGAAGCCGGCGACATTTGGCGCATGTGCCAGACGAAAGACGTGGCCATTCGCGATTGGGTGAAGCTTGCCGTCACTCGCGCCCGCGCCACCGGCGCCAAGGCGATTTTCTGGCTGGACGAAAACCGCGCACACGACCGCAATCTCATCGCCAAGGTGAACGAGTACCTGCCCGCGCATAACACGGACGGGCTCGACATCGAAATCCTGTCGCCCGTCGAGGCCACCAAGGTCACCTGCCAGCGCTGCAAGGACGGGCTTGATTCGGTGTCCGTCACCGGCAACGTGCTGCGCGATTATCTCACCGACCTGTTTCCCATTTTGGAATTGGGCACCAGCGCCAAGATGCTTTCCATCGTGCCGCTGCTCGCCGGCGGCGGTTTGTTCGAGACCGGCGCTGGCGGCTCAGCGCCCAAGCACGTGCAGCAGTTCAACGCCGAGAACCATCTGCGGTGGGATTCGCTCGGTGAATTCCTCGCCATCGCCGTCTCCCTCGAAGACCTCGGCACGAAGACCGACAACGCCAAAGCGCTCGTGCTTTCCAAAACGATGAACGACGCCATCGGCAAGTTCCTCGACGAAAACAAATCCCCCTCCCGTAAGGCCGGCGAACTCGACAATCGCGGCAGCCATTTCTACCTCGCCCTCTACTGGGCCGATGCCTTGGCCGCGCAAACCGACGACCCCGACCTCGCTTCGCAATTCGCCCCCTGCGCCACCACCCTCGCCGAAAACGAAACCACCATCGTCGAGGAGTTGAACGCAGTCCAAGGCCAACCGATGGATATCGGAGGTTACTACCATCCGGACGATGAAAAAGCCACCGCCGCCATGCGGCCTTGTGCGGTGTTCAATGACGCCTTGGCCAAGCTGGGTTGAGCGTTGGCCAAGCGGCCACAGCAAACCAAGCGCTTGGCCAAGCGGGTGTTGACCGTGGCTGGTGTCTGCGGAATTCTCGCCGGGTGAACCGGTTACTTTGTTTCATCTTTGTTTGTTTGACCGCACAGGCGGGTGCGGCGGACCGTCCGAACATCGTACTAATCATGGCGGACGACCTTGGGTTTGCCGATCTGGGTTGCTACGGGGCGGAGATTCGCACGCCAAATTTGGATGCTCTTGCGAGCAAGGGACTTCGCTTTTCACAATTTTACAATACGGCCAAGTGCCACTCCTCCCGCGTGAGTTTGTTGACCGGGTTGTACTGTGATCAGGCAGGCGGAGCGAAGCTGAGCCGAGGCGCGACTATTGCCGAGGTGCTTGGCCAAGCGGGGTATTTCACCACAATGGTCGGCAAGTGGCACTTGGACAAACAGCCGACGGATTTTGGTTTTAATCGGTACTGGGGGCACCTGTCCGGCGCATGTAATTTTTTTACCGGCGACAACACGTTTCGATTGAACAGCGAGAAATTCGAGGTGCCCAAGACGCTCAATGGGCGCCCGTTTTATACCACTCATGCGAAGGGTGATTTTGCGCTAAAGTTTCTGGATGAAGCCACGGTGAGGGAGGAGCCGTTTCTGCTCTACGTGGCGTTCAACGCGCCGCACTATCCGCTGCACGCACCGGAGGCGGATGTGAAAAAATGGGACGGTGCCTACGACGGCGGCTGGGATGTCCTGCGTCAAACGCGATACGCCAAGCAACTCAAACTCGGGATCATATCGGAGAAAACCAAACTCAGCCCGCGCCCGGCGCACATCCCGGCGTGGGACAGCCTCAGTGCAAAGGAACAGCGATGGGAGGCGGATCGCATGGAGGTTTTCGCCGCGATGGTGGAGGTGATGGATGCTGAGATTGGCCGCATCGTTGCCAGACTTAAGGCCAAGGGCGAGTGGGAGAACACGCTGTTTTTATTTTGTGCAGACAACGGGGCGTGCCCGTTCGAGCGCACGCGCCGGCCAGACCTCAAGCCGTGGGATCCGAAATCCTATTGGACTTATGACGCCAGTTGGGCGCACGCAGGCAACACGCCGTTTCGCCTCTACAAGCAGAACCAGCACGAGGGAGGAATCAGTTCGCCGCTCATCGCGCACTGGCCGGCAGGGTTGAAGGCCAAGGCCGGAAGCATCACGCATCAGCCGGGACATCTCATTGATTTCATGGCGACGTTCCTCGAAGTGGCTGGTGCGAAGTATCCCAAGCAAATGGGAGATCGCAAAATCGATCC
>DKGH01000158.1:0-63275 GCA_002453165.1 Verrucomicrobia bacterium UBA6775
TCTCTCTACTCATCGATGTCTCTGTATCTCCACCTTTGTGAGAGAGGACAAACACACTCATACGTAGGTCGTACTTAATTGAGATTTAGGTCTAAGAACGTTTGGAACAGAAGAAGTAAGAGAATCAAAGGGAACTTCAAAATCTCTAAGAACAAATCGAAAGAGTTATAATTATATTATCATGAGATAAATTAAGCTAAATTGATTATTTGATGCGGCGACGTAAGAGAAGTGGATCAAAATTATCGTTACTATCGTAAGCAAAGGGTTCCCATCCCTTAGGGATTTTCTTGCCATTGGATGTTTTAAACTCCCATTGCTGATTTTTGTCCCACGACAAAATTTCAATTTTTTCCAAAAGGTTCTTATTAGTAGGTTTATTTGAAGCACCTGTACTGAGAACTACAGTAGTAGTTAACAATACACCTATAGCAAATGATTTCCATTCAAGTATTTTCATGGTCGTCTATTTAAACACGTTGGCTGATACAAAGGTTACGAATTTAAGCATTAAAAGCAGAGAGAGAGGCTAAATTCATCTGAATAAGTTCCGATAATTGGGTCTGTTTGGACATTTAAGATTGATGAATCACAATGAATTCATCAGATGAGGGACGGTGATGTTTTCTGTGCTTTGTATTTACAAAATTCACCGAAATTTCCAAAACTCAATGTTCTCAACGGTTTTCGACGATTTGTTTTCGGTTTGAAAATTCACTAAAGTAACCATCCGGCGAAAGGTTGACGGGGGGAGGATCTCTCTTCAGTTTTTTCACTTCGTTCGCTTGGCCAAGCGCTTGGCTAAGCGGAGTGTTGCTTTGATGAACGTTGACAGACGAAATTTCTTGAAGGGCGCTGGCGTGGCCATTGCGTTGCCGCTGCTTGAGTCGATGCCTGCCCTGCGCGCGGCGCAAAAGGCCGCCAAGAGTGCAGGGCCGGTGAAGCGGTTTGTTTGTTTGTCGAACAATTACGGTATTTATAAGAAGGGCTTTTTCCCTGCCACGGCGGGCACGGATTACGTGTTGCCGCCGACGCTGAATCCGCTTGAGCGGCATCGCAGGGATTTCACGGTCTTCTCCAATCTCGACCACGGCAACACGGGCGGGCATCAGGGCGTGCCTGTGCTGCTCAGTGGTGTGCGGCCGCATCTGGCGGCGGGTTTTCCGGAAGGCAATATCAGCCTCGACCAGAAAATGGCCGAACACGTGGGCGCGGCCACGCGGTTTCCGTCGCTGACGGTTCGCGTGAATGAAGCCAATTTCACCAGCTTCACGCGTACGGGAGTGCAGGTGCCGGCGATTGATTTGCGGCAAACGTATCGCGCCTTGTTCCTCGAGGAACCGGCCGCAGCCAAGGCCAAGCAACGGCAGCAATTCAAGCTGCACGGCAGTATTTTGGATGTGGTGCTGGAGCAGGCGAAAGCGGTGAAGGGCGAGCTCGGTAAGCAGGATCAGCACAAGTTTGAGGAGTACCTCGACTCGGTGCGGTCGCTGGAGAAAAAGATCGTGCAACAGGAGCCGTGGATCGACCAGCCCAAGCCGAAGACCGATCAGCCCGAGCCGCCTCAAGGCAAGGGCACGGCGGCCGATCTCAAGGCGATGATAGAGCTGATTGCGCTGGCGATCCAGACCGACTCCACGCGAGCGATCACGCTTTCGTCCGGTTTTGTGAATGGCGACTTCGGGCTCAACGGCGGCTACCACGGTTTTTCGCATCACGGCAATCGCGACAGCCACACCAGTGCGCTGATGAAGATCGAGGCCAACATGACCACGCAGATGGCGCACCTGCTTGACCTGCTCAAGGCGCACCCGGATCCCATCAACGGCGGCACATTGCTCGATCACACGATGGTGTTCTTCGGCTGCGGCATGGCCACGGGCACGCACTCCACGAAAAACCTCCCGCTGCTGCTCGCGGGCGGCGGCTTCAAGCACGGCGAGTCGAAGATTTATCCAGAAGAAGATGCCCAGCGCGTGCCGGCGGCGAACCTGCTGCTGTCCATGCTGCAGAACTTCGGTGTGGAAGCCGACCGCTTTGGCACCAGCTCCGGCACCCTGACCGGCCTCGAGCGGAAATCATGAACCGCCCGCGCGGCATCGCGTTTCTCCTGCTGCTCGCCGTCGTCTGGCCGCTTGGCCAAGCGCGTGCGGACAAGGCACTCAATGCGCTGAAACCATTTCTGCGCACGCACTGCCTCGAGTGTCACGGACCGGACAAGCAGAAGAACGAAATTCGTTTCGATACATTGGGCACCGACCTCACCGACCGGCGCACGCTGGAGATTTGGCAGGATGTGCTGGATCAATTGAACCTCGGCGAGATGCCGCCCAAGAAAGCCGCGCAACCCGAGCGCGCGGACACCGCCCAGTTTATCGACGCCCTCAGCGCGCGGCTGGAGCTGGCCTACGCGCAGCGCAAGAGCACCGGCGGCCAAACGGTCATCCGCCGCCTGAACCGCCTCGAACTACGCAGCACCCTGCGCGATCTGTTGCACTTGCAGGGCGCGGCGTATCGGCCCGGCGCAGTGAGTGGGCTCGTGGACAACAACGGCAATGGCCGCGTGGAGCGGCAGGGCAACGATCCAGTGCGTTTCTTTCCCGAGGACGAATTGGACGAGGGCTTTGCCAATATCGGCGACCGGCTGGTGATGTCCGATTTCCTGCTCAACCTCATGCTCGGTGCCGCCGAGGAAACCATTGGCGCCGCCACGCACCCCGGGCCGCGGCCGGCCGTGCAGCCGCGCGAATTTGCCGCGCCCTTCGTGCAGGGCCGCAAGCTGGGCCAGCGCACCATCGAGACGGTGGCGCGCGAGGAGTTTCACAAGGATGTCGACCTGCTCACGCAACGCTACTACGAGGGCGGCGACGGTCGGCTGGTGCCGCGCGAACTGGGCGGCGGCGTGCGCACCTCGGCACGGTATCGCGTGACCATTGAGGTGAGCGGCCACAACCAGAAACATCCGTGGGATGAACTGGCCAAGACGGATCAGACGAAGCTGTTCAAGATTGGACTGCACGTGGCCGACGCGCGCAACGGCGGCATCGGCGGGCCCACCTCGCGCACGGTGCAGGTTTGGGATTTGCCCGGCGACGGCAAGCGGCGTGCGTTCAGCGCCGAGTTGTGGATTGATGACACGTGGATGCCATGGGTCGGCTGGGAGAACGGCCCGTACGATCGCAATTTTCGCGCCGAGCGGTTGGTGAAGAAATATTATCCGGCACAATTCAAGCCGCGCCCGGATCGCAAGGCCGTGCCGAAGGAAGTGTACGACGCGTGGCCGGTGGAGATGGCGCGCGTGCTGCTCAAGGCCGGTTATGCCGGGCCAAATGTTCGCGTGCATCGGCTGAAGCTCGAGCCGTTGATTGATGAATGGCCGCCGCGCAGTCACGTGGCGTTGTACGGCAGCGGGCCGGTGGCACCAGCGGATGTTGAAAAGCTGCTGAAGAATTTCGCCGCTCGCGCCTGGCGCCGGCCGGTGACCGATGCCGAAGTGGCCCCGTACGTGAAGCTCGTGCGTGGATTGATGGCGGATCCCAAGGCCAAGCCATTGGGCGCGATCAAGGATTTGAAGTGCCGCGTGTATCACGGCAAATGGACCAAGCTGCCGAAGTTCGACGAGCTGAAGCCGGCGGCCGAGGGTGCGTTGGCCGGCGGGTTAATCGACATTCGCCCCGCACGCAGGCCGGACTATTACGGCATGGTGTTTGAAGGCCGGCTTGAGGCACCGGTGGCGGGCGAGTACGCATTTGAGCTGGCGTCTGACGACGGCTCGCGTCTGATCGTCGCCAACCAAAAAGTCATCGAGCACGACGGCCTGCACGGCGCCTCCACCAAGCGCGGCAAAGTGCGCTTGGCCAAGGGCACGCACGCGATTCGGCTGGAGTATTTCGCTTACGGCCGGCCGAACAGTTTGCGCTTGGCTTGGAGCGGGCCGGGCATCGCGAGCACGCCGTTATCCGTCGCCCAAACCGCGCCGCAGCAAATCGTGGGCAACCCCGACGAAGCCCGCGCCATCCGCGCCTTGCAGGCGGGCTACACGGCGCTGCTGTGTTCGCCGCGCTTTTTGTACCTGCGCGAAAACGCCGGCGACCTCGACGCCTACGCGCTGGCCTCGCGCCTTAGTTATTTCCTGTGGTCGTCGATGCCCGACGAGACACTCTTCCGCCTCGCCGCCAAAAACAAACTGCGCGAGCCGGCCGTGATGCGTGCGCAGGTGGAGCGCATGTTGAAGGATCCCAAGTCCGAGGCCTTCGTGCAGAACTTCACCACCACCTGGCTGCGGCTCGACAAGCTCGGCAAAATGCCGCCGGAGAAGGGTGGGCCATTCCGGTTTTATCACGACCGCAGAATGGAGCCGATGCTGTCGAAGCAGGCCGCTGCGTTTTTCGCTGACGTGCTTGTGCGCAACGAACGCATTACCACCTTCATCCATTCCGATCACACGTACCTCAATGCCCACATTGCCCGCTGGATGTACAACCGCGACGATGTGCCCGGCGAAGGCATGATCCGCGTGCTCACTCACGACCCGCGCCGAGGCGGCATCCTCACCATGCCCGCCGTGATGACCGCCACCGCCAACGGCGTCGACACCTCGCCCATCGTGCGCGGTGTGTGGTTGCTGGAAAATATTTTGGGCACACCGCCCTCGCCGCCGCCGCCCGATGTCGAGCCGCTCTCGCCCGATCTGCGTGGCGCCAAGACCATCCGCGAACAACTCGAGCTGCACCGCAAACACGAGGCTTGCGCCAGTTGCCACCGCAAGATTGACCCGATGGGATTTGCCTTCGAAAATTTTGACCCCGTCGGCCGC
Organism: Verrucomicrobia bacterium UBA6775; assembly: GCA_002453165.1. GTDB lineage: Bacteria > Verrucomicrobiota > Verrucomicrobiia > Limisphaerales > UBA1096 > UBA1096. The sequence continues at coordinate 4,817 of DKGH01000158.1, forward strand.
TGGCGCACCAACTACCGCACCAACTACCGCCCCAAAATCGACGCCACCACCGAACTGCCAAACGGCGATCAACTAGCGGACATCGTCGCCTTCAAGCAAATGCTCCTAAAACGCGAGCCCGATTTCGCCCGCTGCCTCACCGAGAAAATGCTCACCTACGCCACCGGCCGCCGCCTCGAGCCTCTCGACCGCGGCGAGATCAACCGCATCACCTCCGCCCTCGCCAAAAACGGCAACCGCCTCCGCGACCTCGTCCACCTCGTGGCCACCAGCGAGATTTTTTTGCAGAAGTGACTTCCCTTGATTTAGGTCGCTAAATCCGCTCGCGGAAGTTGGTGGACGGTGGTAGCAGTGCGGGAGTTCATGAGGTTTTTATTGGAGCAACTGCGTTCGTGCTGCTTGGAAGTTGTTTTATTTTTGTGTTTGTTTGCAGTGAGTACCAGCCATGGGATGGAGGATTTTCAAGTCGGTTTTGGCCGAAGTAAAATCACGCCGATGGAGTCGCTATGGATGTCTGGTTATGCTGGGCCACATAGGGTGGCGAAAGGGGTTATGGATGATCTGTATGCACAGGCCTTGGCGATTCAGGACGGTTACGGATCGCGGGCGTTGCTGCTGCGCATTGATGTATGCGTGATGCATGATTCGACGGTCACACGGATTTGTGACCTCATCAAAAAACGCACCGGACTGATGAGACGCCAGATTCTCGTCAACATTTCGCACACGCATTCCGGCCCGGCTGTCGACGAGTTGCATCATTATCCGATGTCCACCGAAGACCGTGCCAAGCTGGCAGCCTACACGGAGCGGCTCAAGTCGTTGTGTGCTGATGCGGCGGTGGAGGCGGTGGAAGATCTGAAGCCGGCAGTGCTCGATTTCGGTGTGGGAGAGGCTCACTTTTTTCACAACCGCCGCGGACTTGATGCGGCCGGCCGCTACACCGGGATGCGGGCAAATCCAAACAACCACACGGACCGCGATGTGCCGGTGCTGCGCGTTTCGGATACGGATGGACTGGTGCGCGGGGTCGTCTTTGGAGCGGCGTGTCATTGTGTTACCCTGGGAGTGAATGACAAATACTCAGGCGACTACGCGGGTCAGGCACGCATCCAACTTGAAAAAAAAATCCCCAATGCACTGTTTGTCACCGGCTGCGGGGCGGATGCCAATCCGCATCGCGCATCCAACGGAGTCGAGCTTGTGCGTCAGCACGGTGTCACGCTGGCAGCCGAGGTGAATCGTGTAATGGCCGAGCCGATGGTTTCGGTCCGTGGCCCGTTGAAAACACAGTTTCGCTATGTGGAACTGCCGCTGATCCAATTCGAGTCACGGGCGGAGGTCGAGCAAGTGCGTCGTGGCCCTTACGCTGACTATGGCACAGTCAACAAGCTGCTGGCCCAGCTCGACCGTGGGGCGCGGTTGCCCACATCTTATTCTGCGCCGTTCGCCGTTTGGCAGTTTGGTAATGACCTCACGCTTGCGGGGCTGCCGGAGGAGACTGTTTCCGAATATGTCCCCCTGCTAAAGCGAGCGGTTGGCAAACGAAACCTCTGGACGGCCGGTTATTGCAACAGCGTGGCAAGTTATTTGCCCACTGTCCGGATTATGAAACAAGGCGGGTACGAGACCCGTGGGTTTATCGCGGACTCGCTTGCCGGTTGGTATGCACCCGAGACTGAGAAGATACTCGTCGATGCCGTTGCCCAGATGGTGGACGATGCCGCGCATCAAGTCACCGAACAATTCAAGCCGACCCACATCAAGACCTACGCTGAATGGCGCTTCGATCCGGAAGACCTCCACTCCGGCCTGAAAGCCATCGGCAACGTGAAGCGTGGCAGTCGTGGGATCCGACTCGATGGGGACAGTTATCTCGAGGGCGGTTCCTTAAATCTGTCCGAGGCCGGAACCCTCGGGCTGACGATGGCGGCCTGGGTCAAGCCGGCCCCAGCCGGCTTGAAGGGCAACCGCATGATCATCTGCCAGTGGGCCAATGAAGTTGCCAAGGACCGGTTTGGCTTCAGCATCAACAACGGCAGGCCGAGCCTCGGGATCGGCGATGGTGTCACCGGGGAACAAGGGTTCACCGCCGACCAAAATATTGCCACCGATCGATGGACCTTTGTTGCTGCAACGTGGCATCCCTCCACACGCCAATACCGCGTGTACATCGACGGCAGACTCACCGCCACCACCGGCAATCAGACTGGTAGCGGCATCAATCCCAAAAGCCCAGTTACTTTAAAGATTGGCGCCCAGGCGACCGATGGTCATCCGCGCAAATTCATCGGCCAGATCGACGATGTGTGGCTTGGCAACGCCTTGAACCCGGTTGGGATTGAGCAACTTTACAATTCATCGAAAAGGTAGGGCTGGATTAACTCCGATTGTTTAGTTTTTGAATCCGTACGGAGTTTGGGTAGTCAGTTAATCGACACAAACGTGAGGTTCACGAGAATATTTATTGCGATGATGCTGCTCGGTGGCGGCTTGGCCAAGGGCTTGGCCAATCGGGAGGAGATGCCCGAGCCGCGCTTGGCCAAGTTTCGTGCAGAGGTGGAGCCGGTGTTGAAGCGCGTGTGCGTTGGCTGCCACGGGCCGGAAAAACAGAAGGGCAAATTCCGCGTCGACACGCTGGATCCCAACCTGCTCAAGGGGAAGGACGTCAAGTGGTGGCTGGAGGTGTTCGACGTGGTCGGCAACGGCGAAATGCCGCCGGAGGATGCCGAGGCGCAGCTCACGGACGCCGAGAAGGCGAGGATCGTCGACTGGTTGTCTGGTGAAATTCAGGTCGCGTCCGAAGTGCGCCGCAGTGAGCAGGGGCACACGTCCTTTCGTCGGCTAACGCGATATGAATACCGGTACGCGCTGCAGGATCTGCTGGGTATTCCGCACGATTTCTCACGCGACCTGCCGCCGGAGACGGCCTCTGAGGATGGATTCAAAAACAGCTCCGAGTTGCTGCAAATGACTGCGGTGCAGTTTGAGCAGTACCGCGAGCTGGCGCGCAAGGCGCTGGAGCGGGCGACGGTTTGGGGGGCGCGACCGCAGGCGGTCTACTACGGCATCTCGATGCGGGACGCTGCCAAGCGGATCAACGCCAAGTACACAGCGAACATTGAGGGAACGAGAAAACGGATCAAGGAGGAGGGACTCACCGTCGAGGAGGCGTTTCAGCAACAGGGCGAGAAGTTCGAGCGAAACCACAATGGGATGCATTATCGGGATTTGGTGACCGGGCAGGGCATCGGGCCGAGCTGGAGTTACAATGGCGCCAAGCATGCATGGACGCCCACCACCACGAGGCCGGAGGTGCCGCCGGTCTCGCCTGATATCGTGATGATCCCGGCAAACGCGAGGTACATCATCGACGTCGGTGACGGTCTGCCGGACGTGGGCAACATGCGCGTGCGCATCCGGGCGGCACGATATTCGGCGGAGGAAAAACACCCGCCCACGCTGCGGTTGTATTTTGGCAACCAGGCCAGCAACGACTCACGTGTCGCGGTGCGGGCCGGTGAGCATGACATCACCGTCACAGCGCATCCGGACAAGCCGGAGTTTTATCACTGGGACGTTCGCCTCAGCGAGATCGCCCGCAACGCCTATCGACACATCACAAAACTGGGCGATCTACCCAACCCGGCGGAGTTCTTTCACATCCGAAATGTCTCCAGCAAAAAAGTGGCCGTGCAGATCGACTACGTGGAGATCACCGCGCCGACTTTCGACCAGTGGCCGCCGGAATCGCACACTCGAATTTTCCTTGATGGCCAGGGCAAGGCAAACGAGGACAAGTATGCCCGCAAGGTGTTGACGCAGTTCATGCGCCGCGCTTGGCGCCGGCCGGCCACCGAGGTGGAGGTTGATCAAAAGATGGCGCTCATGGCCAAGCTCCGTCCGCAGTGCGAAGATCTGCAGGAGGCACTGGTCGAGGTGCTGGCCACGGTATTGGCCTCGCCCAAGTTTTTGTATCTCGTGCGCGATGGGGAGGCCGGCCAAGAGGGCATCCCGGACTACGAGTTGGCCAGCCGGCTTTCGTTTTTCCTCTGGAGCAGCCAGCCGGATGCCAAGCTGCTGCGCTTGGCCAAGCAGGGCCGGCTGCGGAATTCGAAAGTGCTCGATCGGCAGGCCAAGCGCATGCTGGCCGACCCGAAGGCCAAGCGCTTGGCCAAGCACTTCACGCGGCAATGGCTGGGACTGGAGTTGCTGGATTTTCTGAAGGTCGATACCGGCGCACACGGGCGATTTGACCCGCTGTTGATGGAGGCCATGAAGGAAGAGCCGGTGGCATTCTTCGCCGAGGTGCTGCGGGGCAACCGGCCGGTGACCGATTTTCTGCAGTCCGATTTCGCAATGGTGAACGATCGCCTGGCCAGTCACTACAAGCTGCCGGAGTTGACGGGCGACCATTTGCGCCCGGTGAAATTGAAGCCAAGCGATCGACGTGGCGGGTTGCTCACTCAGGCCGGTTTGCTGGCGATGAACTCGGACGGCAAGGATTCGCATCCGCTCAAGCGCGGCATCTGGCTGCTGGAAAATATTTTGAACGATCCCCCGCCCCCTCCACCCCCTGCTGTTCCGGAGATCGACTTGGCCGACCCGGAGATTCTCAAGCTCACGCTCAAGCAGCGGATGGAGCAGCATCGCGACGACCCTGCCTGCTACTCGTGCCACGCCAAGATCGACCCGTGGGGGATCGCGTTCGAAAACTTTGATGCCGTTGGCAGGTGGCGTGACACGATCGGCAAGGAGCCTGTCGACGCCACAAGCAAGTTGTTCAACAAACACGAGTTGCGCGGGATGGTTGGCCTGAAGGAGTACCTGTTGGCCAACCGGCAGGATCAGTTCGCCCGCGCGATGACCCACAAACTGGCCGCCTACGCGCTTGGCCGGCCGCTGACGTTTGGCGACCGAGCCGAGGTGGATCGCATCACCGTCGAGCTAAGAGAGCAAGGCGACGGGCTGCAGGACCTAGTAATTCTGATTGTGAAAAGTGATTTATTTCAGTTAAAATGACCGCTGCACTACGAAGGCCATGAACTCAAACCTATCTGCACTGGATCGTCGCAAGTTTTTGAGAGGCACAGGCGTCGCGCTGGCGCTGCCTTGGTTTGAGTCATTCTCCGGAGTTGCCCGTGCGGCACAACAGCCGGTTCAGCGGAAACGCTTGGCTTGTTTTTATATGCCGGACGGCGTCCCCATGCCGCTGGTCAAGGATCCGGGCTACGAGGATTGGAGCTGGTTCCCGCACGGTAGCGGCAGGGATTTCACCTTCACAAAATGCATGGAGACCCTCGAGCCGCTGCGCAATGACCTGACGATTTTCTCCGGCCTGTCGCACCCGGCGGTGCGCCGTGTTCACGGTCACTCCAATGCGGATCAATTCCTCACCGGCGCAGACACCGGCGCGGATGGCGACTACCAAAACAGTGTTTCCCTCGACCAGGTGTTCGCCGCAGAAGCCGGCAAGCACACCCGACTCTCCTCGATGGTGATGTCGACGGACGGCGGTACCGGTTCGCCACGTGGCGCGCAGACGATGTCGTACAACGCAAGCGGTCGACCGATCCCAGCCGAGCACAAGCCCAAGCGCATCTTCGACATGCTCTTCGTGAAAAGCGGCCCGGACGCCGCCCGTCGCCTGGCCCTCAGCAAGAGCGCGCTCGATGACTTGATGGAGGACGCGCGCTCGTTAAAGCGCTCGCTGTCCAAACACGATCAGGAGACGCTCACCGAGTATCTGCAGTCCGTGCGCGATACCGAGGTGAAGGTAGAAAAGGCCAAGCGCTGGCTGAACATCCCGCTCCCGCAGGTGGACGTCGATCATCTAAAGCTCGATGTCACCCCGGAGGATCCGCGCAATTACCTCCGCACGATGTATGAGTTGATCTACCTCGCGTTCAAGACCGATACCACCCGCGTGGCCACCTATCAGTTGGGCCGCGAAAACGGCGTCGGTATCAGCGACTACCTTGGCCGCGCCGTGGGCTTCAAGCTCACCCACCAGCTTTCCCACGCCACACGCGAGCCGGATGGCTTCAAGAATTTCGGCACCTATTGCCGGTTCATCAACGACGAGTTGGGCCGCTTGGCCAGCCGGCTCAAAGCCACGCCCGAGCCGGGCGGTGAGGGCAGCATGCTCGATAACACCGCGCTCTTTTTCGGCTCAGCCTCAAGTGCGTTCCATCTCTCTCGCAATTATCCGTTGCTGCTGTTCGGGGGCAAAAACATGGGCTTCAAGCATGGCCAGTACCTGAAGTTCGGCGAGGGCAACGACAAAAATCAGGCAACCTCCGGCATCGCCAACGACTCCGGTTGGCGGGCCGAGATGCGCTACACCGAGTTGCCGTTGTCCAACCTCTACCTCAGTATGCTCCACAAGCTGGGCGTTGAGGCCAAGAGTTTCGGCGGCAGCACGGAGACGCTGCGTGAGGTTTAGGCCGCGCTTCGGCTCAAGTTGATTGACGAAGCAGCAGGTTCGCTGGAGACTCCCCGGCGTGAAACCAGCTAACTTTCTGAAAGCCTGTGTCCTGTCCGCATTTCTGTTTGCGGCAGGATCCCTTCATGCCGCGAAGCCCAACTTCGTCATCATTTTCACCGACGATCAAGGGTACGGTGACTTAAGCTGTTTCGGGTCGAAGACCATCAAGACGCCAAACATCGATCGCATCGCGAAGGAGGGACGAAAGTTCACGAGCTTCATGGTGGCATCACCGGTGTGCACGCCTTCGCGCGCGGCTTTGTTGACCGGTTGTTATCCCAAGCGAGTGGGCATGCATCAGCACGTGCTGTTCCCCGCCTCGACCAAGGGGCTGAACGCCAAGGAGCACACCATCGCTGATCACCTGAAAGGGCAGGGCTACGCCACCGCCTGTTTTGGAAAATGGCATCTCGGGCATCACAAGGAAACGCTGCCGACAGCCAATGGCTTCGACACTTACTTCGGTATCCCGTACTCGAACGACATGAATCACCCGGACAACAAGGGCAAGCCGCGTGGCGGTTGGCAGGGTATGGATATTTTGTGGGCCGATCCGGAGTCCACGCTCACCAAGTGGAAGACGCCGCTTTATAAGGACGAGAAAATCGTCGAGCTGCCGGTCGACCAGCGCACCATCACCCGCCGCTGTACGCAGAAGTCCATCGACTTCATCAAGGCGAACAAGGACAAGCCGTTTTTCATCTACCTGCCGCACTCCATGCCGCACATCCCGCTCTACGTGCCGGACGAGGTGCGCGATCCCGATCCTAAGCGGGCGTACATCAACACCATCGAGCACATCGACGCTGAGGTCGGACGCCTGCTTAAAACGCTCGACGACCTGAAACTTGTGGACAAAACCTACGTGATCTACACCACCGACAACGGTCCGTGGCTGCCGTTCCGCCATCACGGCGGTTCCGCTGGTCCGTTGCGTGACGGCAAAGGCACCACCTTCGAGGGCGGCCAGCGCGTTCCCTGCGTGATGCGCGGCCCGGGCATCCCCGCCAGTTCCGTCTGCGATGAACTCACCGGCACCATTGATCTGCTCCCGACTATAGCAGCCATTACCGGCAAGCCATTGGCCAACGAACGCAAGATTGACGGTATGGATGTGTCCGCCCTTTGGAAAGGGACGAAGGAAAAATCGCCCCGCAAGGAATTCATCTACTACACATCCCGTGGTGACCTCGAGGGACTGCGCAGTGGCAAATGGAAACTACTTGTCAAAAAGCCGCGGGCCAACCGTAGGGCCAACGCCAACCAGCAAAAGAATCGTGCCCCTCAAGTTTTCCTCTTCGACCTAAAGGCGGATGTTGGCGAACAAAACAACCTCGTCGAGGCTAAGCCCGCTATGGTGAAAAAACTAAAAGCCCGAATGGAGGCACTCGATGCCGAGATCACCCAAAACGCCCGCCAACCTTGGTTAAAAAACTAGCCGGGGCTCCTCTATCTTACTTTTTATTTTCCTGATAGATCATGATCAGGTTACCACAGGTGTCGTCGAGGATGCCTACGGTGGGGAGGCCGCAGGCCGTCAGCTCCTAACGAAACTCGGCTCCGAGTTCTTTCAGCCGTTTGTATTATGCCTCGATGTCCGCCATCCAAAATACGGTTAGCGGGATGCCCTCCTCGAATGTGATCTCCGCCTCCTTGGTCAAATACATATCCGTGTCCGGCACCGCTTGGCTAAGCAGCATACAACAAAACAATTCAGCGATAGATTGTGTTAGCCATTTCATAGGTGACTTCTTTGGCAACGTAACACCAACCCTGTTTCCCTCAACTGTTGTCATTGAGGTCGTTTCGAATTGCCGCCGATTTTTCTGGCAGGCAGGCTGGAGCGCATGAGGGGATCGTCCCTGTTTTCGAGTTCCACGAATATTCTCAAGCGCTTGGCCAAGCGCTTGGCTGATGACTCATGACCCTTCCCAAGATAGCTGTGACGATGGGGGATCCCGCCGGGGTGGGGCCGGAGGTTTGTCTGCGGCTGTTGCAGGATGAGGCGATTGCCCGGCTTTGCACGCCGATTGTTTTTGGCAGTGCGGCGGTGTTGGAACAGGCGGCTGTGCAGTACTGCTTGGCCAAGCCGGGGAAGGTTGTCGCCGGGTTGAGCGAGGCCGACTCCCCTTGCGTGCTCGACATCGGAGCGATCGGACTCGACGACTTCATCACGGGTGCGGTCAATGCCTCCACCGGACGCGCTGCGTTCACGTACATTGAGGACGCCATCAACGCTGCGTTGAGCGGACAGATTGCGGCGGTGACCACGGCGCCGATCAACAAGGTGGCGTTGCACGCGGCCGACATCCCCTTTCCGGGGCACACGGAGATTTTTGCAGCGAAGACCCACGCGCCGCGCTACTGCATGCTGCAATACTCGAGCGAAGTGCGGGCGGTTTTTGTGACTACCCACGTGGGTTACGCCGAGGTGCCCGGGCTGCTGACCAAGGCCGCGATCCTCGACACCATTGAACTGGGCGCACAGGCCATGCGGCGCATTCGCGGCGGCGACCCCCGGATAGTTGTCCTTGGCCTGAACCCTCACGCCGGGGAGAACGGGTTGTTCGGTACGGAGGAACAGGTGGCCATCATCCCGGCGATCGAGTCAGCGCTAAAGCTGGGCCTCAACGTCGAGGGGCCGGTTCCGCCTGACACCGCGTTTCTGCCGGCCAAGCGGCGTGAAACCGACCTGTTCGTCTGCATGTACCACGACCAGGGGCACATCCCGCTCAAGGCGCTTTGTTTTGACGAGGCGGTGAACACCACGCTTGGCTTGCCGATCGTCCGCACCTCCGTCGACCACGGCACCGCGCTCGACATCGCCGGCCTTGGCCAAGCGAACCCCAACAGCCTGTTCGAGGCCGTCAAGCTGGCGCTGAAGTTCCTCTGATCAAAGGTTGCCTGTGCAGGTGGCTTGGGTAACGTTGTGCCGTGCATCTGACCAAATTATTTTCGATCGGCCTGCTTGGCTTGATATTTCTTGGTGCAACCACCGATGCGGAGGGGGGGTATGCCGTCAAGCCGCTCACGGAAGCGCTGGCCAAAGAGTACAAGCTCGACCGTGGTTTTTACAAAAAGGTGACGATGATTCAGGGCATCCTGATCGCCACCTCCAGCAAGGTTGCCAACCTGGCCCACCGCGAAACGGCGTACCAGTTCGACATGCTCATGCGCGGACTCAAGCCGGAGATCGCCGAGCGGATTCGCAAAAAGAAAGTGCTCTGCCTGTTGATCGGCCATGACGAGTTGACCTCGCAGTTGCCGCAGTTCGCCTCCAACAAAACCGGGGAGGAGCTGGATTTTTACAACTGGCGTCAGCGCGGTTTCCTGACCTACATCGGCTCGAGGCCCACGGTGGTTTTTGCTGAGGAGGACGTGATGGAGTACCCGGGCGGGATGCAACTGGAGAGCATTCTCGTGCATGAGTTCGGCCATGTTGTCCACGGGGCCGGCTTTGACGAATCGCTGCAAAAACGACTGTCCGCTGCGTTTGAAAACGTTAAAAAAACCGGGATTTGGAACGATGGTCGAGCCGCCCAGCGGTATCGCCGCGTCAAGAGCGAGACGCCGGTCCGTTTGCTGTCGGCATTGAAAAAATCTTTCCCCGACGAGTCACCGAGGCTGCTCAGAAAATGCCTGAACTCAGGCGATTTTTTGGTGAATGGAAAAAAGGCCGACGCCAAGGTTAAGGTCACCAAAAACGACAAGGTACTGATTCAGTTCGGTGGACCGAAGCAGTGTTACGCCGCGAAAAACCGGGCCGAGTATTGGGCGGAGATTTACCAGTGCTGGTTCGACACCAACCGCACGATGGATCACGACCACAATCACATTCACTCGCGCGATCAACTCATCAAGTACGACCCGGTCGGGGCCAGGCTCTGCGAGGATGTGTTGGGCAAACCGGAGTGGCGGTTCGTCTCACCGCGACTCCGTGTTGGCCAGGCGCACCTCAAGAATTACAGCCCCAACTCACCCAAGGTTACCGAGCTGCCGCACATTCAAAAAGCCGCTTACGATTACTACGACAAGTATTGGAAGGACTACTGGCAGCGGCTTTACGACAAGCACGGCCTCGCGCGGCCCTGACTCGCGATGCGTTTTTCCCGGACCATCCTTTTTTTGTTTTTGCTGCTTGGCCAAGCGCTTGGCCAAGCGGATGAGCGGCAGGATTTTTTTGAGTCCCGCGTGAGGCCGGTTTTGTCGACGCACTGTTTTGAGTGTCACGGGCACAAGGCCAAAGGCGGCCTGAAACTTGACTCCCGCGAGGCTACTCTCGCCGGGGGCGACAGTGGGCCGGCGTTGGTGTCGGGTAAACCGAAGGAGAGTCTGTTGCTCAAGGCGGTTCGGCACATCGACCCCGACCTGTCCATGCCGCCAAAAAAGAAACTCCCCAATCACGTTGTCAACGACCTGAAACGCTGGATTCGCGAGGGGGCCGTCTGGGCAGAGGCTCAATCGATCGGCTTTGCCACCAGCGAGATCACCGACGAACAACGCAACCACTGGTCGTTTCGGCCTATTGCGAAACCGACCATCCCCGATGCGCCGCCCGAGTGGTCGCGTAACCCAATCGATGCGTTCGTTTTTCGAAAACTGGCCGAACAAAATCTGCCCCCTGTGCCGCTGGCGACCAAGCGGACACTGATCCGCCGTGCGACGTTTGACCTGATTGGCCTGCCGCCCGCGCCCGAGGAAATTGAGGCATTTCTTGCGGATGATTCCCCGGGTGCATGGGAGCGGTTGATCGATCGCCTGTTGGATTCACCCCACTACGGCGAACGCTGGGGGCGTCACTGGCTGGATCTCGTGCGCTACGCGGACACCGCCGGGGACGCCGCTGATTTCCCCGTGCCGGAAGCCTTCAAGTACCGCAACTACGTCATCGATGCCTTCAACAACGACAAGCCGTATGACCAGTTTGTGCGCGAGCAAATCGCCGGCGACCTGCTTCCGGCCAGCGATGAGGCGGCGTGGTGGGAACAAAAAATTGCCACCGGCTACGTGGCCATCTCGCGGCGCATTGGCGTGAGCCCGCACAATCTGAAACACATCACGATCGAGGATACGCTCAACAACATCGGCAAGACCTTTCTCGGGTTGACGATCGGCTGCGCCCGCTGCCACGACCACAAATTTGATCCCATCCCGACGTCGGACTACTACGCGCTCTACGGCATTTTCAACAGCTCGGTCTATCCGCACGCCGGGGCGGAGCATCAACCTTACCGGAAGGACTTCACCTACCGCGTCGGCCAAAAACAGGCGAACGAAATCCTGAAACCATTCCGAGAGCGTCTCGCGAACTGGGACAAGAAGGAGCGCGACAAGTTTTACGAGTACAGATTGTTCCAGTCGCAGGTGGTCAAGGGGCCGAAGACGCGGCAGTCCGTCTGGGCGGAGCTTGAGGAGATTCGCACCCAACGGGCCGAGGTGGCCAGCACGTTCCCACCGCTGGAAATCGCGTTTGCCATCAGCGAGGGCACGGCGGGCGATGCCTACATTCAAAAACAGGGCGACCCCGGCAAGCGTACGCAGGGGGCGCTGGTGCGCCGCGGATTCCTGCAGGTGCTCGGCGGCCAAAAACTTTCCGCCTCAGCCAAAGGCAGTGGCCGATTGCAACTGGCCGACTGGCTCACGCATCCGGACAACCCGCTCACTGCGCGCGTCATGGTCAACCGCATCTGGCACTATCACTTTGGACGAGGTCTCGTACCGACACCGAGTGACTTTGGTGTTCGCGGCACGGCGCCGACACACCCCGGGTTACTCGATCACTTGGCGACTGAATTCATGAATAACGGCTGGTTGGTTAAGCAGATGCACCGGGCCATCATGACCTCGCGCACCTATCGTCTGGCCAATGACGATCACGCAGCAAACCTCGCTGTTGATCCCGGGAACCAATTACTATGGCGGGCCAACCGGCGGCGGCTTGATGCCGAGCAACTCCGGGATGCCCTGCTCGTTTTCAGCGGCGAACTCGACCGCACGCCGGGCGGACGGCATCCGTTTCCGCATCACCTCACCTATTTTTACCGGCAGCACGAACCGTTTCAGGAAGAGTACGCGTCGAGAAAACGCAGCGTCTATCTCATGCAGCAGCGGATTCAAAAGAACCCGTACCTCGACTTGTTCGACGGACCGGATGGCAGCCTGCACTTCGGTGAAAGGCGCTCGACGGTGACTACACTGCAGGCGTTGTACTTCATGAATTCCGAGTTCATCCACGACCGGGCGGATGCCATCGCGCGGCGCCTGGCCAAGGTTGCCCCGGACGAAACCAAGCGCTTGGTCAAGCTATATGAGTTGATTTTCAACCGGCCGCCGCAGCCGGACGAGCTGGCTTTCGCGGGCAGCTATCTGCGCACGCGCCTGGCCAAGGCGGAAACCGGTTCAGCCACGCTTGGCCAAGCGGAAAAATTGGCCTGGTCGAGCCTCGTCCGTAGCATGCTCAGCAGCAACGAGTTCCTGCATATCGAATAGTTTTTGTCCTGCGACGTCGGCAAAGAATCGCTTGCAATAAGAGGTTTTCAAACCAGAATGGCGGTTCACCGGAGGTTTACCATGTTGAGTCCAAAAAATATTTCACGACGTTCATTTTTGAAGGCTGGCGGCGCGACGATGCTGCTGCCGATGTTGCACTCGTCTCCCTCTGCCATGGCGGCCAAGCGCTTGGCCAAGCCGGACAAGAAACTGGTGATCATGTACATCCCCAACGGGATCGTGCGTCGGCAGTTTTTCCCGGGGGAAGGCGAGTCGGAACTCCCGGGCTTCATCGGTGGATTCAACGCCGACAAGACCAAGGAGCAACGACGGTACAAAAACGAGTCGGGCATCTACGACCTCGAGTGGACGCCCACAATGGAGCCACTCAAGGAGCACGCCAACGATGTCACAATGATCACCGGCCTCGACCGGACATTCAAAAACGGGCAGGACGTGCACGCGCAAGGTGCCTCGTGCTACCTCACCAGTCTCTCGCCGGTGCAGGCCGAAGAGCAGGGCATCCGCCATCCGAACGGCCGCACGCTGGACCAGTTGATCGGCGACAAGGTCGGCTACAAGACGGTGCTCAACACGCTCGAGATTAGTTGCAACGGTTTTCGCGCGCCGAAGGAGCCGATCGAGTTCGACAACATTTCGTGGTATGGTCCCGGCAAGATAGCGCCGTCGATTCGCGACCCGCGCAAGCTCTACGACCGGTTGTTCTCCAAGGACAGCCTACGCACGCATGTGAGCGACGTGACCGACCTTGTGCTGGCCGATGCCAGGGCGCTTTCAAGCAGGCTATCCAGCGAGGACCGCGCGACGATGGACGAGTACATGACCATGGTTCGCAACGTCGAGGTGCGCATGGCCAAGCTCGAGAAGCTGCTGGCCGATGCCGACATCTCCGTGCCCAAGGAGGAAATCCTGCCACGCGGCGAATACATTCGACTGCAGGCCGACCTGATGTTGCTCGGGTTTCAGATGGGCATCACGAATGTTTCCACCTTCATGATTGGGCCGGAGCGCTGGGACGCCACGCTGATGTATGAGGGCGTGTTCGACAAACCGGTGCAGCACCACAACATGACGCACAACCAGAAGGGCAACGGTTACCTCGAGTTGGCGAAGATCGACACGTTCCACATGCAGCAGTACGCCTACATGATTCGCCGTATGAAGGAGATCAAGGAATCGGACGGCAGCAGCATGCTGGACAACTCGCTGATCACTTACGGCGCGGCCCTGGGCGATGGTGCCACACACCAATACTACGACCTACCGATGATCTTGGCCGGCGGCGCGCAGGGTCAGATCAAGCAGGGCAGATTCATTCGGATGAAGAGCGGCACGCTCAACTCCAACCTTTGGTTGACATTGGCCAATCTCATGGGCGTGGAGATGAATTCGTTCGCCGACAGCCATGGCGTGGTATCCGACCTGTGGACCTAACTTTTCGTCGGATGATGAATCGCACGCGGAGCCGCGGAGCCGCGGAGTTTGTTAGGGCGGGGGTCAAAAAAGGCATATCGGACTCGCAGACTCGTCCCTCCACAGCGAGTTCGTGGGTTGTTGTTACGAATTGGAGGGATGAGCCAGCGAGTCCGTTCTGGCCAGCCACATTTAGCACCTCCGCGCCTCCTCGCCTCTGCTTGAGCCTGATTCTTTTCGGGTTAGCCAGCTTGCTGCCTGTTAAGGCGGCGGATGATTTTCAGCAGAAGCTGCAGCCGATCTTTGCCAAGCACTGCGTCAAGTGCCACGGCGGCGAGAAGGTAAAGGGCAAGGTCAACCTCAAGGAGATCGCCAACGCCGGCCAGTTCCTTGCCAAGCCTGAACTCATCAAGGAAATCATCGACGTCATCGACGCCGGCGACATGCCGCCCGAGGACGAGCCGCAGCTCAAACCAGCCGATCGATCCGTGATGCTCACTTCGCTCAAGGCGATGCTGCAAACCGCCGCCACAGGGCAGATTGCCAAGCGCAATCCGCCACGCCGGCTCAACCGATTCCAGTACAATAACGCTGTGCGAGACCTGTTCCAGCTCAACCGCGACGTGTTTGCGTTGTCGGAAAAGTTGATGACCCGCGAGACGATTTACCTCAACGCACCGAAGATGCCGGAGCGGGTCAACGCCCGTTCGTTGGCGCTGCATCCCACCGGCGGCATGGGCGAGGTGAAACCCTTCCCGCAGGACCTCCGAGCCTCTCACGGGTTCGACAATCAGGCCAATCAACTGACGCTCTCGCCGCTGCTGCTCGATGCCTTTTTTCGACTGAGCATTTCGATCGTCGACAGCCCGGACTTCAACGAAAACAGTGTTGGCATTTGGAACGATTTTTTCATGCCACCCGGTGAGGGTGCGGATGTATCGGCTGAGACTCACAGGCGGATCGCCGGTTTTTTGCGGCAAGCTTTTCGCGGCCCGGTGGAGCCGGCCACAGTCGATCGTTACACCGCCTATGCGCTGGGCAAGTTGAAGGAGGACTTGTCCTACACTGACACGATGAAGAAGGTCGCCTCCGCGGCATTGTCCTCGCCGTTGTTCCTGTACCACTACCAGCCAGAAGAGCCGGATCAGCGCCCGTTCGCACTGGCCTCCAACCTTTCGTTTTTCCTCTGGGCCAGCAGCCCGGATGCGGAGCTACTCGACCTCGCCGAGAGCGGCGAATTGGCCAAGCCGGAAGTGTTGGGAGAAACAATCAAGCATATGTTGGCCGACCCGCGCATCGAGCGATTCCTCGATAGCTTTCCTTCGCAGTGGATGCAGCTTGAAAACATCCTCGCCGCCACGCCGGATCCCAAGTTGCACCGCTACTTTTCGTTGGACAAACAGCACCCGGCCAGTCTGCAGATGCTTATCGAGCCGCTGCTGCTCTTCGATGCCGTGTTTGTCGAGAACCGGCCGATCACCGAGTTGGTCATGCCGGCCTTCAGTTATCGCAGCGACTTTCTCAACGACTGGTATGCCAGTGACCTGAAGCCGCAGCAGGCCGACCGCAAAAAAATTGCGGAGGAAAACAAGCCGATCGAGGCCAAGCGCCGAGCCGCCGAGAAGGAAATTAATTCCGCCAAGACCGAGCTGGAGGACTACACCAAATCCATCCCGGAGATTATCAAAAAAACTGCGGACGCGCTTGACCTCGCGCCCGGCCAGGCGCGATGGGAGGCCGCCCAGCTCGAGGCTCTCGCGAACAACGTGGCGCTGTCTCCCTGGCAACGCATCGGGCCGTTCGGGGAGGGCGACCTGAAAAAAGCCCACGATCGCGCGTTTATCAACGAGACCGAGGTCGACCTGAAAAAGACCCATGGCAACCTGATTTGGGAGCCGGCCGGGAATCTCGAGGACGGCAAACAACATCAATTGACCGGGGCCAATTGCAGCACGTACCTCTTCCGCACCATCCACTCCGGCATCGAGCAGGAGCGCGAGCTGTCGATCGGCAGTGACGACAGCTTCAAGATTTGGATAAACGGTAAACTGGTCGCCGACAAATACATTACGCGCGGTCTCGCGCCGGATCAGGACAAAGTCAAGGTGCGCTTGGCCAAGGGCGAAAACAAATTGCTCTTCAAGGTTTCCAACGGCGGTGGTGGTTACGGGTTTTACTTCAAGACCGAGGCCATCCCGCTTCCCGGCGACGTCGTCACCGCAATGAAAGTGGAACCGGCCAAGCGCTCGGGGGAGCAACAGGCCACCTTGGCCAAGTACTACCGTTCCCTGGCCGGCGAGCTGGAACCGGTCCGCAGGGAAACCGAGGCCAAGCGCCAGCGCTTGGCCAAGCTACTGAACGAAAAACAGGATGCACTGAACAAACTGCCCAAGCCGCGCAACCCGGATGATGTCCAAAACGAATTGAACCGGCGATTCGACGACGAGATTCGTGGCAAGGTGCGTCGCAACGAGTTCGTCCGAGTGGCGGCAAAAAACCCGAGGTACGGCGGTGTGATCACCAGCGCGGCCATGCTCAGCATGAACAATGGCACGCATCGCACCCACCCCATCGCACGTGGGGCCTGGGTGATCGAGGTCATCTTTAATGATCCGCCGCCGCCGCCGCCCAACGACGTGCCGCCCTTGAACGAGGACGCCGCCGAGGAGCACCTCACCATCCGTGAGAAATTTGCCAAGCATCGCGAGAATCCCGACTGCGCCGGCTGCCATTCGCGGCTCGACCCGCTTGGCTTTGCACTAGAGAACTTCGACATTACCGGCCGCTGGCGTGACAAGTACCCGAACGGCCGAGACGTCGATGCCACCGGTACCCTGTTGCGCAAATACCCATTCAAGGACGTGGTGAAATTCAAGGAATCAATCGTCACGGAGGACAAGCGATTCGCCAAGGCGTTCACCGCCCACCTGTTGCGCTTCGCCCTCGCCCGCGAACTCACCCCGGCTGACGCGTTGGCAGTGGAGCGGATCGTCAACCAAACCGAGGCCGATCAATTCCGGCTCAAGTCACTGATCACCGAAGTCATCCACAGCGACCGTTTTCGACAGGTGGATTAACGTTGACTCCGGCGAGTCATCGTTGGATTTATTTCAAACCAAACGATGCCGATGAAAAATAGTTCCCAATCCAATCGAAGGCGGTTCCTGAAATCCAGCGCTGCAGTGGTACTTGGAGCGCCGGCGATCATCCCGTCATCGGCGCTTGGCCAAGCGGGCAAACCGGCACCCAGTCAACGAATCGCGGTCGGCCTGATTGGTTGTGGTGCGCGGGGCGTGGGCGTGATGAAGTCGTTTCTTAACGAACCCTCCGTGCAGGTTGTCGCTGTTTGTGATCCGTACAAGCTGCACTACCGTGGCCGCAAGGAGGGTCGCGCGCTGGGCCGCCAACCGGCTGCGGAGGCCGTCGGAAAAAAGTACGGCACGAAACCGTGCGACACCTACGCCGACTATCGCCGACTGTGTGCGCGGAAAGACATCGATGCGGTCATCGTGGCCACTCCGGACCATTGGCACGCAGTGCAGGCGCTTGAGTCTTTGCGAAACGGTCAGGACGTTTACTGCGAAAAACCGGTCACCCACTTTTTTACCGAAGGTCAGGCATTGTATCGGGAGGTTGCCAAGCAGAAGGCGATCTTTCAGACCGGCTCACAGCAGCGTTCAACGGTCAACTTTCATCGGGCTGTCGAATTGATCCGCAACGGCCTCATCGGGAAGGTGAAAGAGGTGCAGATCGGTCTGCCCAAGGGGCCGGCCGAGATTCGTGGAAGCGTCGCCTTGGAAGATCGTTCCGGCCGCGAGGATTACCAACTCTGGACCGGCCCGGCACCGATGTTGCCTTACGTCCACGCGCGTCATCACCAGATGTGGCGGTTGCACTTGGCCTACGGTGGCGGGCAGTTGATGGACTGGATCGGGCACCACAACGACATCGCCCACTGGGCGTTGGGTGAGGATCAGGGCGGCCCCTCTCGAGTTGAGGCTAGGAATTTCATCTGGAGCCCGGTTCCGATTTACAAGGCGCCTATAATCTACGAGGTACACTGCGAATATTCCGGGGGCATCCGGAGCAGTATCGGCACGCATAACCCGATGGGGGCGCGCTTTATCGGCGAGGACGGCTGGGTGTACGTCAACCGGGGCAAGCTTGACGCCTCCAACCGTGACTGGCTCAAGCCCGGATTCGTGCCGGGTGAATTTAAGGCATACAAGTCCGCGAACCACGTCCGCAACTTTCTCGACTGTATCAGGAGCCGCAAGCCGGCGATTTGCCCGGCGGAGACGGCGCATCGGTCCATCACCCCCGGCCACCTTGGCTACGTCTCGGAGGCGCTTGGCCGGGCGTTGAATTGGGATCCGAAAACTGAGCAGGTCATCGGCGACAGCGAAGCCCAAGCGTTGCTTACAAAGATGCACCACCGCAAGCCTTGGACACTGGGACTAAAACCGTGAGCGTTTTGGATTCGTGCTCTTGTCAAATGCACTTGGGCACATAGGATTCCCCGGAGGTTCGCTGTGAAGTTAAATCGGAGACAGACCATCCAGTCGTTGGCCGGGGGAGGCTTGATCCTGCCCGGCCTGATCTCGGACTTGATGGCGGCCGGGGAAAATCCCCTCGCGCCCAGGCGGCCGCATTTCGAACCCAAGGCCAAGCGGGTTATTTTCATGTTCATGACTGGCGGCGTGAGCCACATGGACACCTTCGATCCCAAGCCGTACCTCAACCAAAATCACAACAAGAAAACCGGCAAGGGCAACCGATTTTACAAGGGAGCCGACTGGGCGTTTCGGCGGCATGGCCAATCCGGCACCGAGGTGAGCGATTTGTTCCCGCATATCGGGGGCATGATGGATGACATCTGCGTCATCCGCTCGATGAAAAACATCAACGGCGACCACTTCGGCGCGACCATTGGCATCCACACCGGTTCGGCCACGTTCAAGCGGCCCAGCATCGGGTCGTGGGTGAGTTACGGACTGGGTACGGACAATGCGAATCTGCCGTCGTTCATGGTCATCGCCCCTGGGCTGCCGTATGCCGGTGGTCAGGTTTGGGGATCGGACTTTCTTCCCGTGCTCCATCAGGGCACCCGGATCATCCCCGGTGCTGAGCCAATCTCGAACATGCATCGCCGTACCGCCATGGCCGAGATGCAGGAGGCCGAACTTGGCTTGCTCCAGTTTTTCAATCGCCAACACCTTAAAGGGCGCGAAAGCGACCAGCATCTCAGGGCTCGGATCAAGTCGTTCGAGACCGCATACGGTATGCAGGCCGAGGCGCCAGAGGCGTTTGATCTCACCCGTGAAACTGACGCGACGCACCGTCTTTACGGGCTCAAGCGCGGGGACACGGAGGGCTTTGGCTGGCAATGCATGGTCGCACGCCGGCTGGCGGAGCGCGGGGTGCGTTTCATCGAGTTGATCGATGGAGACACGCGGATCGATTACAACTGGGACACGCACGCGAACATGTCCAACTACAACAAGCTCGCGCGCAACGTCGACCAGCCGATCGCCGGGCTGCTCAAGGACTTGAAATCGCGCGGCATGCTGGAGGACACGCTGGTGGTGTTCGCCACGGAGTTTGGGCGCGGCCCGTACCAACCGGCGCCCGGTGTCACCGGCCGGGGGCATCATGCACGGGCGTTTAGCTGTTGGCTTGCAGGTGCCCGGGTTAAAGGCGGCATGGTTCACGGCGCCAGCGATGAGGTTGGTTTCGATGTCGCCGAGGATCTCGTCACTGTTCATGATTTTCAGGCGACCATCCTGCACCTGCTTGGCATTGACCACGAACGGCTCACCTACCGGCATGCCGGACGAAACTTCCGTCTGACCGATGTCCACGGAAATGTTGTCAGGCCGATTCTCGCCTGACGACCGCTTGGCCAAGGGCGATTTCCGATTGCCGAGAAATTGGAAAAAACATCGGTTTTTTTGCTTTTTCTGCTTGCGAATGCGAAAGGTCGCTCGTACAACCGAATCCCAGTAGTGCAGTGCTACTCTTTGTAAATAACAAAAACCCGTAATATTAATAACATGGCAGACAAACCGTTGACAAAATCGCAGATCGCGGCAGCCGTTGCTGAAGCGAACGACCTCACCAAAAAGCAGGCAGCCGACCTTTTGGCTAACCTGGCTGAATTGGCCATCTCGAGCACCAAGGCGACTGGTGCATTCACATTCCCCGGCATCGGCAAGTTGAAACTCGTTGATCGCAAGGCCCGCATGGGACGCAACCCCGCCACAGGTGAGACCATTCAGATTCCTGCAAAGCGCGTGGTGAAGTTTGCCGTGGCCAAGGCTGCCAAGGACTCAATCGCCAGCTAACCAACCTCTTTTTAAAGGGAAAGCGCCCGCAGTTGCTGGGCGCTTTTTTTTGTCCCAATGGGTCACGATCAAAATCAGCTTCGCAAAATCGCCGTTGTCGGTTGTGGCGCGGTGGGCAGCTTTTATGGCTCGAGGCTGGCGCGGTCGGGGCCGGAGGTTCACTTTCTCTTACGATCAGATTTTGACGCCGTTTCGGCCAGCGGCTTGCGGGTTCAAAGCGCCGATGGCGACTACACGTTGCAGCCATCCATCGCCCGTTCTCCTGGTGAAATCGGTGAGTGCGACCTCGTATTAATCGCACTTAAATCAACGGCCAACCATCGTTTTGCTGAACTACTGCCCCCGCTTGCCGGAAAGCAGACCGCGCTTTTCACCCTGCAAAACGGCCTCGGCAACGAGGCGGAATTGGCCTCACTTTTTCCGGGACGGCCGGTGTTTGGCGGCATGTGTTTTGTCTGCCTCAATCGCACGGAGCCCGGGGTCATCCATCACATTGCCCACGGCAAGATTGTCATGGGCCGGCACGGCGGGTCGCCCGACGAATTGACCGAATGTATTGCCGGACTCATTCGTGCCTCGGGGATTCCGGTTGATGTGTCGCCCGATCTCGAGCGTGCACACTGGGAAAAGCTGATCTGGAATATCCCATTCAACGGACTCGGCGTTGCTGGAGCCGCCGGGCTGGCAGCCGTGCTCGCTGGCGACCTGCCGCCGGGTCAACCGATCGGCCCGTGCCTTGCGACTGACAGCCTGCTCGACGAGGGCCCGTGGGAGCAACTCATCACCGGGTTGATGGATGAGGTCATCGCTGCGGGCCGGGCGCAGGGCCACGATCTCTCCCCCGGCCTTGGCCAATATCAACGTGATCGCACTCGGGTCATGGGTGCCTACCGGGCGTCCACGCTGATTGATTTTGAAAACGCCCGTCCGCTGGAGCTCGATGCCCTGTTCCGCAAACCGCTTGCCGCAGCCCGGGCCGCCGGTGTGGACACACCACGCTTGGCCAAGCTCTGCACCGTGCTGGAGCAGTTGGTGGCCGAACAAAAAAACTCGGTCATCAACGGCAACTAGTCCACACTCCCCGGACTGGAATGCGACACCTTTTAATTCTCCTGACGGCCCTCGCCGGTTTTGCCTCGGCTCCGCTTGGCCAAGCGGACACGCGACCGAACATCGTGTTCATGATCGCCGATGACCTGGCGTGGGACGACCTTGGCTGCTCCGGCAATCCCAACGTCCGGACGCCGCATCTCGATCGCTTGGCCAAGGGCGGGATGCAGTTCACCAACGCCTTCCTCACCATCAGCTCATGCAGCCCGAGCCGTGCGAGCATCATCACCGGCACCTATCCTCACCAGACCGATGCCGAACAGTTGCACTGGCCGCTGCCGGCGGATCGACTGACATTCGTTGAACTGCTCAAGGCCTCCGGCTACTGGACGGCCGCCGCCGGCAAGTGGCACCTCGGCAACGCAGTGAAGGATCGTTTTGACGAGGTGCGCGAGGCCGACGTGTCCGGTTTTCAACTGCCAACTGGGGAGGCGGCCAAGGAGGGGAAAATCATCCAAAAAGTGATCGGCGACGCCCGCAGTGGCTGCGACCAATGGGTGCCGGTGCTGAAGGCACGTCCCGAAGACAAGCCGTTTTTCCTCTGGCTCGCCGCGCTGGACCCGCACCGCGACTACGACGAAGGCATTCTGGAAAAATCACACAAGCCGGAGGACGTCCGATTGCCGCCGTACGTGGCGGACACGCCGAAAAGCCGCAAGGACTATGCGCTGTATTACGACGAGATCACGCGGCTCGACCGGTTCGTTGGCGAAGTGATGGCAGAGCTGAAAAAACAGGGCGTGGCCGAAAACACGTTCGTGCTGTTTATCAGCGACAACGGCCGGCCTTTTCCCCGCGATAAAACGACGCTGTACGATAGTGGCATCCGGACTCCGTTCATCGTGAACTGGCCGGGCCGCATCCAGCCGGGCCGAAGGAGCGACAGCCTTGTGAGCTCCGTTGACATCGGGTCGGCATTCCTGGAGCTGGCCGGTCTGTCCACGCCGACGGTTTTTGAGGGGCGCAGTTTTCTGCCGCTGTTGCGTAATCCGAAACTGACCCTGCACGATTTTGTGTTCGCCGAGCGCAACTGGCACGACTACGAGGATCGGGTGCGGGCGGTTCGCAACAAGCGCTTCAAATACATCCGCAACTTTTATGACGATCTCCCCAACACACCACCGGCCGATGTTGTCCGGTCGATCGCCTATCGGGAGATGATCCGACTGCGCGACGAGGGCCAGCTCGCCGAGGCACAGAAAAACACCTTCGTCCAGCCGAGAGCCAAGGAGGAGTTGTACGACATCAAAAACGATCCGTACGAACTGCGAAACCTCGCGGCCGACTCCGGGCAGGCCAAGCGGCTGAAGCGGTTCCGCCGTGCCCTGGCCAAGTGGCAGGAGGAGACGAACGACACCGAGCCGCCATTCCGGACGCTTGATGAATTTGGTCGCGAGGACGGCCAGGCGTTGCCGGTCCGGGAACGCCCGCGTCCGGACAAGGTTGAGATGACCAGACGTCTCCGCGAACATTACCGCAAAGAAGCCAAGTAGCCTTGAGCTTGGCCAAGCGCTTGGCCAAACGGAAATCGGCTGGCCAAGCGGGGTGTTTTGCGGAAGGCTCTCCGCACTTATGAACTCACGAACTCGGACATTCGCGCTGGGCTGCCTAATGGCTGCCCTGGCTGTTGGCCATGCCCCGCAGGCGGTCGCTGCAAAAAAGAAATCCCCCAACGTGGTCGTCATCTTCATGGACGACATGGCCTACGCGGACATCGGGCCGTTCGGTGCCAAGGCCTATCCAACGCCGCACCTCGATCGTATGGCCAAGGAGGGGCGCAAATTCACCGACTTTTACGTAACGCAGGCGGTGTGCAGTGCCTCGCGAGCGGGGTTGTTGACCGGCTGTTACAACGTGCGCGTCGGAATTTTCGGGGCGCTTGGTCCGAAGTCCAACAACGGCCTGCACGCCAATGAGGTGACGCTGGCCGAGCTTTGCAAGCAAAAGGGGTACGCCACCGCGATCTACGGCAAATGGCACCTTGGCCACCACAAACAATTCCTGCCGATGCAGCACGGGTTCGACGATTACTTTGGGCTGCCGTACTCGAACGACATGTGGCCGTACCATCCGGGCGTGCTGCACCTGCCGATGAAGGAACGACTCAAGCGCTGGCCGCACCTGCCTTTGATCGACAAGAACGAGATCATCAACACACAGGTCTCCGGCAAGGATCAGGAACTGCTCACGACGCAGTACACGGAACGCGCAGTGGAGTTCATCGAGAAGAACAGGGACAATCCGTTTTTTCTCTACGTGCCGCATTCGATGGTTCATGTGCCGCTGTTTGTCTCGGATAAGTTCAAGGGCAAAAGCGGCGCCGGTCTGTTTGGTGACGTGATGATGGAGGTGGACTGGAGCGTCGGGCAGATACTCGAGACACTCCGCAAGCACAAGCTCGACAAGGACACGCTGGTCGTCTTCACCTCAGACAACGGCCCATGGCTCAGCTACGGCGATCATGCCGGTTCCTCCGGTCCGTTGCGCGAGGGCAAGGGCACGATGTTCGACGGAGGCTGCCGCGAAAGCACGCTCATGTGGTGGCCCGGCACCGTCCCGGCTGGGAGCGTCTGCAGCACCCCGGCGATGACCATCGACATTCTGCCGACGGTGGCCGAGTTGATCGGGGCCAAGCTGCCCGCTCACAAGATCGACGGCAAAAGCATCGTCAACCTCGTCACTGGCAAAAACGACAAGAGCCCGCAGGAGGCGTACTATTTTTATTACGGCCAGCAGTTGCAGGCGATCCGCATGGGCAAGTGGAAGCTCCACTTCCCGCACGGCTACCGCACGATGGCCGGGCGGCCGGGCGGCACTGGTGGCATCCCGACCAAGTACAGCCAGGCCAAGATTGGTCTTTCGCTGTTCAATCTCGAGGAAGACATCGGTGAGTCGACCGACGTGAAGGCCAAGCACCCGAAGGTGGTCGCCAAAATGCAGGCGCTTGGCCAAGCGATGCGGAAGGAACTGGGTGATCAGGGCAAAAAAGGCAGCGGCCAGCGCGAGGCAGGCCGCTTGGCCAAGCGATAATCGCCCGTGAGCGATCCCGCCCCGATCCCGTTCGGAGCCCGGTTTTGGCGGCTCTGGAAACCTCTCTGGAAACACCGCGAAGCGGTGAACGGATTGCTCTATCCGTTCCTGCTGATGTTCACGGTGCTGGTGCTCATAAGCCCGTACATGGTGTTCAACCGGATGGCGGCCTGGGCGGATCACACGCCGCTCAGCGCGGAGACGGTGGCCCAGCGGGACACGCTGAAAGTCTCGCAACAGGACGAGCGCACGGCGTGGGATCCCAAGTCACTCTTCAAGGACAGCGAAGGCCGGTATCTCGACTACAAAATCCCGGTGGTCGACTGGTCGATCTGGTTTTACCTGTCGCTCTTCGCCTATTACCTCGGGTTTTATGCGGCGCGAAAAAATGACCGAGGCCGGGCGGAGTCGTTGGTGATGGCGCAGGGCTGGGTGATCTCCAGTTGGATCGCCTTTCCGTTCTTTTTCTTTTTACCGGCGGACATCGACCTACGATGGCAGTTGAACCTCGAGCAGATGACGCCGCTTTACCAGTTCCTGTTCAAGGCGTTCCATGCGCTGGACAAGCCGTTCAATGCCTGGCCGTGTCTGCACATAGCCCAGAGTTTCATCATTGCCACCGGCGTGGCGCGGTGGTGGATGCAGCGTAAATGGACGTTGGCCGTGTGGCTGCTCTGGCCGGCTTGGGCTGGACTTTGGGTGAGCGTGCTCACCACCAAGCAGCATTTCATCTGGGACACCATCATCGGTACGCTGCTGGGCGTGGGGGTCTGGTTTTTCGTCATGCGGCCCGGTTTTTGGCATCTCGATGCCACACCGGATGAGGCGATTCCAGTGAGGCAATTAGGCTAAAAAAAGCGGCCGCCGGCAAGGGGATGGGTGTGGAGGTTGCCGACGACCTACGACCTGTAGCTGGGATGGGAGGGGGACGCCACAGGTCGCTGAGCGCCAAAAGTAACCCGATTTTAAATGAAAGCAACCCCTGAAATTTAAAATGAATCGAGGTTTTATGATCAAAAAATAACCAATTACACGGCTGGTTCCGGCTCGGTTGTGACCGGTTTTCCCTCAAAATGGCCCAACATTCCCTCGAAAATCCTCAGGCCATCGTCCTCGTCGAGGATGCTTTCGCTGGCCCGTTCCGGGTGGGGCATCATGCCGCAGACGTTTCGGGCCTCGTTGCAAATCCCGGCGATGTTGAGCAGGGACCCGTTGGGGTTGGCTTCCTCCGTTGGCTCTCCGTCAGCCGTCACGTACTGGAATAGAATTTGGTTGTTGGACTGGAGCCTGGCCAGTGACTCGTCGTTCGCGAAGTAGCAGCCTTCCCCGTGGGCGATGGGCACGCGGATCACGCTGCCGGGCTCGATCTCCCGCGTGAAGGGGGAATCTTGAGTGGGGACTTTCAAGTAAACCTGCTCGCAACGAAACTGCAGTGAGCGGTTGCGAACAAGCGCACCCGGCAGCAGACCGGTTTCGCAGAGGATCTGGAAGCCGTTGCAAATTCCGATGACCAGCCCGCCATCGTTGGCAAATCGCTTCACGGCGTTCATGACCGGGCTAAACTGGGCGATGGATCCGGTGCGGAGGTAGTCGCCGTAGCTGAATCCCCCGGGTACGACCACGGCATCGGTGTTCCCGAGTGACTCCTCCTTGTGCCAGAGATAGTCGGCCTGTTGCCCGAGCACATTGCCCAGCACGTGGACGCAGTCCTGATCGCAGTTGGAGCCGGGAAACTGAAGTACGGCGAAGCGCATCGGGTTACTCGATGGTGAAGTGGTAATCCTCGATCACCGGGTTGCTCAGCAGCTTGTGGCAGGCCTCATCGATCTTCGGCCGCCACGCCTCGGTGTCGTCGCCTTCAAGCTCGATCTCGAGATATTTGCCGACGTGAACATCGTTCACGCCTTCGTAGCCCATGTGCTCCAGCGCGGTCTGCACCGTTTTTCCCTGTGGATCGAGCACTGCCTTTTTTGGGGTGATGACAATCTTGGCTTTCATTCCCGTGCGCGCGCCGTGCGCGGCGCGGAGGGCATTGTCAGGCCAAGCGCGATGACGAACCAGTTTATTTTGTTCACAGCCGGCCAAGCGCTTGGCCAAGCGGCGGGTTACATGCGGAAAAGCACCGTTTCCCGGTTGAACCACTTGGTGCAAAAAAACAGCAACAATCCAGCGATGAGTGTGCTGGAGCCAAAAATGGCCAGTAGCATGGTGTAATCCATGGTGCCCTTCACCAACTCCTTCATCGCGATCGAGATGTTGGTGATCGGTATCGAGGCCCAGAACCAGTTCAACTCCACCCCGGGCAGCATCGCGAGCACGGCCGGGACGATCATCACGATGCCGAACGGTGAAATGAGCGAGGAAGCCTCGGGGGAATTTCTCGCGTAGATGGACACGCTGAGCAGCAGCGAGGCAAACATCGCCGCCACCGGAACCAGCATCAGCGCCAGCAGAGTCAGGTCAAGCCAGCCGATGGAGCCGATCATCGTACCAAGCGTGCCGCGGAGTTGCCCAGCCTTGATGGCGATCCATGTCCCAAGGCTCGCGATGTTGAGCAGCACGGCAATGATGCCGCCGCTGAATACGGCGAGAAACTTGCCGAGCACGATCTGGTGACGAGGGATCGGCGCCAGCAACAGGGTCTCCAGTGTGCCGCGCTCCTTTTCGCCGGCGCCAAGATGGATGGCCGGATAGACTACGCCCATGAAACAGAATGCGATGAAAAAGTAAGGGAGCATCCCGCCAACGTTGTCGCCAAGAACTTCGCGGATATCGCCGGTTCCCTTTTCCGCGAGGTGTACCGGCTCAAGCACCGCCCGGCGTTTGCGGCTGGAGGTCACGCCCAACTCGATCAGCCGCGCCTTGGTCAGTTCCTCGTTGTACTCATCGACCACGTCTTCGACGCGGCTCTCCACCCTGCTGCCGGACGAGGCGTTGTCGTAGTGTAGCTCGACGGTCGCCTGCGATTTTTCCTCGAGCCGAGACGCTGCCTTTTCCGGGATCACGATCCCGAAATCGATTTCATCCGAGCGAATGGCGGCGACCAGTTCTTCCTGCGACTCGATGGTAGTCTTTTTGAACCGCTTGGTTTCAGCAAAGGCCTTGGCCAGGTCGGGGGCGTGTTCCTCCCCGAAAATCACGTACTCCAGCACCTCGGTCTCCGCCTCCTTTTGTTGTTCCATCACGAAGCTGATCAGTGAGTTTAGCAGCAGCGGCACGACAAGAATCGGCAGCACGATCATTAGCAGGAGCGTTTTTCGGTCGCGGAGAATATCCCGCATCTCCTTAAAAAAAACCGTGGTCACGCCTCCCCTCATGCCGCCACCTCCCCCGGTTCGGCCTTGATTATATTTAGGAATGCCTTGTCCAAAAACGATTCGCCGGTCTGCTGACGCATCCCGGCGGCATCCCCCTCGAAGCACAGTCGGCCGGCGTGCAGGATGGCTACGCGATCACAGAGCTGGTCGACCTCGTCCATGTGGTGCGTCGAGAACAACACTGTCTTGTTGCGTTCGCGGCACATCTCCACGACGGCGAGCACCGACTCGGCCGCGGCGACATCCAGCCCGGTGGTCAGCTCGTCGAACAACAGAATATCCGGATCGTGAATGAGCGCCCGGGCGATCGACACCTTCTGCCGCATCCCGGAGGAGAACGTCTCGTTGCGTCGATCCAAAAACGCCTCCATGTCGAGCGTGGCCGACAACTCGTCGATGCGCTCCCGCAGTGCCGCCGCCTGCATGCCGTGCAGGCGGCCGTAGTACAGGAGCATTTCGCGCGCGGTGAGCCTCCCGTAAAGCCCGGTGTTGCCGGAGACAAACCCGATGCGCCGCCGGATTTCGAGCGGGTTTTTCGTGAGATCCTCCCCGTCGCAAAGCACGACGCCTGAGCTTGGCTTCAGCGAGGTGGACAGGATTCGCAGAAGGGTGGTTTTGCCCGCGCCGTTTTGGCCAAGCAGGCCGAGCACTCCACCGCTGGGAATCTCGAGGTCGATGCCGTCCAGTGCATAAAACGTCCTTCCCCTCTCCCTTGGGTCGATCGCTCCTGTGGTGGTTTTCCTCCGCTTGGCCAAGCGGAAGGTCTTGGTGATGGCTGATAACTGCAGCACGGTGGTTATGAAATCATGAATGATGTCGCAGGACAATCAATGATCATTGCGCTTGGCTTCATTCTTGGCCAAGCTCGGCCCGTGAAAATCTCATTCCACGGCGCGGTTCGTACCACGACTGGCTCGCAACATTTGCTTGAGGTCAACGGCAAGCGGCTACTGCTGGACTGCGGCCTGTATCAGGGCAAACGGCAGGAGTCGATCGAGCGCAACCAGAATTTTCCGTTCGAACCCGCCTCGGTGGATGCGGTGATCCTGAGCCACGCGCACATCGATCACATCGGGAATCTGCCCAACCTGTACAAGCAGGGGTTCGAGGGCAACGTCTACTGCACGTTCGCCACGCGCGATCTGGCGGCGATCATGCTGGAGGACTCGGCGGAGATTCAGGTGGCGGACGCGGCCTACGTTTCAAAGAAGCACAAGAAAAAGGGGCTGCCACCAGTCGAGCCGCTTTATACCCCGGAGGACGCGGAGCGCGCGGTGCGGCAGTTTGTCGCGCTGGGCTACGATCGACCGATCCCGGTGGCCGACGGCGTGACGCTGACCTTCCGCGATGCCGGCCACATCCTCGGCTCGGCACAGGTGATCCTCGACATCGACGAGGACGGCAACAAGCGGCGGCTGCTTTTCAGCGGCGACATCGGCCGTGGCGACCACGCGATCCTGCGAGACCCGCAGCCGGTGGAGGACGTCGATGTGCTGCTGGTCGAGAGTACCTACGGCAATCGCGATCACACGGCGCAGTCCGGCTTGTCGGACGAAATCGAGGGGCTCCTTTCCGAGACGCTGAACAACGGCGGCAAGGTGATCATTCCGGCGTTTTCCGTCGGCAGGACGCAGTTGCTCGTCTACACGCTGCACCAACTCGTTGACGCCGGGCGGCTGCCGGATTTTCCGATCTTCGTCGACAGCCCGCTCAGCGTGAACGCCACCGAGGTGTTCCGGCTGCACCCGGAATGTTTCAACCGCGACATCTACACTTTTCTGCGGGAGAAGGAGAACCCGTTTGGCATGGACAACCTGACGTACATCCGCAAGGCGTCGGAGTCGATCAAGCTCAACACCCTCGAGGGGCCGGCGATCATCATCAGCTCAAGCGGCATGTGCGAGGCCGGGCGCATCCGGCATCACCTGAAGAACAACATCAGCGACCCGAATGACCTGATTTTGTTCGTAGGCTACTGCGCCTACAACACGCTGGGGGCGGTGATCCGGGCCGGGATCGATCCGGTTTATATTTTCGGCGAACCGCATGAGGTGAAGGCCAGGGTTGCCAGCTTCGATGGCTTTTCCGGGCACGCGGACCGGAAGGAACTCGGTCGCTACGTCGAGTCGTTGACGGGGGACATCACGAACATCTACGTCGTCCACGGCGAGGAGGAATCCAGCCTGACGTTCGCCGAGCAACTGCGCAGCCTCAAGCCGGGCGCGGACGTGGTCGTCCCCGAGTTGAACGAGACGTTCGAGGTTTGATAGAGCCGCTTGGCCAACCGCGAAAGTGGTCAGGCGGCTGCGATACCGATCGAGCGTCGCTTGTAGAGGAACTCGAACATGTTGCCCTCGTGCGGCTGATCCCATGAGATTTTCATCGTGGAGATCGGCCCGAGGTTTAGTCGATCGATCATCGGTGATGCTAGTAGATCTTCATGGAACGCCTTGTCGCCGGTGATCGCGGTGACAACCAGCGACTCGCCCATCTGGTTGAGCATTTCTGCCTGAGGCACCTCTACCACGCTGGCGTAAGGGCAAAGAAATTCGCGGTTGGACAGGGGGTGGTCGAACGACTCGCAGTAAACGATCGTCGGTCGCAGGTAGGTGCCGCCGCCTGTGACGACCTTGCGGTCGCCGTCGCGATACTTCGCGGTCATCTCCTCGCAGCCCGGTTCGGAGAGGTCGGCGTCGATGGCACCATCGATCCACTCACCCATCTTAGGGTTGGCAAAGCCGGAAAGTTTAGCTTCAGGATCGTCCACCGTTGTCGGCTTGATCGGGCCCAGTTTTTGAGCCAATGCATCGGCAATCTCGCGGCCGTACTTGGGCACCACCACTGCTGAGGCATTCACGCAGGAGCGCCCGCCGTTGTCGGCGATCGAGCCGGCGATAAGATCAATGTGGTCGCGCCAGTTCTCAATTTCGTCGTCTCCGATGAGAATCTTGCTCCAGCCTGGGCCGTGAATCTGGATGGCCGGATTGTTAGCGTACTGGTCGGTTGTGCTCTTGTCTCCAAAGATCAGTGCACGCCCGCAACGGTTCAAAATATCTGCTGCGCCTTCGTAGTCTGTCGGGTAAAAACCAAATGCTTCCCTCGGACATCCTGCCTGTATGAACGACTGGATCAGGCGATACGGTGTCCACGGCTCTTCCCGACCGGGCTTCATCACGATCGGTGTCTTGAGGGCGATAGCCGGTAGCCACAGCGAGTTCACCGCTGGTGAGTTGCTGGGCATGACAAGGCCGAGCGCATTGGAGGTGGGGTAAAAACAAACCTGCGTCCCGAACTGCTCGCCCACGCCGGCATCGAGGATGGAAGGATCGATCCCGCGGGTAAGGCCGTTGAGCACCACCTGCATGTTAGTCAGAGCGTAATGGATCTTGGCCATGTTGCGCTGAACCATCACGTGCGGCAGGCCGCTAGTGGAGGACAGGGTCTCGACGTATTGCGTAGGCGATTGCATTTCGCCCTCGACCCCGATCTCTACTTGACCATTGAGAAAAATCTCGCCGGCTTTTGCCCCGATCTCGATTAGTTCCGTGGTGGAAAAAGCGCGCAAGGCTGCTCGGGCTAAATCGATGCGTTGCAGGTCGCGGCGCACCACGCCGGCGTTCACCTGACTGACGGTGGCCTTGGTGGCGCCGTCACGATAGTCGGTCACCTCTATCTTATTGAGGCTGACATACGGTTCGCCCAGACGCAGGCAGGGGATGTGCGGGACAGCCATCTTAGTAGACTCCCTCGACGATCTTTTTCTCCATCGCGCCGAACGGGCGCACTTCGGCCACACCGTCCCAAGGGCATTCCTCCCAAGGCGAGCGGCGGATTGCCTCGTCGCGCTCAAGGAAGCGTGGCATGAAAAACTCCTTGGTCAATGTAGTGAGTTCCACCCGTCCCCATGCGTCGTAGTCGACGAGGTTTTCGGTCTGCTTCGGATCGACCACGCGCAACACTGCGCGCGGCTGGGGTGCGTGGTACGTGATTGAGTAATCGTTCTCCGGGCCAAACGGACGGTGACGGGCCAGGCCCATCAACGTGTTGCCGTAGGTCGGCACGAAGCCGATCTGGTTTTCGCAAATCTCTTCAACGAGGAAGCGAGTGTATTGTTGATCCATCGTCGTGCCTCCGCAGAATACACCCTTGATGCCGGCCTTGATCAGATCCTTGCGCTCGGCCATCGCCTCGAGCAGCTTTGGTGTGGTGAACAAAGCGCTGACCTTGCGGTTTTTCAGGATGGTGATCGCTTGATCGATGACGTGATCCATGTAGGCGCGTGCTTGGTCAAATTGCTTATTAGAGATGAGTCGCTTCACCCATCGGGGGTCGAGGTCGACGAAGTAAGTTGAGCAGCCGCGGACGTTTGCTAGGTGCTCGATCGACAATCTCAGCCGGCGTGGGCCTGTCGGGCCAACCATCATCCAATAGTGGTCACGTGGAAAGTGGTCGTCATTGAGCGTCTCGGAAAACTCGCTATAATCGATCTTGTAATCCTCCCAGCCGATGCGTTGCTTGGGCATGCCGGTGGTGCCGCCGGTCTCGAAGATGCTAAACGGCCGACCATCGTAAGCCTTGGGACGCCAAACCTCGTTTGGCATGTCGCGCAGCCACTCGTCCTGAAAGTGTGGAAACTTCGTGATGATGTCATCGAAGCATGAGATCTCCTCGGCCGGGTTCCAGCCGGCTTCCTTAGCCCAATCAAGCCAGAAAGGCGAGCCGGACTCGGGCGAGAAATGCCACTTCACAATTTCTACTGCATGCGCATCAAGCTGCACCTTGGCATCCTGAACATTTTGATCCAAGCTAGACATTAATTCTGTTTTTAAAAAAAAGGCTCACCTGAAGTTCAGGCTTTATTTGTTGGGAAAAAGCGATCGATTGTTGATTGTTTTGGCGCCGTAGTCACGAGCGAAACTCCGATCAACGCCACCACGGAAGCCAGAAAAATAAAGGTTACCGGCATCACCCCGGCAATCAAATATTCTCCGTGCTCTTTCACTCCGAACCACTGATCTCCACTGTCGCGGCCAAGCGCGTCATAGATAAATGTAACCCATGTTATGACAGTGGCAATTACGCTGGCGAAAACGCCTGCGGTTGTCACTCGCTTCCAGTAAACCGAGGCGAATGCGATAGGGAACAATGCCGCGAACCCGCTAAAACACCATACACCGAGGTTGAACACGCTCTTGGTCTCGAATAACGAGATAACATAGGTGATTAGCACGATGAACACGATAAAGCCGCGGCCTAGCCAGACCTTTTGGCTGTCACTTACCTTTCCCTTTAGCGGGACAACAAAGTCGTTGGTGAACATGCTGCCGATGCAGACAAATTGCGAGTCAAGAGAACTCATGATCGCCGCCAGCACGCCGGCGGAAAACAGGCCGATGAGGATCGGGCTATCCATGAATTTTTTCACCATCGCACTCAGCACTGCGTTCGGATTCGCGTTGCCGTTGGGCAACGGTGGCACTGTAAGATCCCCGGCTGCATGTAGGCCGGCAGCCCAGATGCCGATCAGGATGCACGGCACCCAGACGATCATGATGCAGATCGGATGGGCGATGACGGTCAGGCGAAATGACTTGGCACTCTTGGCTGTCAGCCAGTGTTGGAACAAGTGTGGGAACATGCCGACACTCAGGGGTACCAGCATGTAACTGATAAAATGCGGCACGGTCATCAGACCCTCACGCTGCAATTTTTCGGGCGCATGTTCGAGTGCCTTAGCTGAGGCTTCCGATAGGCCACCGAGCGTATCCGCGATAACCAAAAATCCAACCAAGCCCATAACCATGAAGACAATCGTCTGGAAGGTGTTCGCCCAGGCAGCGGAGCGAACCCCGCCGAAAAACACGTAAAACAACACGACACAGCAAATCACCAATCCGGACAGCCAAGCGGGAACCGCCCCGGCCGCGAACGTCTCCGGGAACATTCCGCGGGTAACACCGAAGATATAGTTGCCCGCGCCCATCAGGCCAACCAGCAGGTACGGGATGATCAGGCCGACCAAGATCGGGAACATCAGGTAGCCAAGCGCCTTCGACTCGAAGCGGTCGCGGAAAAACTGGATCTGCGTCACGTAGCCGTATTTTTTGCCGAAGCTCCACATGCGGATACCGACGAGGAAAAAACAGGCGGTGTGAATCAGGCCGGAGCTGGAGGCCATCAACCCGTAGGTGCCGATGCCCAGGCTGAACGCTTTGCCGGTGGAGCCGACCAGCGCGAAGGCGGTCATCGTCGTCCCGAACACGCTCATCAAAAGCATGAACGGCCCAATCGACTGGCTCGCCACGAAGAAATCCTTGCTGGACCCGCGGAACATCCGGCTGGACACCCAGCCAAGCGCAAACAACGCGAGCATGTACACGATGATGATGTAAAGCGGCGTACGGGTCGCGGGCTCGGCCGCTTGGCCAAGCGCGATCAGTGACGGTGCGTGTATCATTGTTCGCCCCCCTGTTCGTCAGCCGACTCAGCCCATTCTTCGATGTCGCTTGGCCAAGCCCACTTAATGGCCATGGCCCAGACACCGGCCGCCATGCAGGAAAACAGCGCGTGGTAAAACAGGCCAAGCGGCATGAAGCCAAAGACGAGGGTCTTGTTATCCCACCACCAGAAATCCTGATGGATGATCGCCAGCAGGGCGATCAGTGCGTAAACGAAAATCTTCATGAGCCGGGTTGCGGGGGTTGCTTGGGTTTACTTAATTTTCTTCTTATCCTTGGCGGACTTGGCGCGGGCCTCATCATACACCGCGTACAGGTGAGACTGGGTGGCAACGTACAACACACCGTTCGCCACGACCGGAGTCGAGTAGATTGGTGCGGGAAAATAGGTCTCGCTCAACACCTTCATCTTTGTGTCTGAGGCCAGCACCACGAAGTCGCCGTCCTCGTCGCCCACATAAACCTTGCCGTCGGCCACTAGTGTGGAACCCCACATGTGCGCCTTCATGTCATACACCCAGTGTAGCTTGCCGGTGTCGGCGTCGAGACAGTGGATGAAGCCAGAAAAGTCACCGACGAACAGCAGGCCGTTGTCCTCGTCGATCGAGACTGTGGAGATGCTTCGCTTGATTCCCTTGTACGACCAAATCTCGCCGCTCTTGGTAATGTCGCCCTTCTTAGATGGGTCGAGGCAAACCAAGTGGCCGACGCCTTCGCCGTGCTCGGGGTCCTGGCCGTGCGCCACGTAAACGCGGCCCTTGTAAAACACCGGTGTCGAGTTGATCTCGTTCGGCCCCTCGGCAGCCGGATACTTGATAGCCTTGCCGTTTTTGTCCTTCTTGTACTCGGGCGGGTTGGAATCGTACCACCAGATTTTGCGGAGAAAGTCGAGGTCCTCGTCCTCGTCATAAACCGGCTTCGGTTCGAAGGCGTAGCACCAGCCGTCGCCACCGCCGAAGAAGAGTTGGCCCTTGCCATTGACCACCCCGTAGGAGGGCGAACTCCACTGGCCGTGGTAAATATTCGGTCCGATTCCGGCGTCGTCTTCACCGAGCAGTTCACCGGTCTTCGCGTCGAGCGCGATGAAGCTTGGGGAGAGCGGGGAGGGGACGTTTGAGTGCGTCCAGTCCTGCCCGTTGGAGGTGCAGGCGTAGACCATATCGCCAACAACGATTACCGAGCAGTTGGAGGCGTTGTGCGGGAACACGCCCAACTCGTCCATCATGTCGTAGCGCCAGATAATGTCACCGTCCTTCTTGCCGATCTTGGCCGGAGGCTTGCCGGTATCGAGATGCACGTAGACCGCCTCGTCCTTGTACGGGCCGTCGTTGCCGTTGGCCAAGCCCTCGGTGTCGAGGCAGAGCACTTCGCAGCGGCTGGTTACCACGTAGATGCGATTGCCCACCACGGTCGGCGAGGAGAGCAACCCGAGGCTTTCCCAGTCGTTCACCTTGCCGGATTTCAGCTTGGGAATGACCAGTTGCCAGATGAACTCGCCGGTCTTTTCGTCGAGGCATAGCATGATGCTGCGGTCGCCCTCGTGTTGTGAGTCGCGTGGCGAATCGTTGTTGGTGCCGACGTAGATCCGGCCGTTGGAGATGGTCGGGTTGCCGTAGCTTTGTGTTCCCAGCTTGGCCACCCACTTGACGTTTTTCGTTGTCGAGAGATCCACGTCCTCGGTGCCCTGCTTGTAGTCGCCCGGTTCCACCTTGTCCGGCAGGCCAGTCACGCCCGGTGCGGCCATGTTTCGGCCAAGCGAATTGCCGCCCCACTGCGGCCAGTCGGCAGCCTGTACTGCGGCACTGCCAAGGATGCCGGCGGTCAGGCCGGTCACGATTGCGATTTTAAGGTTTTTCATGATGATAAAATGGTTTGGGGGATTCAGTGATTTAATTGTTCGGTGTCACTTTCACGTTGTCGATGTACACCGGCATTTCCTGCGGGGAAAACCCGAACAGGCCAGGCGAGCCGCTCTTGTGCGCGTTGTTGTGCTTAAACTCCACGTTCCACGCATCCGGCTCGGCCTCATCCCTTGGCCAAGCCTTGGCGCGGATCATGCCGGAGCCATCCTCGTTGACGTCCACACGGGTCTTGAGCGTAAACCACTGGTTGGCTTTCCAGCGGAAATTCGGCGGTGAACCACGCTCCGGCACCCGGATACGGTCGAGGTTCGAGTTGATCTCCAACTTCTGCTCGTTGCCCTTGAGCACGACACAGTAGCGTTGGTTGATGATCCCCACATCGGACATCTTGCGGCGGCGACCATCCGTCAGCACATCAGCCTGGATGGTGTAGTTGCTCATGCTCTGTTCGCCGATAAATACCGTGGCACGCTGCAATCGTTTGTTGTCGACCGTCTTGCGCAGCGCCTTGGTTCCTTCGCGATCGCGCACCTCAAACTTGAACCGTGCCCCGATCCACGGCAGCGGCGGGTAGGCGAACTTCACGCCCTCGTCCACGAGGCTGTCCTCGATCAGGTCGAATCCTTCGAAGTCCTCGCTCAACGGCGGAGCCGGCAGCACGCGGCCCCGGATCACCCCGCTCAACCCGCCGGCGGTCGCCTTGAAAGCCCCGGCCGAGCTGACCCGATCCTTACCGGCGATGATCTGGCCACCCTTGAACGAGGCGTTCATGCGGGCCTTAACCTTGGCGGTCGGCGGGATGTACGACTCCCACTTAAGCTTATCGCCGGCGATCTCGTCCACGAGGAAACCGTTGGCGTCGAGGCGCCGTGCGCGGAACGAGGCCGACTCACCCGGCTCGAGCAAAATCTCCGACGGCACGATCTGCAGTCGGGTCGGCTTGCCCGCCTTGGGCCATGCCTTGGCCTTGGGCGCCTTGGCCAAGCCCCTGTTGTTGCCCGGCTTGCCGAAGCAGTAAAGTTTCTTGGTCGTCTGCACGTAGACCTTGCCATTGTAGATGGACGGCGTGGCAAAACAGCGGCCATCCAGCACGGCGTGCGATAAAATCTTGGCCTCGTTTTTGCCCGGCTTGATCACGTAAAACGCGCCGTGTGTGCCGGTGCCCCCCTTGGCCGCGCCCCCCTCGCCGGCCGGGTTTTCGAGCATCGGCAGATAAATCTTCCCGTCGGCATGCACCGGCGAGGCGTTGCGCTGCTCGATGCCCAGCTTGAT
Organism: Verrucomicrobia bacterium UBA6775; assembly: GCA_002453165.1. Lineage (GTDB taxonomy): Bacteria > Verrucomicrobiota > Verrucomicrobiia > Limisphaerales > UBA1096 > UBA1096. Next base: position 42,620 of record DKGH01000158.1, read on the forward strand.
CTTCCAGTTTTCCTTGCCGGTGACGATGTTGACGCTGTGCAGTTCGCCCTTCTCGGCCACGACATAAATCGTGTCATCAACGAGGATCGGCGCGCTGGTGGAGGTGGTGATCTTTTGCGACCAAAGCTCGACCTGCTTGCGCTCGACCACGACCGGGTTGGCATCCTTCGGCTGCACTTTTGGAATCTTCAGGCCAACCATTTGGCCCGGCTCGTACGGCGTGCCGTAGATCGCCGCGGCGATTTCATTGTTGTAGACCACCACCGAGGCGTTGATGCCGGCCTTGAACAGCGGCACCTGCCAGATCGCCTCACCGGTGCGGGCATTGGCGCAGATCACGCTGCCGTCCCCGGTGGTCGCATAAAAGACGCGTTTGCCATCGAGCCAGCCGAGGTACGGCGAGGAGAAGCAGCTGTCCTTCGGGCGTCCGCCCGGCTTGGCCGCCCAGACTAGTTCACCGGTCTTTTTGTCGAAGCCGTAAAAGCGATCCCACGGCGGCCCCTGCGCACCCCAGTTGGCCATGATGCCGCGGGTGATCACGAGGTCGTTGTCGACCACCGGCGTCGCGGTTCGGCCGTTCGGGAAGGTCATCCGGCCAAGCGCCTCCATCAACGAGTGCTTCCACAAAATCTTGCCGTCCTGCGAAAACGAGGCGAACAAACCCTGCGTGCCCTGGAAAAACAGGTTGCCGGTCTCAGGGTCGATCGTCGGGCTCGAGGAGGAGTAGCGCGTGTAAATGATGTCGCTCAGGAAGTCGTTGAACTTGTGCTCCCACAGTTTCTTGCCGGTCTCGGCGTCCAGGCAGAACACGCCCTCCTGCAAATCCGCGCCCTCGCCGAGGTGGCCGACGATGAACAACTTGCCGTTGGAGATCGTCGGTGCCGAGCGGCCGGGCAGGTCCACCGTCCACAGCGCGTCCTCGGCCTGAATGCTGTCCGGCAGGTTGGTCTCAAACGAGAGGCCGGATTGGAGCGGCCCGCGCATGTGCAGCCACCCGTCAACTGGAGCCGCCGAAGCCACTGTGACAGCAGCCAGGCCCAAGAAAGTGATACCCAGTTTTTTCATGAGAAATTGGATTTTGTCCCGCTTGGCCAAGCCTAGCCCAACAAGGGTCGAAACACGGAATCGGCCGACAGCCAGACGGCCCAAGATCGTAGTCAACCGCAAGGGCCATGCAACAAAATAATACTTACACGTATCATTTTTGACGTTCGCCTTACTCGCCTGGCCAAGCGCTTGGTTTGTCGTTCTCCCCTAAACTATGGTGCCGTCCGGGATTACCGCTCCTTTCGGAACAATCGCGATTCCTTCCCGGATGAAGTAGTTTTCCCCGTCAAAATGCTCTGGTTTGCCCTCCGGCGAGATCACGCAGTTGGCCCCGATCCGGGCATTCTTGTCGATAATGGCTGACTCAATCCGCGTGTTCTCCCCCACTCCCATCATTGGAATTCCCTTCGCGGCGCTCTCCCGCTTGGACGCCTCCGTCTCGTAAAAGTCCGCCCCCATCAGCACTGAGCGGTGCACACGGCAGCCGGGCGCTATAAGGCAGCGCACTCCGATCAGGCTTTGGCTGATCCGCGAGCGGTCGATGATGCATCCGTCCGAGATCACCGCCTGATCGATCGCCGCGCCGTTAATTTTCGACGCCGGCATGAACCGCGGGCGCGTGTAGATCGGTGTCTCCATCTGGAAAAAATCGAACCTCGGCACCATGTTCACCATGTCGAGGTTTGCCTCGAAAAACGAGCGCATCGTCCCGATGTCCTCCCAGTACCCCTGATACACGTGCGAGTACACGCGGTGCGTATCGATCGCGCGCGGGATAATGTGTTTGCCGAAATCCGTCATCTCGTTGTCCAGCAGCTCAACCAATGTGGCGCGGTTAAAAACATAGATGCCCATCGATGCCAGATAGTGGTCGCCCCCTGCCGAGAGTCTCTGCTCCGCCACCTGCGCCTCGCCCAGCCGCAGCGAGTCCAGCAGCTCCGGCGTGGCCGGCTTCTCCACGAACTTTTGAATCCTACCGTCCTTGTCGTTATGCATAATGCCGAACTCGGTCGCCCGCTCGCGATTCACCGGGATCGTCGCCACCGTCAACTCCGCCTCCTTCTCAATGTGCGCCGCGATGACATCCCGAAAATCCATCCGGTAAAGCTGGTCCCCGCTCAGGATCAGCAGGTACTCAAAATTATTCGTTAGCAGATGGTTCAGGTTTTTGCGCACGGCATCCGCCGTGCCCTGATACCACGAGTCGCTCGTTGGTGTCTGTTCCGCCGCGAGGATCTCCACGAACCCTCGAGAGAAATGATCGAACTTGTAAGAGTGCGAAATATGCCGGTGCAGCGAGGCCGAGTTAAACTGCGTGAGCAGGTACACCTGATTCAGGCGCGAGTTGATGCAGTTCGAGATCGGGATGTCCACCAGCCGATACTTGCCGGCCAGCGGCACCGCTGGCTTCGAGCGCTCCAACGTCAGCGGGAACAACCGCGTCCCCTGCCCGCCCCCCATGACCACGGCCAACACCCGCGCCTTCCCCGCTCTGGTCAATACATCAGACATTGTTCTTCGATTACTTGGACTTCCACGTTTGTACGCCCGTTCAACCTCAAGCGCAAGAATGGAGCGGCGAGCCTGCGAGTCCGCAAAGGCTCACGGCGGCATAACAGTCCCCGTATATCACGCGAACTTTGAGGGGACAGGAATGTTCCCTCTCCTTTTCCGCCCGCGCTTGGCCAAGCGTTGCGTTAGGCGAAGATGCCTTTGGCGACGTGGCCGTGGACGTTGGTCAGGCGGCGCTCGATGCCGTTGTGGTAGAAGGTCAGTTTTTTGTGATCGACGCCCATTAGGTGCAGCACGGTGGCGTGGAAGTCGTGCCAGTGCACCGGGTTCTCGACCGTTTTCCAGCCGATCTCATCGGTTTGCCCGAAGCTGAACCCGGCCTTCACCCCGCCGCCCGCGAGCCAGCAGGAGAATCCGTATTTGTTGTGGTCGCGCCCGGGGCCGACCTTGTCTGAGCCGGACTGCGCAAACGGCGTCCGGCCAAACTCGGTAGTGAACAGCACGAGCGTGTCGTCGAGCATCCCACGCTGTTTGAGATCGCGCAGCAAGCCGGCGATCGGCTTGTCGATCCGGCTAGCCTCGGTGGAGTGGTTGTCCTTCACGTTTTCGTGGGCGTCCCAGCTGGCACGCGGTGAGCCACCGATCGGGCCGCCGGAGTAAATCTGCACGAACCGCACACCGCGCTCGAGCAGTCGCCGCGCCAGCAGGCAGCGCCGCCCGGCGTCCCCGGTTTGGCCTTCGCCGAGGCCGTACATGTTGCGGATGTGTTCCGGTTCGCCGTTGATGTCGCTCACCTCTGGCACGGACAACTGCATGCGGGCCGCCAGTTCATAGCTGCGCATGCGGGCGCTCAGCATCGCGTCAGCCCCGCTGCGGTCGGCGTGGCGCGCATTCAGTTGTTGCAAAAAATCCCGTGCGGCGGCGTCCGAGCCCTTCGGCTGCTCGATGGCCGGGAAAAGGTCGCGCACAGGGGTCTTGCCGCTGCGCAGCTCGACACCCTGGTGTTGTGACGGCAGAAAGCCGCTGGTCCAGTTGGACGCTCCGCCGTTCGGGCCACCGCGCCCGTCGCTCAACACGACGAACGCCGGCAACGACTCGGTCTCGCAGCCGAGACCGTATGACACCCAGCTCCCGACCGACGGGAAGCCGTTGAACTCAAAGCCGCTGTTGGCGAAGAACAACGCCGGCGTGTGGTTGGCCGAGTTGGTGGTCATCGAGCGGATAAAGGTCATCTCGTCCGCCATCTCAGCGATGTTCGGAAACATGTCCGACAGCCAGATCCCACTCTGGCCGCGTTGCTTGAACGCAAAGTCGCTGCGCCGCAACAGGCCGACCTGCCCGAAGAAAATGTCGGGCTTCTCGCTTGAGCCAAGCGGCTTGCCGTGGGCCTTGTCCAGCCCGGGTTTGTAGTCGTAAGAGTCGATGTGGCTCATGCCGCCGACGAGGCTGATGTGGATCGCTCGCTTGGCCCGGGGCGCGAAGTTCGGAAACGTCGCCTGACCAAGCGCGGCCGCCCGGGCGGTGGTGTCGCGCGCCAGCAGGCTCGCGAACGCCGTGGCGCCGATGCCCCGGATGCCCCAGTTGAAAAACTCCCGTCGATTCAATGTGCCCAAGTCGTTCATATCAATTGAGGATGACAAATTCATTGCTGTTAAACAGAGACCGGCAAAGCGTGGTGAGGCCGTACTCCTTGGCCAAGCGCTTGGCCAAGCGCAACTCGTCGGCGTCCGGTTCGCGCTGGAAGGCGTCTCGAAACACCTGCGTCACCTGCGCGTCGAGGTTGCCCTTGGCATGGGTTGTCACGCGATCGGCCATCGCGCCGGCCTTGCTCAGGATGAAGTGGTTGTTGAGCAGCGCGAGAGCCTGCAGCGGGGTGGTGGTCACGGCGCGGCGCGGTGCTGTCGTGGAGGGGTCCGGGCAGTCGAACGTGTCGAGGATCGCGCTGCGCCCGCCCCGTGGACTGAACCGGTAGACCGTGCGTCGGTTGAACTCGTCGCCTTGCGGGTAGATCGGTTCGTAATACGTGGTGCCGTTGTTGGGCGTGATGGAGACGTCCCGAAAACCGGGGCCGCCCATCTTCGGGTTGAGCCGGCCGGAGACGGCGAGCACGGCGTCGCGCAACGACTCGGCATCGAGCCGCACCGGTGACTTGCGCCACAACAGCCGGTTGTCGGCATCGACCGCGAGCCCGTCCTCCCGAGGCGCGGCGGATTGCCGGTAAGTGTTCGAGGTGACCATCAGCCGATGCATCGCCTTGAGCCGGAGTCCGTTGTCAGTGAACTCCGCTGTCAGCCAGTCGAGCAACTCCGGGTGGCTTGGGCGGCCGCCGTTGAAGCCAAAGTCGTTCGGTGTCTCGACGATGCCGGTGCCGAAATGATGATGCCACAGTCGATTGACCAGCACGCGGGGGAACAAAGGATTGTCCGGGTGTGTCAGCCATCGCGCCAACTGCCTGCGCCGTTCGTTGTCGGATGCGTCCTGCTTGATGCCAAAGTCGCTCTTCAACATCCGCAGCGCCGCGACCGCGCCGGGCCGAACGACTTCGCCTTCGTTCATCGCATTGCCGCGTTTCAGTAGCCGCACCGTGCCGGGGTTGCCGCGGGCGGCCACGGTGTAAACCTTCATCGACGAGCCGTTGCCCAGCGCTCGCTCGCGGCCGGTCAGGTCGGTCAGTTGATCCTTGAGCGCCTTGCGTCTGGCCTGCTGTTTCGCGCCCAGCGCGGCGGCCAGTTCCGTCTCGCCGACGAACGTCGATTCCACCCCGGCCGAGGCGGCGATTTCGTCCGGCCCAAGTGCTCGGTCGTAAAGCTGGGCACGGTGAATTTTGCCGTTTAGGAAATTGTTACCCCCTCCGCGGTGGCGCATGCCGAAGATCATCTGCGAGCTGCCGGCGGGAAAATCGTACCGCCCGGTCTTGTACGGTTTGCCGTGTGGGAGGCCGTTGCGATAGCCGGTGATCGTGCCGTCCTCGTGGTAGACAATGGCGACGTGCACCGGCTGCTGGTGTGCCTTGTTTTCCTCCGGTGAGCCGAACGACTTGGTTCGGACAAGGCCGTTGCTGCCGGGCATCCAGCGCCGGGCCTCGCGTTCGGCGAACACGATGGAATCAAAAAACTTACCGTCGTTGCTCTGCACGCCGATCACGCCGCCGCCCTTTTGATCGAGCGTGCCCAGTTGCACCCACGCCTCGAGTGTCTTCGCCTTCAACGGAGCCGCGAGCGGAGCCGTCTCGACCCACGCGTCGCTGCCATCGACGACCAGTGCCCCGCCCTGGATCCGGGCATCGCCCTTGGCCACGCCGTGAAGCGAGCCGAGGCTGTCCTCGAGGCCAGTGTCAAACTCCCACCGAGCCAGAGGCTTCGGCGGCTCCGGTTTGTCTGAGGGGCCACCTTTTTTCCGCTTGGCCAAGGCGACTTCGCGACCGCGATTCTCGATCCCGGTAAGCTCTTCGCCCAGCGAGGCAACCTGTTTGCGCAGCGCCTCACGCTGCCGCGTCAGCTCAGGGTCGGAGACTTTGCGCTCCCCGTGAAACACCCCGGCGATTGTCGAGGTCATCTGGTAATATTCCTTTTGCTGGATGGGATCGAATTTGTGGTTGTGACAGCGCGCGCAGTTGACCGTGAGACCGACGAACGTCTGCCCGACCGTGCCGATGATCTCCTCGAGTTCATCCTGCCGCGCGGTTTTCTTCATGAACTCGCTGCCGCCCACGACCGTGTTGTGCAGCCCGGCGACGAGGAAGCCGACCGCCTTTTGCCCGGCTGGGTCACCCGGCTTGAGCACGTCGCCAGCGACCTGCATCCGCACAAACTCGTCGTACGGCATGTCGTCGTTCAGCGCGCGGATCACCCAGTCGCGATACGGCCAGAGGTTGTTGCGGACGTTGTTCCGCTCGAAACCGTCGCTCTCGCCGAACCGCGCGAGATCCAGCCAGTGCCGGCCCCAGCGTTCGCCGTAGTGCGGCGAGCTGAGGAGGTCGTCGACCACGCGCCGGTAGGCGGCATCAGTCGGGTTGGCCACGAACGCCGCGACCTGCTCCGCCGAGGGAGGCAGGCCGGTCAGGTCAAAATAAAGTCTGCGAATCAACGCTCGCGGATCCGCTGGGTCGCTTGGCATGAGCTTTTCGGAATCCAGCCGATTGAGGATGAACGCATCGATCGGGTTGGTCACCCAGTCCGGCTGCGAGACCGCCGGTTGGCCGGGGCGCTTCACCGGCTGGAGCGACCACCAGTCGTACCCGCCGCGCTTGGTCGTGGTGAACTGAAACGGGTCGAGGGTATCCGTCGAACCCCACTTGGCCCCGGCTGCTATCCAGTCGTGCAGCACCTTTTTCTCCGCTTGGCCAAGCGGCTGATCCGGCGGCATGTCGTCGCCGGACACCTTCTCCCAAAGCAGACTCTCGCCCGGTTTCCCGGCCACCACCGCCGGGCCGTGTTTGCCGCCCTTGGCGGCGCCGGCCTGTTGCGACAGGTTCAGCTCGCCCTTGAGGTCGGAGCCGTTGTGACACTCGAGACATTGCCCGACGAGGATCGGTGCCACGTCGCGGTCAAACTCCACGGCGGTAGCGGAAAAACCGGCGGTTGACCCGAGCACGGCCAAAATCAACCCCGGCAAAGAATTGCGGAACCCGAACAGGTGCATATCAAGAAAGGTGCCCGGAAAAGCTGCCTCAAGAACACCCCCGCGCAAAGCGAAAACAACGCTTGGCCAAGTGGAAGAAAAAAAGGAAAGGGGACATTCCTGTCCCTTGTATGTTGCAGTGGATTTTTCGGGGACAGGAATGTGCCCGCTCCTTTAAACAAGCCTCTCCGGAGCTTCAACCGCACTTGGCCAAGTGCTTGGCTGGAGAGGAAAACGAAAAACCGGGAACCGTAAAAAAGAAGTGGCGGAGAGAGAGGGATTCGAACCCTCGATAGGCGTTAACCTATACTCCCTTAGCAGGGGAGCGCTTTCAACCACTCAGCCATCTCTCCGAGCGGGCCGCGCAGCTTGGCCAGGCGAGGCTCACAGGTCAAGCCGTCATTGGCCTGCGAAGAGGTCCAACTGCGGCGACGGCTCGATGTTGCGAAGTGTCTCGCGCTCGGCCGATTGCCGGGAGACGTAGCGGGTGCCGCCGTCCGGCGACAGCTCGGTGTCCTCGAGGTTGCGCAGGATGGCCTTGGCCCGCTCGATCACCGGGCCGGGCACGCCGGCCAGACGGGCCACGTGGATGCCGTAGCTCTTGTCCGCGCCGCCCTCGACGATCTTGTGCAGGAACACGATCTGGTCGTTCCACTCCCGCACGGCGACGTTGAAGTTCGCGAGGCGCGGCAGCCGGCCTGCCAGCTCGGTCAACTCGTGGTAGTGCGTCGCGAACAGCGTCTTGGCGCCGACCTGGTTGTGCAGGTGCTCGACGATGGACCACGCGAGGCTCAGGCCGTCGAACGTGCTCGTGCCGCGGCCGACTTCGTCGAGTACGACGAGGCTGCGATCGGTGGCGTTGTTCAGGATGTTCGCCGTCTCGCTCATTTCGACCATGAAGGTGGATTGGCCGCGGGACAGGTCGTCGCTCGCGCCGATGCGGGTGAAGATGCGGTCGACGAGATCGACGCGCGCCTGCCGCGCCGGGAGGAAGGCACCGGTGTGGGCGAGCAACGACAGCAGGGCGACCTGCCGGATGAAGGTGCTTTTGCCGGCCATGTTCGGGCCGGTGATCACGGCGACCTGGCGGGTGTCGCGGTCCAGTTGCGTGTCGTTCGGCACGAACGGTTCACCGGTCATGGATTGCTCGAGCACCGGGTGGCGGCCCTCGTCGATCTGCAGGTCGCCCTCGTCCCGGATGTCGGGGCAAACGTGTGCGTGAAGCCGGGCCACCTCGGCAAACCCGGCCAGCACGTCGAGCTGCGCCAGCGCGGAGGCGATCTCCTGCACCTGTGGCAGCGACTTTAAAATCTCCTCGCGCACTCGCTGGAACAGCTCGTACTCCAGCTTTTGGCTGCGCTCCTCGGAGCCGAGGATTTTGCCCTCCATCTCCTTCAGTTCCGGCGTGATGAATCGCTCGGCGTTGGCCAGGGTCTGCTTGCGGGTGTAATGCTCCGGCACCTTGTCGAGGTTGGCGCGGGTCACCTCGATGAAATATCCGAACACGGAATTGAACCGCACCTTGAGCGAGGTGATGCCGGTTTTCTCCATCTCCTCCTGTTGCAGCTTGGCGATCCAGTCCTTGCCCTCGGTGGCGCCCCGGCGCAGTTCGTCGAGCGCGGGGTCGAAGCCCTCGCGGATGATGCCGCCGTCCTTCAGCGCCATCGGCGGATCGTCGGCGATGGCCCGCGAAACCAGATCGGCCACCTCCGGCAGATCGTGCATTTGACCTCCCAACTGGCTCAGCAGCGGCGGGATGTCATTGTCTGTTTGCTCCTCGAACACATCCTCGCTGAGGGACGGCGCGACCGGGTCGGACGCCTGCTGCACTTCGGTGATCATGCTGCGCAGGCCGGGCAGTTGCAGCAGTGCACCGCGAAGCTGCACGAGGTCGCGCGCGTTGCCGGAGCCGATGCTCAGGCGGCTGATCATCCGCTCGAGATCGCGCACCTCTTTGAGGCTCTCGCGGAACCGGTCCAGCGCCGGCCCGTTGTGAATGAACCGGGCGATGGCCTCCTGCCGTTGGCGGATCGGTTCGACCGCCGAGAGCGGCTGCGACAGCCAGTCGCGCAACCTCCGGGCGCCCATCGGCGTGGAGGTGCGGTTCATCGCGGCGTAGAGTGTGGCCGGCTTGGCCGCCTCGCGATGGAGAGGCTCGAGGATTTCCAGATGCTTGAGCGTGGCGGCATCGAGCACGAGATAGTCGGCCACCTCATAAAATGTCAGCCGGGTGAAGTGCGTCACGTCGCGACGCAAATGTTGGCTGACGTAGTGCAGCGCGCCGCCGGCTGCGCCGATCGCTGCCGGCCGACTCTTCAGCCCGAAGCCGTCGAGAGCGGCCACCTTGAAATGATCCTTCAGCGTGAACTCCGCCGTTTCCAGCGCGAACACCCAGCCTTCGTAGCTGTTGAGCACGCTGACGTTTGGCTCGATCAACCCGGCCAGCTGCTTGGCCTCCTCCGGGTAAATCACCTCGCCCGGGTTGAGCCGTTCCAGCTCGGCGACGACGGCGGCCTCGTTTTCCAGCTCGGCCACCTTGAAGTCGCCGGTCGTCAAGTCCACGGCCGCCACACCGAACCGGCTGCCTGAAGTGGCAACGGCGACGAGAAAATTGTTGCGCCCGGCCTCGAGCATGCGCTCGTCGAAGTGTGCGCCCGGGCTGATGATCTGGGTGATCTCGCGCTTGACCAATTGGCCCGGCCGGGCTGTCTCGACCTGATCACAGATGGCCACCTTGCGGCCGGCCTGCAGCAGCTTGGCCATGTAGCTGCCGGTGGCGTGGTACGGGATGCCGCACATCGGCGTGTCGCCGCGCTTGGTCAGTGCGACGTTGAGGATGCCGGCCGCCTCCTTGGCGTCCTCAAAGAACATCTCGTAAAAGTCCCCCAAGCGGAACAGCAGGATGGTCCCAGCCGGCAGTTGGCCTTTGCACTGCCGGTACTGGGCCATCATCGGGGTGAGTTTCGCCTCCTTCGGCACCGGGGCGAAATTAAGGGCCACACCGGAATCGGTCGAGGGGAAGATATCCACAACCCGGTCCGCTTGGCCAAGCGCTTGGCCAAGCGCGGGTGTTGTTGCGAATAACCCTGTCGATAACCGCCGAGAAAGTTGCCAACTTCTCATCGTTGCAAAGCAGCTGCGTTTCCGGTTTTCTTGAGTCGTGCCTGATATACCGGAAGCAACGCCCCTGCCTGAAAAGGATCTGAAATACACGCCCCGCCAGCGGGAAAATCAGACCGTGGTCCCGATCGGGCGCACCCCGCCGAATGACGTTGCCGCCGAGCAGGGCGTGCTGGGCTGTGTCCTGCTCGATCCGCAGCAAAACCTCCCGGCCTGCATTGAAAAGGTCAAGGACGAGACGGTGTTTTACGATCTCCGGCACCAGGCCATTTACGCCGCGATGGTGGCGATGTATGAGGAGACAGCCCCGATCGATTTGCTGACGCTCTCACACCAGCTTCGCTCCGCCGGGGAGTTGGACAACATCGGCGGCGTGGCCTACCTCACCGAACTGCAGGACAGCGTGCCGTCGGCGGCAAACCTCGAGTACTATTTTGAGATTGTCCGGGATCAGGCCCTGCTGCGCCGGATGATCCAGACCTGCACCAAGGCCATCGCCGATGCGTACGACGAGACCGGCGAGGTCGACCGGTTGGTGGGCGAGGTGGAGCAGGCAGTGCTGGCGATCAACCGCGATCACAATGTCGTGGACATGCCCAAAATCTCCGAGCATGTGCGCGATGCGGTCGCAAAGATCGAACTGCTGTTCAAAAACAAGGGCTCCACTACCGGTGTGGAGACCGGCTTCACCGATCTGGACAAAATGACCACCGGCCTGCACCCAGGCGAGATGATTGTCGTCGCCGCACGACCGTCGATGGGCAAGACCTCGCTGGCGATGAACATCGTGGAGCACGTTGCACTGGATGCGAAGCTGCCGGTCGGGGTGTTCAGCCTGGAAATGTCCTCCGAGTCGCTCGTCATGAGGATGATCAGTTCTCTGGCGCGGATTAACAGCCACGATATGCAGGACGGCATGCTGACTCCGCAGGATTTTCCGCGCATTACTGATGCCGCCGGCCGGCTGGCCAACTCCTCCCTGCACATCGACGACTCGGCTGGTCTCTCCATCCTCCAGCTTACCGCAAGGGCCCGCCGGATGTGGCAACAGCACGGCATCAAGCTGTTTGTCATTGACTACCTGCAGCTGCTTCATTCTACTTCGCGGCGGGCAGGAGAGAACCGCCAGCAGGAGATCGCAGAGATTTCCAGTGGGATTAAGGCCTTGGCCAAGACGCTCGGTGTGCCGGTCATCGTCCTCAGTCAGCTCAACCGCGAGTTGGAGAAGGACAAGAACCGCAAGCCGCGACTTTCGGATCTCCGCGAGTCCGGATCGATTGAGCAGGATGCCGACCTCGTGGGGCTGCTGTACAAGCCGGGCGGCGTGGACGAGGACACGGACGATCCCGAGAGCGAAGCCCGACCGGTGAATCTCCTCATTGCCAAGCAGCGCAACGGCCCGACCGGGGATGTTCCCCTGACCTTTTTGAAGGGTTACACAAGATTTGAGAACGCAGCCAAGTTCAATCGCGAAGACATGCCGCAGGATGACTAGTCCGGCGGGGAGATTGCGTTCGCTCGGCCAAGCGCTTGGCCAAGTTTTTCTTCTGGCACTGCTGCTCTTCCCCGCCCTGGCCAGTGGCCAGCAACCGGCTGTGGTGGCCGATCGCGACCTGGTCAAGAAAATCTCGATTCAACACATCGGCCCACCGGCGGCATCCGATGAGTATATCCTGGCCCATATCCGCCTCAGGGAGGGTGAACCGTTCCGCCAGTCTGTCATCAACGACGATATTGAGAGCCTGATGGGCACCAACTTCTTTCTAAGCGTGGACGTCGTTTATGAAGAGGATCGGGGATTGGGGGGGCAGGTTGTCCGCTACCTCCTTCGCGGCCAGCCCACGGTGACCGAGATTCGGTTCGACGGAAACTCCGGCCGGAAATTCCGCCGCAGCAAACTGATGCGAAAAATGCGGTCGCGCGTTGGGGACATTTTCAACGGTATGGCCCTAGCCTCGGATCGGCGGGTCATCGAGAAGGAATACAACAAGGCCGGCTATCATCAGGCCGTGGTGGAGATGTTGCCGGAACATGATGCGGACCAGGGGCAGGTCGTCGTCACTTACAGGATCGAACCCGGCCAGAGGGTGAAGATCGACGACATCATTTTTGAAAAGGTCACGTCCGGAGATTACAAAGAACTTGCCTTTACGCAACGGCAACTGCGCAAGGTTTTGAAAACGCGCCGTCATTGGTGGATGTCTTGGCTGACCGGCAGCGGTAAACTCGAGGAGGATCAATGGGACACCGACATGGAGGAGTTGAAGAAATTCTACCAGTCCCATGGTTACATCGACTTTCGATTGGTGGACAAAATCGAGACCCTGAACGAAAAGGGGAACCGGATGGTCATTCGCCTCAATATTTTCGAGGGTCACCAGTACCGCGTGGGAAACGTCACCTTCGAGGGGAACACGGTCTATACTGACGCACAGATTCTTGAGGGCAAGCGAACTTTTGAATACTACGTGGGCCCGCGCCTTTGGCCAGGCGAAGTCTTTACGCCCGAGGATCGTCAGGAGGATGCCCTCGCCATAAAGGAGTTGTATGAGATGAAGGGTTATCTGGACGCTGACATACGCTCCGAGGTCATCCCTAATACCGGCACCGGCGAAATCGACATCCACTACAGGATCACGGAGAACGAATCGGTCAAGGTGGAGCAGATCAAGATCCGGGGCAACACGACCACCAAGGACAAGGTCATCCGGCGTGAGTTGAACATTTACCCGGGCGAAACGTTCAACATGGTCAGCGTCAACCTGAGCAAACGCCGCCTCGAGGGTACCGGGTTGTTCGATAAGGTGGAGACCGAGGCCGAGCAGATTGAGGAGTTGCCCAGCAAGCGAAACCTCGTCATCGGGGTGACCGAGGGCCGCACCGGCAATATCATGATGGGTTTCGGCTACGGCTCGATCATGTCGCTCTACGCCCAGATAGGTTATACACAGGGCAACTTTGACCTTTTCAACCCGCCATTTTTCACCGGGGGGGGGCAAAAATTCCGGCTGCAGATCACCGCCGGTCGCAGGCACGAGGATTACATGGTTACCTTCGAGGAGCCCTTCCTTTTTGACAAAAAGCTGCGTCTCGCAGTGGATCTGTACCACCGCGATAACCGGTTCCTGAGCAATTACTTCACGCAAAAACGGACTGGTGCACGCGTGGGGTTGTCCAGAACCCTCTGGAACGACTATACTTACGGTGGAGTCAACTACACCATCGAGCGTGTCGGCATTCATGACCGGTCGTACTACACTTGGATGCTACAGGAGCATGATATTATCGACGGAAGGTTGATTTCGCCCGACTCGGATTTAAACAACCCTTTCAACTGGGAATACGATCGCTCACGTAGGGATGAGGGTGAATACGCAGAACTAAATCACGATCGGATGGTTTCCAAACTGGGAACGTTCGTTGCCTATAGCACACTCAATCATGCCCTTATGCCAAACCGGGGTCAGCACACTCAGTTCACCGCTGAGGTCGCCGGTGGCCCGTTTGGAGGGGAAACCGAGATGTACAAGCTCGAGTTGGAGTCGTCTTACTACTTTCCAGGCCTAATGCAGGGGCACGTGCTGGAACTCGTCGGCCGGGTCGGCGTGGTGGACAGCTTTGGCGGAAGTCGCCGCGTGCCCTACTTCGACCGATTTTTCCTTGGAGGCAACCGCACCATGCGCGGATACGACCACCGTGACATTGGGCCCCGCCTGAAAAAATGGAAGCTCAGCAAGGGCATGCATGAGGGGGCACAGCATTACGGCTACCATGTGGACGTGATGAAAGATGGGAAGGTTGTCGAGAAGGACAAATTCATCCCGGTCCAACACACCCCTTCCGACTACCCGTTTGCGGATTATCAAGGTCCGCATCAAACCCCACTTCTCCCACTTGAGGACGGCACCTCATGGAACCCGGTGATGGTAGACGGCTCCGAGCCGCTGGGTGGCAGCAGCTACTGGTTCGGCTCAGCGGAATACACCATTCCGATCATCGAGCGGCTGCGATTTGCTTTGTTTTATGACATTGGCATGTCCTATCTCGATCCTTACGAATTTGAATTCGGCGATTACGCCGACAACTGGGGCGTTGGCCTGCGGTTGACAGTGCCCATGCTTGGGCCGCTGCGTCTGGACTACGGCTTCCCGATCTCGCACCCCGACTACGTGGACGGTGGGGGAGAATTTCACTTTGGGGTGGGATACAACCGCACTTTTTAAAAACTGTTAAAAATGAAAAAAATCACAACCATGATTCATTCTCGCTTGGCCAAGCTGGTCACGATTGCCGCCGCACTGGCTGCCTTCACCGGGGCGACTCACGCTCAGGAAGCGCTCAAGATCGCCCTCGTCGACATCGAAAAAGTCCGCGCATCCTACTGGAAAACTCAAATGTCCCTCCAACAAGTCGCAGAGCGCAGAGCCGATTTTAAAAAGGCCGAGCAGGGATTGATTGAAGACTTGAACCAGATTGCGGCAGATTTCAGACGCCTTTACGAAAGTGCACGAGATCCCGCCAACTCCCAGTCCAAGCGGGAATCAGATGCCCAAAAAGCTGGGGAACAAGAAACGAAACACCGTCAAGCCAAGGTTCGGCATGCAGAGTACGTTCAGAGTGCAGAACGAACCATGCGTGAAATGGGTGCACGGCTTAACAGGGCTCGAGTGGACGAAATCAAGGAAGTCGTGGCAGCCAAATCCAAGGCGGCTGGGTACGACATCGTCATCAACTCATCTGAGAACGTTCTCATCGTTGTATACTCCGCAGGCAAAAATGACCTGACCAACGAGATTATCACCGAGCTGAACAAGGACGCCCCAGAGGAGTACAAGCCCAGGAAGCCGGCCTCCGCTGAGGGGACAACCACCCCGCCAGCTCCAGCCCCCGCTCCTGCCGAGAAATAATCTCCATCCAATACACAAAAAGCGCCGGTCATCACCGGCGCTTTTTTTGTGCCTGCTTGGCCCGGCGCAAGGTAGAACAAAGGAGCGGGGACATCGGATAGAAAGGGTATTTGAGCAGGGGATAAGAATGTTTCCCTTTCAATGTGTCGCTTGGCCAAGCGCTAAATATGCAGCGGCTCGCCCATGGCCATGTGAGCCGCCTCACGCAATCCCTCCGACATCGTCGGATGCGCGTGGATGGTCCGTGCCAAGTCTTCCGCACTGCCGTCAAACTCCATCAATAGCACCGCCTCGGCGATCAACTCGGACGCGTTGGCAGAGAGAATCTGTGCACCCAGCACTCGGTCGGTTTCCTTATCGGCGATGATTTTGGCCAAGCCGTCCGCGTGCGCCCCGGCCACCGCCCGGCCGTTGGCCTGAAACGGAAACGCCCCCACGGAGACCTCATGCCCCTTTTCTTTCGCCTCCGCCTCGGTGAGCCCTACGGCGGCAACCTCGGGCGCGGTGTAAATCACCCACGGAATGGTGTCGTAATTCACCCGGCCCGCCTTGCCGGCCATGCGTTCCACGGCGGCGACCGCCTCCTGCTCGGCCTTGTGCGCGAGCATCGGTCCGGCGATTACGTCGCCGATGGCGTAAATACCCGGCACGTTCGTTTGCCACTCGGCATCCGTCCGGATTCGACCGCGCTCGTCCAACTCCACACCGGCTTCGGTCGCGCCGAGGCCGTCGGTGTTCGGCTTGCGCCCAACGGCAACGAGTACCTTTTCGGCCTCCAGTTCCAGTGACTTGTCTCCCTTGGCAGCCGTCAGCTTGATGCCGGTTTTGGTTTTCTCGGCCGACTCCACGCCGGTGCCGAGGTGGAACTTGAGCCCCTGTTTTTGCAACAGTTTTTGGAGAGCCTGGGTAATGTCCTCATCGAAAATCGCGGCGATGCGCGGGAGAAACTCGACCACCGTCACCTTCGTGCCCAACCGCGCCCAGACCGAACCAAGCTCCAGCCCGATCGCGCCGCCGCCAATTACGATCATCGACTCCGGCGCCTGGCCAAGCGCGATCGCGTGGTCGCTGCTCAGCACCGTTTCGCCGTCGAACTCGAGGAACGGCAGGCCGCTCACGGAGCTGCCGGTGGCGATAAGGATGCGCTTGGTTTTTAGTGTTCGCACGGCCTTTCCCCCGGTGACCTCGACCTCGCCGGCGTTGACGATGCGGCCGGAGCCGCTCACGTGCTCGATGCCGTTTTTGTTCATCAGGTAATCGATGCCCCGTGCCATCTTGCGCACGACGCCGTCCTTGCGCTTCATCATCGCCGCAACATCCATCGTCACCCCCTCCGCCTTGATGCCGTGGGACTTGAAACCGTGCTGTGCCTCGTGAAACAGCTCCGACGAGGAGAGCAGCGCCTTGCTGGGAATACAGCCGACGTTGAGGCAGGTGCCGCCGAGATTTTTCCCCTTCTCGACGATGGCGGTTTTCATGCCGAGCTGAGTAGCCTTGATCGCGGCGGTGTACCCGCCGGGCCCGGCCCCAATGACCACTAAATCAAATTCCATTTTTTAAATTAATTCAAAGCCAAGCGCTTGGCCAAACGGTCAATTCACCAGGCCAAGCGCCGGGTTTTCGATGAATTCCTTCACCTTGACGAGGAAGGTCACAGCTTCGCGGCCGTCGACAATGCGGTGGTCGTAAGTCAGCGCGAGATTCATCATCGGCCGGATGATCACCTGCCCGTTGAGTGCCACCGGGCGCTCCTGAATGGTGTGCATCCCGAGGATGCCACTCTGCGGCGGGTTCAGGATCGGGGTCGACATCATCGAGCCGAAAATTCCGCCGTTGGTGATGCTGAAGGTTCCGCCGGTCAGGTCGTTCAGATCGATGTTGCCGGAGCGTGCCTTTTCTGCGTAGGCGATGATCGCCTTTTCGATTTCCGCCAAAGACAGGTTGTCGGCGTCGCGCACGACCGGGACGACGAGTCCCTTTTCGGTCGAGATGGCCACGCCGATGTGTTGCCGGTGGTACTTCACGATGTCCGTGCCATCGATGGCAGCGTTGACATTGGGAACCGCCTTGAGCGCTCGGACGACCGCCTTCACGAACAGCGACATGAAGCCGAGTTTCACGCCGTGTGTCTCGACAAATTCCTTCTGGCATTTTTTGCGCAGATCGATGATCTGGCTCATGTCGGCCTCGTTGAATGTGGTCAGCATCGCCGCCTCGTGCTGGGCGCTGACCAGCCGGTTGGCGATGGTGCGACGCATCATGCTCATGCGTTTGCGGGTGACCTCGCCAACCTCCGCCGGGGCAGCCACCGGTGCGACCGGTTCGGGGGCGCTGCCGACGTTGTCGTTGCTGGCGATGGGTGTGTCCGGTGCGGTGGCCTGTGCCTCCTCGGCGGCGGCCAACACGTCTTCCTTGAGAATGCGCCCGCCCTTGCCGGAGCCGGTAACGGAGCCCAAATCGATCCCGAGTTCCTCGGCGTGCACCTTAGCCGACGGAGTCGTCAGGACTTCCGTCGCTTGGCCAAGCGGCTTGTCCTCGGCGGGGGCGGGTGGCTCGACGGGAGCGGGAGTCTCCGCTTGGCCAAGCGCGGGTTCGCTCCCCGTAGCGGCCGGTTCGTCGCTCTTTGCCGGTGCTTCGCCGGCTTCGTCGATGGATGCCAGCACGCCGCCGATCGGGAGTTCGTCCCCGATGTTGGCCTGGGTGGTGATCACTCCGGCCACCTCGGTCGGGATTTCCTGCGAGGCCTTGTCGGTCTCGATTTCGCAGATGATGTCCCCCGCGTTGCAGTAGTCGCCGGTGTTCTTTTTCCAGTCGGCCACGTAGACGGACTTGATGGATTCGCCGACGGCGGGGACTTTGATTTGAGTGGGCATGAAATTGTTTTACAGGGTGAAGGCTTCCTCGATGAGCTTGGTCTGCTCTAGCAGGTGGATGGCGCGTGAACCGGTGGCCGGGCTGGCCGAGGCGTCGCGACCGGCATAGATGATCTCCTGCCCCAGCAGTTTGCGGAGGCGGGGTTCCATGAAAAACCAAGCGCCCATGTTTTCCGATTCCTCCTGACACCAGACGAACTGGCTCGCCTCGGGATGGTGCCGGAGCGCCTCGCGCAGCCGCGCCTCGTGCAGCGGGTAGTGCTGCTCGATGCGGATGATCGCGGCATCGTCGATGTTGTTTTGCTCCCGGTACTCCTCGAGGTCGTAGTAAACCTTGCCGGTGCAGAAGATGACGCGCTTGGCCGAGGCGTTTTCCTTTGTGTCCGGGATGATCTCCCGAAACTCGCCTTCGCTGAGATCCTCGAGCGACGAGGTGCAGCGCGGGTCACGGAGCAGACTCTTGGGCGTCATTATGACGAGCGGCTTGTTGAACGGCCGGTAAAGCTGCCGTCGCAATGCGTGGAACAGGTTGGCCGGGGTGGTGAAGTTGCCGACCTGGATATTGTCCTCGGCGCACGCCTGCAGGAAGCGCTCAAGCCGGCCGCTCGAGTGTTCCGGTCCCTGTCCCTCATAGCCGTGCGGCAGCAGCAGCACGATGTTGGAGGTCTCGTTCCACTTGCTCTCGGAGGAGGCGATAAACTGGTCGATGATCACCTGCGCGCCGTTGGCGAAGTCGCCAAACTGCGCCTCCCACAGCAGCAGCATGTTGGGGTAGTCCAGCGAGTAGCCGAATTCGAAACCCAGCACCGCGGCCTCGGTCAGCGGGCTGTTGAAGATGCGGAAATCGGCCTGCTGCGGCGCGAGTTTGCGGAGCGGCAGATAGCGGCGGCGAGTGCCCACCTCGTAGTACACCGCATGCCGGTGGCTGAACGTGCCGCGTCGGACGTCCTGCCCGGAGAGGCGCACAGGGATGTCCTCGGTCAAAAGTGTGCCGAAGGCCAGCGCCTCGGCCATGCCCCAGTCGAGCGGCCGTTCGCCCTCGACCATCTCGCGGCGCTGCTTGATCAGGCGTTGAATCTTCGGGTTGAGCGCGAACTCATCCGGTTCGGAGGTCAGCGGCATGCCCACTTCGCGAAGCCGCTCGAGGGTGACTGCGGTGTTGGCCGGATCGAGCATCTCCGGCGTCGAGAGCTGCGGCCGGATGGCCGGCTTTAGCTTTTGCGTCTCGCTTCGGGACTCGTTGCGTGCGCACTCGAGTGCAGTGCGGAATGAGTTTCGGAACGACTGGGCCTCCTCGTGGTCGATCACTCCCTCCTCGATCAACGACTTGAGAAATACGTCGCTGACCACCGGCTGCTTGGCGATGGCGGCGTAGAGGCGCGGCTGGGTGAAACTCGGCTCATCGCCTTCATTGTGGCCGTGTTTGCGGTAGCAGACGATGTCCACCACCACGTCGCGGCCGAATTGTTGTCGGAAATCCAGCGCCATCTCAATGCAGTGCACCGCGGCTACCGGGTCGTTGCCGTTCACGTGAAAAATCGGCACATCCAGCATCTTCGCCGTGGCGGTACAGTAAAGTGTGGATCGTGCGTCCTGCGGCAGCGTGGTGAACCCGATCTGGTTGTTGACCACGATGTGCACCGTGCCACCGGTCTTGTAGCCGTCGAGCTGCGACATGTTGAACGTCTCCGCCACAATGCCCTGCCCGATGAAAGCGCCGTCGCCGTGGATTATCACCGGCAATACCTTTTTCCGCTCCTCCGAGTCATTGACCAGGCGCTGAAAGGCACGCGCCTTGCCCTGTACCACCGGCGTCACCGCTTCGAGGTGGCTGGGGTTCGGGGCGAGGTTGATGCTCACCTTGCCGCCGTCGACCGTGGTGCGGGTGTTCTCAAAACCGAGGTGATACTTCACGTCACCGTCACCGTGGGCGACCTGCTGCACGTAGTTGTCGCTGAATTCGTCGAACAAGAACTTGTAGTCCTTGCCGATGATGTTGGCCAACACGTTGAGCCGGCCGCGGTGAGCCATGCCCATCGCGATCTTAAACACCCCCCGGCTCGGCGATGCCTGAATGATGGCGTCGAGCACCGGGATCAGCGTCTCGCCGCCCTCGAGCGAAAACCGCTTTTGGCCGACGTAACTGGTGTGCAGGAATTTCTCGAACTGCTCGGCGTCCATCAGGCTCTTGAGGATGCGCCGTTTTTTTTCGCCTGAATAATTCGGCCGATTGAGCGACGACTCCATCCGGTCACGCAGCCAGCGTCGAATCTCGAAATTCTGGATGTGCATGTACTGCGCACCAACTGTGCGGCAGTAGGTGTCCTGCAGAATTTGCAGGATTTCGCGCAGTGTTTTCTGGCCACCCCCACCGGCGCTGCCGGCGTTGAACTCCTGATCGAGATCCGCATCGGTGAACTTGAAATTGTGCAGATCCAGCTCCGGCAGCTCTTTTTTGTTGAAGCCTAGCGGATCAATGTTCGCGATGTAGTGCCCCAGCATCCGGTAGGCGAACAGCAGGTGCGAGAGGCGTCCCTGCCGCATCGGATCCACCGCCGGCAGTGCTGCAGTCGGCTC
>DKGH01000158.1:63626-65684 GCA_002453165.1 Verrucomicrobia bacterium UBA6775
TGCGGCGATCCCGTTGCCCTCGCTGCTGCCATTGAGTCCCTCACGGTCCGGCTCAAGCTGCGTCCCCAGTTCAAATCCCTCGAAGAACGCGCGCCAAGTGGCGTCCACGCTCGACGGGTTCACCCGCCACTGCTCGTATTGCTCCTCGAGCAGGTGGGCGTTATCCGCATGGCCAATCTGGCCGCGAGGTTTTTGACGTTGCTCGGTGGATAGACTGGGGGTGCCCCCGTCGCCCATCGTCGTTTTCATGCAGGCCAGTCTAGAGGCGATCGGTCAGTTCGCCAATATGAATCGGATATTGTTTGATGAAAACACGGGACTCGCTTCAGCAGGCCGGGGCCGGTTAAATGCGGGCACGCGTTGAACCTGACCCGAACACAGACACCCTCCCGCTTGGCCAAGCGCCTGGCCAAGCCGGCTGTGGTTGCGCTTGGCTTCTGCCTCGCCTGGCCGACCGCCACTGCGGCGGAGGCAGCGGCTTCGCCCTTGGCCAAGCGCGCGATGCATCTGCTCCGCGACCACTGTGTCAGCTGTCATAACCCGGACAAAACCAAGGGCGACCTCGATCTCACACAGCGACAAACAGCGCTGGCTGGTGGCGGTGAAGGTCCGGCCTTCGCCGAGGGTAATCCGGGCGGGAGCCTACTCATCCAGTTTCTCAAGCCGGACAGCGACCCGCATATGCCGCCCAAGAAACAGTTGAGCGACGACCACATTGCCACGCTCAGCCAATGGATCACCGCCGGCGCAGTCTGGCTGCCGGAAGAGTTGGATGTAAAAAAACAGGCTGCCACCGCCGAAGAACTGGGCGATCTGCCGGGAGGATATCGACCGGTGTTCGCACTCGCCCTTTCGCCAGACGACCAACGCCTGGCTGCCGGACACGGCAACGAGGTGATCATCCATGGCTTGGGCGAAAAAAAATCGTCCCGCTTGGCCAAGCTCGCCGGCCACCGCGACGTCGTTCAGTCCATCGCATGGAGCCCGGACGGCAAGCACCTGGCCACCGGTGGATACCGAAAAGTGATTCTTTGGAACACCGCAGACTGGACTCGGGCGGGGGCACTCAACGGCTTGCCCGGGCGTGTCAGCGCGCTCGCGTTCAGCGTCGACAGCCAGTCGCTCATCACCGCCAGCAACGCACCGGGCGGCGCGGGGGAAGTGGCCCTTTGGAATACCTCCGACTTGGTCAAGCGCTTAGTCTGGCCCGCGCATGAAGGAACGGTTTTTGCCATCGCCCTCGCGCCGGATGGCCAGTCGCTCGCCACTGCTGGGGAGGATCAGCTCATCCGTTTTTGGAACCTGACCGACGGCAGCCAGCTCAAGCAAATCGAGGCCCACTCCGCCCCGATACTGAGCCTTGCCTTCAAGCCGGACGGCAAGTCGATCGCCAGCGGCGGCGCCGACAAGGAGTTGAAAATCTGGGACACCGGGACGCGGGAACAAAAAACACTCATCACCGGTCACCCCGGGAATGTCGCCGGGATCGCTTGGCCGGCCAAGGACGCCACGCTCATCACCGCCTGCGACGACGGCGTCGTGAGGGTTTGTACCGAGACCGGCAAACGGCCGACCAAGTCGTGGAGCACTGCCGCCGACCTCCTACACTGCTTCAGCGTCAACAGCGACGGCTCGGCCTACTTCGGGGGGGGCGACAACGGCCGAGTCTACGTGTGGGACAAAAAAGGGGCCATCACGCTCACGCTGGATGGTCAGAAATAAAACGTTGCCAAACCGATTCGTCGTGCGGACAATTCTCCTCCTTCACCTGCGGGTGTAGTTCAATGGTAGAACGCAAGCTTCCCAAGCTTGACACGAGGGTTCGATTCCCTTCACCCGCTCCACTTCCATTAAACCCTTCATTACCAGTTACTTGCGGATTTACATCTGCTTTGAATAAGTAAAACTGGTTACAAAACTGGTAACATTTTCGGTAAGGTTTTAGGGTGTTTGATAGCGTCCAGAAAAAGCTATTACCTTCGAAATCTGGGTGAATACTGGCTTAAAAATTTGTATCTAGAAAATTAAGGGAGCTACCTGCCTCGCTATTTGATTATT
>DKGH01000067.1:0-20953 GCA_002453165.1 Verrucomicrobia bacterium UBA6775
GTCATAACTAAGTTGCTTTCCTCCAACTCCTCTAGTAAACAAAACAAGCCAAGCGCTTGGCCAAGCGCACTTTTTAAACGCAGAGGGCGCGGAGATGCAGATGGCCGCTGAGGAAAATTCCGAAGGAATTTATCGTAGCGGCTCAGGGTTGGAGCGCACTCAATTATCGGGCTGTGTTGGAGTAAGCAGGTTTCTCCTCTGCGGTTCTCCGCGCCTCTGTGCTCTCTGCGTTTAAATCGACCCTTTCCACCAGTGTAGTGTGCTCCGTTTTCAAGCGCTTGGCCAAGTGGAAAAACAAAACACCCGGCTCAGCTTGGCTGGCCGGGTGTTTGCGAAATGAGTTGTCGTGAATTAGAGCGTGTAGCCGTTGAGGTACTCGCGTTTCACGAAGTTGGCAGCTTCCTTGATGTTGGGCGACTTCATGTTCGGGCCGTCCCATTCCATCTTGCGGTTTTTGCCAACCTGCAGTGCAATACAGCCGAGCAGGATGATTTCGGTGAGGTACGCTGCGTTGTCGAAGTTCGAGTACGCGGGACGGCCACCGTTCATCATGTCGAACCACTCTTGGGTGTGCCCGGGTGATTTCCAGAAGTTATCAGCAATCGCCTTGTCAGCTTCGTGGTTTTTGCTGCCCTTAAATTTCTTCTCATCGTTGAGAGAGACGTAGTAGCGGGAACCGTAATCGTCTGGCGTATAGATTTGGCCCTTGGTGCCGACGAGCAAACAGCCGCTGCCGCGGATTGCACCTACGGTGCCAACGACCTTTGATGTGATATCCGGATGCGGTTGATTTTGTTTCCCGTTAATCTTGCCGTCATACCACCAAAATTTCAGAGGCTTCATACCGTCGCGCTCGGGGAACTCGAAACGAATCCGGGAGTTCACGGGATAAGTTTCCTTGTTCATGCCGGAGTGGCCTTCGGCTTCAACGACGGTGGGGTAGCCCAGCTTAAGCGCACGGAAAGGCATATTGACGGTGTGGCAGGCCATGTCGCCCAGTGCGCCAGTGCCGTAGTCCAGCCAGCCGCGCCATTTGAAGGTGTGATACACGCCGCTTTTGTATGGGCGATGTTTGACCGGGCCCTGCCAGAGATCCCAGTTCAAGTGATCGGGCACTGGATCGGAGCCTTTCGGCCGATCAATGCCCTGCGGCCACACCGGGCGGTTGGACCATACGTGCAGTTCGGTGACGTCGCCTATGAGGCCTGATTGGATGACTTGCACCGCGCGGCGCAAACCGCTGCCTGCACTACCCTGATTACCCATCTGGGTGGCTACTTTTTGCTCCTTGGCGACCTTGGCCATGAGGCGTGCTTCGTAGACGGATTGCGTGAGCGGTTTCTGTACGTAAACGTGTTTGCCCAGTTTCATCGCCTGCACACCGGCAATGGCGTGCATGTGATCCGGGGTGGAGACGGTGACGGCGTCGATGGATTTCTCCATCTTGTCAAACATCTTGCGGAAATCCTGAAACGTTGCGGCACCGGGGTATTTTTGGCCGCGACTGCGAAGGGTGTTGGTGTCGACATCGCAGAGTGCGACGACGTTGGCACCGCAGCGGGCTGAGTTGTCGGTATCGCTGGAGCCTTTGCCACCGGCACCGATCGCGGCGAGGTTGACCTTGCTGTTGAGGTTTTTGCCGCGAAGCATGAACGGGCCAAAGCAGGCCGCGCCCAATGCAGCGGTGGAAGTATGGGAGATGAACTTACGGCGCGTAAGGTCAGTCTTCGGTTTTGTATTCATGTTAGTGTTGGTAAAAATTGAGATTTCCGGCCATGCCAACTTGGTTTGACCGGAAAACGAGAACTTCCAACATCTCAGACGGGAAGAACAGGAAAAAATTCGAGGCGACCGAAATTGCTGTTCAATTGGATTTAAAACGGGAAGAATTGCGCATCCTAAAATGAAACGTGCACTGTCGATTTTCACGGCCGGGCTGATGGCGGCTCCGGCTGCCATTGCGCAGGAGAGCGCCGAGGGGCTGGAGGTTGCGGAGTTGAGCCGGAAGGAGGTTGTCGATTTCGCCACCGAGATCCTGCCGATTTTTCGCAAAAACTGCCTCGCCTGCCACAACGCCAAGGACGCCGATGCCGACTTGAACCTGGAGTCGCCCGCGGCAATCGCCAAAGGGGGGGAGAGTGGCCCGATGGTGATCCCCGGCAGCGCAGACAAAAGCCAGCTTATGGCCCATATTCGTCAGACTGAAAAGCCGTTCATGCCGCCGCGCCGCAACAAGGTCGGCGCCGACAAACTCACGCCTTACCAGCTTGGCCTGGTCAAACTATGGATTAACCAGGGGGCCAAGGGGGAGGTGCGACAGGTCACGCAGAAGCTGAATTGGCGGCCGGTGCCAATCACGATGACCCCGATTTACACCACGGCCATCTCGCCGGATGGTCAGTTCGCGGCCTGTGGTCGGGGTAACCAGATTTTTGTCTACCACCTGCCGACCCAGCGCCTGAGCGCACGCCTCAGCGATCCCGGCTTGGCCAAGGGCGTGGCGCATCGCGATCTCGTCCAGTCGCTTTCATTCAGCCCGGATGGCAGGACACTTGCCTCGGGCGGGTTTCGCGTGGTGAAACTTTGGTCGAATAAAGCTGCAGAGCCGGCGAAGGTCGTGAACCTCATGCCGGGAGGGGAACAGGTTGTCGCGCTGGACGTTGCGCTTGGCCAAGCGCGGGCCATAGTGGCCGGTGACCGGGGCGCCGTTCAGGCGATCGACCTCAACAGCATGATGCCGGTTTGGCGTGACCTAATCCAAGGCCAAGCGGCGGAGCAGTTGCAATTGTCACCGGATGGCAAACGGGTTGCCGTCCTGTTTAGCGACGGACGGGTGCGGACATGGGACGCCGCCACCGGCGATCGGCTCACTCGCGAGGCATCGCCGATTGGTGCAACCTCCATTGCGTGGTTGGATGCCGAGCGGATCGTGACAGGGCACGCTGCGGATGGTGTCAAAATTTGGGCTGCAAACAATCCAGGTAGGGTTACTGCGAACTGGGGATCGACTGCTGCGGTCTCGGCGTTGGCGGTGCTGGGTGAAGGGGCAACTGTTTTGGTCGGCCAGACTGACGGGAAGGTGCTCGCGTTGAACCCGGCGGACGGCAAGACGATCAAGACGATCGACCACGGCGCTGCGATTACCGGGTTGCGCGTAAAACCGGATAGCACCCAGTTGGTGACGCTGGGTGGCCCGGTCGCGCAGCTTTGGGATACTGCCAAGTGGACATCGATCGCTCAGTTGAAGGGCGATCCCCGCGCGGAGGAGCAGGTTGCGATTGCCCAGCAGGAATTGGAATTCGCCAAGGCGGAGGTCGGCTACCACAAGGCGAACGTTGAGGCGAAGCAGAAGCAGTTAAAACAGGATCAGGACGCCCACAAAAAAGCGAAGGACGCCTTGGCCGGCCACGAAAAAACGGCCGCCGACAAGGCCAAGGAAAAAACCGATTCCGAGGCGGCATTGAAAAAATTGAACGATGAAATCGCGGCATTACCGAAACGTGTCGAGGCAGCGACCAAAGGGAAAACCGAAGCAGAGACGACGCTGAAATCCGGGGAAGCCGCTTTGGCCAAGGCGAAAACCGACCTTGCGAACGCGGAAAAAACACTTACGGAAACCGCAGCCACGAAAGCCGCCTTGACGGAACAGTTGATGCAACTCGGCGCAGCCGCCAACAGCGCGAAATTGTTGGCGGCCGATGCCCAAAAGGCGGCCGCCAAGGCCAAGGGGGATCAGGATTTGGCGACACAGTCAACCGGTGCAGGCGCCTTGGCCAAGCGCAAGGCGAGAGAATTTGAAGCGGCACTGAACCAATTTGGACCGGCCGTGGAAAAACTGGCCAAGGCCGAGGCAGCCAAGGTGTCCATCTCAACAGCACTCGCCAAACACGAAGAAAGCGTGAAGACGGCCAAGGTTGAACTGGAAAAGCAAACGAAGGAGTTGGCAGCAGCACAGGATCGTCAAAAGAAGTCAGGCGAAGAGAAAAAGAATCTGGAAAAGAAGATCACCGACGCCACGACCGCGATCACCAACGCCGAGCGCGAGATTGAGTTGTCGAAGGCTGAAGTGGGCTTTACCTCAACAAACGTGAAAAACGCGGAAGCTGCAGTAAAGGCGGCTACCGATGCGCAGACAGAGGCGGGTAAGGTCCCGGCGGCCCACGAGGCCGGCGTGGCAGATGCCAAGGCCCGAGCCGGAGCAGGAACCCAGGACTGGATCGATGCCGCTTATTCCGAAGACGGTGTTTTGGTTTATACCTTGGGGGTCGATGGGCGGATTCAATCGTGGTCCACAACGACAGGTCAACGGGCACATGAGTTCAGTGCGGATGGGCGCTTGGCCAAGCGCTTGGCTTTGCTTTCCAGTGGGCGTCTGGCCTTGGCTGGTGGCTCCCCGGAGGCGGCCATCATTTCGGCCAGTGCCGCTTGGTCATTGGCCAACACCATTGGGACTGGCGATGAGAATTCCCCGTTTGAAGATCGCGTCATCGCTCTCGACTTCAGTCCGGACGGGGAATGGTTGGCAACCGGCGGTGGCTTTCCATCTCGTGGAGGGGAGATCTACATTTGGAATGTGGAGGACGGCTCGGAGGAATTGCGCATCCCCGAGGCGCATAGCGACACGGTTTGCTCGCTGGCATTTTCACCGGATGGCAGCCAATTGGCCTCCGGCGGGACCGATCGGTTCGCCCGAATTTTCGAGACGAACCGGGGAAAGGAACTTCGCGCCTTGGAAGGGCACACCGGCCATGTGCTCGGCGTGAGTTGGCAACGGAACGGACGCGTGCTCGCCAGCGTGGGGGCAGACAAGGCGGTGAAAGTCTGGAACCTCATTAACGGGGAACAGAAAAAGTCGTTCAGTGGATTTAACAAGGAAGTCACTTCTGTGCACTTTCTCGGCATTGGCACTCAGGCCGTCGTGTCGGCCGGTGATAATGTGGTGAAAGTAGTCAAGGAGGACGGCGGCGAAGTTCGGCGACTGCCTGAGACTCCCACGTTTATGCACTCCAGCGATGTCACCCCGGACGGGAAATTTGCCGTTGCTGGTGGCTTCGACGGGGTCCTGCGCATCTGGGATGTCAACGCCGGAAAACTCCTCCACTCATTCGCCCCGGAAAAAGAATCAACAAAAGTGGCTGCGAAAAAGTGACTATTGACAATATTCTGTACATGGTCATTATTCTGTCCATATGAAGGCGATTAGCTATACCGCTGCGCGAGAAAATCTGGCATCGACGATCAACGAGGTTTGCGAAGACCGGAGTCCGGTAATCATTACCAGAAAAAGAGAACAGGCGGTCGTCATGATGTCTCTGGAAGACTACGAGTCACTTGAAGAGACCTCCTACCTGTTGCGGGTTCCGGCTAATGCTCAACGATTGCAGGAGTCGATTGAAGGGCTCGAAAAGGGAGAGGGCAGGGCGCACGAGTTGGTGGAGTCCGATGAAGAATGAAAATCGTCTTCTCCGAGCAGGCTTGGGAAGACTATCAATTTTGGGTTGTTAACGACCGGAAGACTCTCAAACGGATCAATCAGTTGATTCGTGATACCGCGAGAGATCCCTTTCGCGGGGTTGGCAAGCCGGAACCGCTTCGCCATTTGTTGAAAGGCTACTGGTCGCGACGAATTAATGAGGAGCATCGAATGGTTTATTGTGTGAAGGAAAACCAACTCATGTTGGCGCAACTGCGCTACCACTACGAACGCTAGATTTTAGTTTGGATCGGAAAATGAATTCACTGAAATCGAAAACATGGAAGGCGTTGGTGGTAATAATCGCTTTGTCTGCAAATACCGAGGGGATCGCCGACTCGGGAAAGCTGACGCGGGTGCAATTTCATAGCAAGGCACTCGAGGGGAACCTGCTGGGTGATTCACCAAAGCGGGAGGTGCTTGTTTACCTGCCGCCCAGTTACAAAACGAAGAAGGCAAAGCGCTATCCGGTGGTGTATCTGCTGCACGGAAATAGTGCGAGCGACACCAAACCGGATTCCAATCCAGCGGTTCGCTGGGCAGTGGACGTAAATAAACCATCCGGCAGGTATAACCAGCGAGGAATCAAAACAATCATGGATTCATCGATTGAAAACGGTGGCGTTAAAGAGATGATTGTTGTGATGCCGAATGGCCGAAACAAGTATAGAGGGAGTCATTATGTGAACTCGCCCGTTTCGGGGAATTGGGCTGATCATATCGCGAGGGATTTAGTTTCGTTCATCGACGGAAAATACCGAACGATCAAAAGCAGGGACAGTCGGGCATTGACCGGATATTCGATGGGCGGGAGAGGGACTTTGATTTTAGGGATGAAATATCCGGATGTTTTTGGGGCGATCTATGCGATGAGTGGTGGAATAATGAATTTTGAGAATTTCCCGCTTACCGAGGAGGATGCCAAGGTGTGGAAGAGTGTGTTGTCGTTAAAGAGTTTGGATAAAGCTGGCGCGCCGTCGATTAGGTTGCTGGGATTATCCGCGGCATTTTCTCCAAACCCAAACAGTAAACCATTCTTCGTCGATTATCAGTATAGGTTGGAAGAGGGGCGATTGAAGCCGAACCCTGAGGTTCAGAAACGATGGTTGAAATTCGATCCCGTCAGGATGGTTGATACTCACAAGGAGGCGTTGTTGAGCCTTAACGGGTTCCGATTTGATTGCGGGCGGGTCGACTTTTTGATTGGCGCCAACAGGGCGTTGGCGAAAAAACTAAAAGAGGCAAATATCCCGCATCAATACGACGAGTACGACGCCCGTCACGGGGAGAAACGCAACCTCCGGTTGGAGCAGGAAGTGCTCCCTTATTTTTCGATGATGCTGAAATTCGACGAGGAAAATTAGACGGACTTAGACCGTCAAAATTTCCTTTTCCTTGTCTGCCAGATGGTCGTCGAGTTTTTTGACGAAGTCATCGGTTATTTTTTGAACCTGCTTTTCAGCTGACTTAACTTCGTCCTCAGAGACTCCGGCCTCCTTGCCGGCCTCCTTTAAGCCGTCCAAAGCATCGCGTCGCACATGGCGCACGGCAACACGACCGTCTTCGGTAATTTTCTTGGCCACCTTCACAAGTTCCTCGCGGCGTTCGTGGCTGAGCTCGGGCAGGACGATGCGAATGACCTTGCCATCGATGGCAGGGTTGAGGCCGAGGTTGGCTGCCTGGACGGCTTTACTGATGGACTCAACAGTCCCGGCGTCCCACGGCTGGATCAGGATCATGCGCGTCTCTGGCGCGGTGATCCCGGCCATGTCTCGCAGGCGCATGGATGAGCCGTAGGCATCCACCATGATGTTCTCGACCAGCGCCGGATTGGCCTTGCCGGTGCGGACGCCCTCGAATTCATGTAACATGGCGGTCTCGGACTTGGCCATTTTGTCCTCCGCCTCGAGCAGTACTTGGTCAATTGGCATGGGCAAAAAAGTAACACGCCCCGAATCCGCTTGGCCAGTTTTTCATGCGCTTGGCCAAGCGCTGAGCCTCCGGTTGACCCGTCGCTGCCGGTGGAGTATCATTTCAGCCGTGATTGATACGACTGACATTTCACCGAGTGCCCCGGCCGGTTTTCGTGTGGAACGCCGAATTCCACCCGAGCAGTTGGATCGTTTATCGGGAGAGATTATTCGTCTCAAAGATGAGTTGAATGCAGTAATTCTTGTTCATAATTATCAGAATCCCGAAATTCAGGATTTGGCGGACTATGTTGGAGACTCGCTTGGTCTTTCCCAGCAGGCGGCTGATACGGAGGCGTCTGTCATTGTTTTTTGCGGGGTACACTTTATGGCAGAGACTGCGAAAATTCTTTCGCCACAGAAGACTGTGCTTTTGCCGGATCGTGACGCCGGTTGCTCCCTTGAGGAAAGTTGCCCACCGGAAAAGCTCCGTGAACTACAGGAGACCAATCCCAATTTTTACACTATCGCCTACGTGAACTGCAGCGCTGAGGTAAAAGCTCTCAGTGACGTGATTTGCACCAGCGGCAACGCCAAAAAAATCGTCGAGGCAGCGCCGCCGGATCGGGATCTTTTGTTTGTTCCGGATGAAAACCTGGGTTCATGGGTCACCGAACAGACTGGTCGCCCGATGACCTATTGGAAAGGCAATTGTTATGTGCACGTTGAGTGGACGCACGATAGTATCACGCGGATTCGGCGGGAGCATCCCGAAGCGCCGCTCGTGGCTCACCCGGAGTGCACCAAGGCGGTTCGAATGTTGGCTGACGAGGTGTGCTCAACTGAAAAAATGGTGACCTATTGTCAGGCCGCCGAGTCCGACGCGATTATTATTGCCACCGAGGTCGGCATGCTGCACCGGTTGCAGAAGGAATGTCCGGAAAAACAGTTCATCCCGGCGCCGACTGAAAAGTGCGCGTGCAACGAGTGTCATTTCATGAAAATGAACACGCTCGAAAAACTGCACGACTGCATGGCCAAGCGCACCCCGGAGGTAACACTCTCTCCGGAGATCATCGAGCGTGCCCGATTGCCGATCGAGCGCATGCTGGAAATTTCCGCCAGGTAGCCAAGCGCTTGGTCAAGCGGGTTGCTTTTTTACCAAAGGCGCGATTCAATTCGCTTCTCACACTTCACATGAAAAAACGACATACATTATTGATGACAGCCTGCGTGCTGGGCGCCTTGGTTGTGAGCGGCCAGGCGGCAGACAAAGGGAAGGCGATCTCGTTGTTCAACGGCAAGGATCTGAGCAACTGGACGCCGAAAAAGGCCGGTGCCTGGGAGGTCAAGGACGGGCTAATCCAGCCAAGCGCAAAACCGGGCGGCTACATCTGGGCCGATGGTAGCTACGAGAACTTTGAATTGGAACTGGAATTCAAAATGTCCAAGCGGTGCAACAGTGGGGTGTTTTTCCGAACCGACCCAAACAACCCGGTGCAGGGCGGTTTTGAGATTCAAATTCTGGATTCTCACGGAAAAGCCAAGGTGGGGAAAAACGATTGTGGGGCACTGTATGACGCCCGGCCGCCGAGCTCGAACCCGACCAAGCCGGCCGGCGAGTGGAACCACATGAAACTGACCGTGAACGGTGCCTCGGTGAAGGTGGTGCTAAACGGCAAACAGGTGGTTGACGCGAATTTAAATAGATGGACGACCCCTCGCAAAAATCCTGATGGTTCCCGAAACAAATTTCGCACCGCGCTGAAAGATTTACCGAGAACCGGGAGCATCGGTCTGCAATACCACGGCCAGCCGGTTTGGTTTAAAAACCTGAAGTTGAAGAAGCTTTAACTTTTGGAGTGAGCCGGCAGAGCGAAGCGTCGACGGCGCTTTCCCGGTTTAATGGTTCCCGGTTCTCGGTTGGTTGGATTGGTTGTAACCGGAAACTGATAACCGGTAACCGCTCAAAAGCGGCGTCGCGCTGTGCTTGCCGCCGCACTCCAAAGCAATAAAAAAGGCAAACAATCGCTTGGCCTTTACTGTGTTAAAAATGCGACAATCAATCGCGGCTATGGAGTTTGGACAGGAGGCGGAGGATTTCGAGATACAGCCAGATCAGGGTGACGAGCAGGCCGAACGCTCCGTACCACTCCATGTATTTCGGGGCGCCTCGCTCGACGCCTTCCTCGATGAAGTCGAAATCCAATACGAGATTCAGTGATGCAATGATCACAACGAAAACACTGAACCCGATCCCGATTGTACTGGCCTCGTGAATCATTGGGATTCCGGAACTGCCGAACATGCTCATGATGAAATTGACCATGTACACGAGAAATATTCCGCCGGTGGCCGCTGCGATTCCCAACTTGAAGTTTTCGGTGGGTTTGATGAAGCCGCTTTTATAGGCAAGTAACAGCGCGCCAAGGATGCCCAGCGTCAGGATGATTGCCTGTGCGGCGATTCCTTCATAGGCATTGTTGAAATAACGCGATATGCCACCGAGAAACAATCCCTCAAGAAGCGCGTAGATCGGCACAGTGAAGGGCGCCCATTCCTTTTTGAAAATGGTGACAATGGCCACGATAAAGCCGCCGATCGCGCCACCAATCATCAATGGCGGTAAAGGGTTGTGCCAGGTGTAGAGTGCGGTAGTCAGGATGAGGAATAGCCCGATTGCGGTCTTGTTGACCGCACCTTCCAGCGTCATCGTGTTCATCCCCTGTGAAGAGATATTGAATGTTTCTGACCCGAGCGCCGGGTTTCCGCTTCTGAATGAGAGTGAGCTTGCCATGATTGACTCCTTTAGCCGTTCGGCTGCCGAATCCTTGCATTAAACATCATCGGTTTCAACTATAACTTTCGACTGATGTTGCCACGGTTCGTTCGTCGCGATAGCTTGGCCAAGAGATTCGATACCATGCAGCTTTCACTTTCTGTCAGGATTGCAGAGGAGTTTTTATCCAAGGAAAAGGCCTCCATGCCGCTCGATGAGCTGGCCGCCTTGGCCAAGCGCTGTGGTTACGGGGCGCTTTGCATGCGGGCGTCACAGGTGGGGGTTCAGTCGTCACCGGAGGCCGTCGAGTCGGCTGTGGATTCCTTGAGTGAGAATAATCTGTCAGTGAGCATGGTCACCGGTGATTTTGACACGGTTTACAACAACGAAAACGGGCCGAATGCGCTGCGAAACATTACACCGTACCTCCGCTTGGCCAAGCGCCTGGGTGCGCCACGTATCCGGGTGGCGTTGAAGAAGGTATCGGATATCGAGTTTGCCAAGCGCGCAGCTGACGAGGCTGCCGAACAGGATGTGCAGTTGGTACACCAGTGCCATACGCTGAGTCTTTTTGAGACGGTGGAGAGTATTGAAAAAACGCTACGTGCGATCGACCGGCCTAATTTCGGCTTGGTTTACGAGCCGGCCAATTTGGAGATTTGTCGGCAGGATTACGGAGGGGAAACGATCAAGCGCCTGGCCAAATGGATATTCAATGTCTATCTCCAAAACCAAGCGCTAAAACCGGATGGCGCGGTCACGCTGCCAACCTGGTGCGTGGGAGATGTGTCGTTTGACCTGATCTCAGTGCATGACCCGGGCGGTGTGGATTACGACCGTGTTTTTGATGGCTTAAAGTCGATCGGGTATGACGGGACGGTAACCGTGCATCAGTCGGCCCAGCCAGGTGAGACGCCGGAGGAGTCAGCCTCACGAACAGCCGACTACCTGCGTACTTTAATTTAACAGGATGAAAAAAAGTTCACTCTATAGTTTGATGACGGTTACCGTATCCCTGTTCGGGATGTTGGTTGCGGTGACGGCGAACCCCTTGTCGCTTGGCCCCAACGGCACTCAGCGAGAGTTGTTCATCGATGGTCATATGATCGAAAAATTGACCGGTGATGTGCGTCAACAGTTGCAATTACCCGAACCGAAGGAGGTGGTGCTGACTACCGATGCACCGTGGGAAGGGAACACCTGTGCCTATTACACGATCTTTCGCGATGGTGATCTGTTTCGGATGTACTATCGAGGGTCGCATTGGGATACCGCCACAAAAAAGGCCACGCACCGGGAGGTCACTTGTTACGCAGAGAGCCGTGACGGGGTGAATTGGGTGAAGCCAAACTTAGGCTTGTTCGAGTTCAATGGCTCGAAGGAAAACAACATCTTGCTCGACGGCTTGGGGACGCATTGCTTCGTGGCTTTCAAGAACGAAAACCCAAACGCACGACCCGAGGCACGATACAGGGGAGTCTCCCGCGGTTGGCCGCTTGGGAAAACGGGGCTGTATATTTATGAGTCACCGGATGGGATTCGCTGGAAGATGACGCAGAGCGAGCCGGTCATTACGCAGGGTGCGTTCGATTCACAAAACCTGGCCTTCTGGGATGCGCGCATCGGCAAGTACCGGGAGTATCACCGGATATTCGTGGACGGTATCCGGGCAATCATGACGGCCACGTCTGATGATTTTGTTCAATGGTCCAAGCCGGAGTTGTTGGGATACCAGGAGGGCATCCCCAATCAGCATCTCTATACCAACGCAATACTGCCGTATGCTCGAGCGCCTCATTTGTACCTTGGCTTTCCGACACGCTACCTGCCCAATGATGGGCAACGCGTGGAGCCGACACTGATGGTCAGCCGTGACGGATTGAATTTTCATCGATGGTTGGAACCGATCGTTCCGGAGAGTGCCCCGAAGGATCGCGGTGGAAACCGAAGCAACTACATGGCGTGGGGCTTGGTGGAACTCCCGGGGCGGGCCAATCATCTGTCGGTATATGCAACGGAGGCCTATTACGCCGGGCCGGACAGCCGGCTGCGTCGATTCGAATACCGTAAGGACGGTTTCGTATCGGTTAACGGCGGAAAACGAGGAGGTGTTTTGATTACCAAGCCGATTCAGCTTGGCCGATTGGCGGATCGGTTGACGCTCAATTATCGTGCCGCTGAGGGAGGCCGTGTGAGAGTCGGATTGTATCGGCCAGACGGGAATGCGATTCTAGGATTCTCTTTGGCAGAATGCCGGGCTCTTTCAGGAGATCAACTCAGCCAAGCCGTGATGTGGAAAAGCGTTCAAGGCAATGTCGTCGGGAAAACCAACGCGGACATAAGTCAACTTCGGAAATCTCATCCGGTTCTTCAGTTGAGGATTGAGTTGAAAAATGCAGATCTGTTTTCAATTCAATTCCAGCCCTAGCTGCGCTGACTGATACAAACTTTTTTCCAAATGAATAATTGACAGGCCTCTAGCTACTGGTAAAATAGCCCCCTTTAAGAAAGTATTAACATGGGTGGTCTACTAATAGTTGTTGGGATTCTGGCGGTCTTGGTTTTGATCGTGGGATTCTGGGTGATGTCGGTTTACAACGGGCTCGTCAGAACGCGCAACGCGAAGGACAACAACTACTCGCAAATCGGGATTCAACTTACCCGCAAATACGATTTAATCCCAAATCTAGTGAAACTAGCCAAGGGATACATGAAGCATGAACGGGCCACACTTGAAGAGGTGATTCAGGCTCGAAATCAGGCCGCTAATGCCAACGCAGCGGTCAGTGAAAATCCTGGCGATCCCGCTGCAATGAAAAATATGGTGGCGGCTGAGAATTCCCTTGGGGGAGTGATGGGAAGATTGTTCGCCTTGACTGAGTCCTATCCCGATCTCAAGGCGAATCAAAACATGATGCAGTTAAGCGAGGAACTGACATCAACTGAAAACAAGGTCACATTCGCGCGTCAGGCGTTCAATGACTCGGTGATGACTTACAACAACTCGCTGCAGCAATTTCCGAACAACTTTATTGCAGGGTTATTCAAGTTTGAGGAAGGTATCTTTTTTGAGGTCGAAGGATTGGGGGATGTTGGTAAGGCGGTTGTGACGGCGGACCAAAAGAAGGCACTCAATATCGACTTCGACGACATGTAATTCCGCCGGCTTCCTAAGCCCGCGCTCGCCATGGATTTCTTCGAGCGACAACATCAGGCCAAAAAGAAAACGGGTTGGTTGATCTTCCTGTTTTTTGTTGCGGTTCTTTTCATTGGCTTACTGAATTTTTTCTTAATCGGGATGTCTCTGTCTCTAAACTCTGCCTATGAGGGGGAGGGGGACTACACCCGGTTTCAAGATCCAGTCCTAGCGGGAATCGTTCTTCTTGCTACATTTGGGATTATCGCCTTGGCTGGATTATTCCGCAAATTTCAACTCAGGGAAGGTGGCTCAAGTATCGCGGCCATGATGGATGGGCGTCTCGTGAACATGGGGACGAGGGATCCAGATGAGCGTAAGTTGTTAAATGTTGTCGAAGAGATGGCGATCGCCTCCGGGGTGCCCATGCCGGAAGTCTATGTGATGGACCAGGAAAATGGAATCAACGCATTCGCAGCCGGGTTTACCGTGGACGATGCTGTGATTGGTGTGACGAATGGCTGCATGCGGATGTTGAGTCGCGATGAATTACAGGGTGTGGTTGCTCACGAGTTTAGCCATATTCTCAATCAAGACATGCGGTTGAATCTTCGCTTGGTGGCGGTGATTTTTGGGCTTGTGGTGTTAGCTGAACTAGGGAGGATTTTTTTGCATATTGGAAGCAGTTCTTCTCGCAGTCGAAGTCGCAACAGTGAGGGAAGCGGTGGTGGGATTGCCTTAATTGGACTCATTCTGATGGCAACTAGCGGCCTTGGAATCTTGATGGGAAAAATGATCAAGAGTGCGGTTTCACGGCAGAGGGAGTATTTAGCCGACTCGTCAGCGGTTCAGTTTACCCGAAACCCGGCCGGACTCTCAGGTGCGTTGAAAAAAATAGGTGCGGCCGGGGCAGTTTTGCATTCACCTAAAGCCTCCGAGGCGAGTCATATGTTTTTTGGTAACGCTCTGAAAAAATCCTGGTTTTCATTCACATCGACACATCCCCCTTTACTTGAGCGAATCCAATTACTGGAGCCAAGCTTCGATGGCGATTTTTCTGGTTTGAAATTCGAGCAAAGACAAGTTCCGCCAGAATCCTCATCGACTATGCCACCACACCAGACAACGCAGGCAGGGTTGTCAATACCGGGTCTTGGCCAAGCGATTCCACCGGTAATCGGAGCCGTGGCAGTTGAGGCGGCGGCCAGTGCTGTGAGAGGTGGTCCCTCGTCCGAGCATGTCGATTTTGCAACAGCACTGCTTCGCTCGCTCCCCGAAAAAGTGAGGGGAGCAGCTCATGACACATATGATTCCTGCGCCCTGATTTACGCGTTGATGCTCGACAAAAAGGACGAAGTAGTTCGGGGCGAGCAGTTGGAAATTGTCCAAAATGCCTTTGGCGATCAAATGGCAAACACCAGTGGTGGGTTGTTTGATGAAGTGCTTGCTCTCGACCCTAGGGCCAAGCTGCCAGTTGCTGAGTTGGCTGTCAGTTCCTTGAGGCGGTTGGCACAGGAACAATATGAATGTTTTATCAATGTGCTGGAGGCTTTGGCTGCTGCCGATGAACAGATCGACCTGTTCGAGTACTCCCTGTCGAAACTGGTAATCCGTCATCTTGAGCCACATTTTGAAAACCGATCTCAAACAGCGGCTCAGATCTATTCGTTGAAACGACTCGGCTCGGAGTGCCACTTGTTATTGTCAGGGCTGGCACATGCGGCAGGTGATGAGTTTGAAGTGGTCGTCAAGGCGTATCAATCAGGCAAGGCTATCCTGGCGGATGAAGTGGAGACGGACGCTCAACCAATGGATCAATTTGATTTGGATGCTCTGGATCAGGCGCTGACCACTCTGGCTGCCTGTGGGCCAAAGCAAAAAACCAAACTCATCGAGGCAGCGGCAGCGACTGTTTCTGCGGATGGCTATTTGCAGATTCAGGAAGCGGAGTTATTGCGAGCAATAGCCGACTCTTTAGGATGCCCGATACCTCCGCTCGCGATTGAATTGGATGAGGCGGCATAATGAGACCAGTTCTGGCATTACCAGAGTTGAACCCGGTGCCGTTGACTCCAGGAACATTGTATTTGGTCGCGACTCCCATCGGTAACATGGAGGACATCACGCTGCGGGCGATCCGAACGCTGCGTGACTGTGATCTCGTGGCGGCAGAGGACACGCGTCACACTGGTATACTGCTCAAACGGTTGCGCTTGGCCAAGCGGCAGGTCAGTACCCACAAGTTCAACGAAGCCAAGCGGGCGGGAGAAATCATTTCGATGCTCGAGCAGGGCGGAACGGTCGCGCTGGTCAGCGATGCTGGCAGCCCGGGAATCAGCGATCCCGGCCAGCGGGTGGTCGAGGCGGTGTTGGCGGCCGGCCAGCGGGTGGAGCCAGTCCCGGGGGCTTGTGCATTGATCGCAGCTCTCACGGCCAGCGGACTACCGACGGATGAGTTTCATTTTTGCGGCTTTCTCCCGGTCAAAAGCGGCCAGCGGGCCAAGCGCTTGGCCAAGCTGCTGGATTTGCCGGGAACTTTGGCCATGTACGAATCACCCTATCGCATTACCAAACTGCTCGGTGAACTGGCTGAACTGGCCCCGGCCCGCGAGGTGGTCTTGGCCCGTGAATTGACGAAAAAATTTGAGCAAATTCAGCGGGGCACAGCTATGGAATTGCTCGAGCGTTACGGGGAGAAAAAACCGAAAGGCGAGTTCGTCGTGTTAGTTGGTCAGGCGCTTGGTTCAGCGGGAAAACAATCCGCGGATGAGATGAATTAGCCCGGCGATGTTGCCGATGAGGATCAGTCCGTAAATTCCACGCAACGTCCATTGAACGCCGGGTGGCATCGGCTCGAGTGTAGCCTTCAACCCAAACAGGCAAAACAATGAAGCGGCCATGACGAGGAAGGATAGGATGATGCGAACGACCATATTGTCTATCTTATCTTAGCCAAAGAGTTGGCGCTTGGCAATTCCGGGGTAGTCGCTACTATCCGTGCCGCACCATGAAAGGAATCATCACGATTGGTTTAATGACGATCGCCGTAGCGGTTCAAGCGGCGCCTCACTACCAGGTTTTGACAAGCACGAAGCGAGACATCAACACTGAGAGTTGGCAGTTAACCAGCAGCGAGTTTCCCGGTTACAAGGGCAAGGCGCGTTGGTCGATCAACAAGCGCACTCTTCACGGGGGCAAGCAGGAGGGGGTTGGCTTGATCGAGGTCGACAATGGCGAACTCCAGTTTCGAGTGATCCCGACCCGCGGGATGAGTGTCCTCGACGTGACGATGGGCGACGTGCGGCTTGGCTGGAATTCGCCGGTTAAGGAGGTGGTGCACCCGAGCTACGTCAACCTCCACGATCGCGGCGGGCTTGGTTGGTTGGACGGGTTCAACGAGTGGATGGTGCGGTGCGGACTTTCATTTGCGGGGCACCCGGGGGAGGATAAATT
This sequence comes from Verrucomicrobia bacterium UBA6775, assembly GCA_002453165.1. Classification (GTDB taxonomy): domain Bacteria; phylum Verrucomicrobiota; class Verrucomicrobiia; order Limisphaerales; family UBA1096; genus UBA1096. Next base: position 16,752 of record DKGH01000067.1, read on the forward strand.
TATCAACAACGTCGGTGCGGAGGCGACGATGGACCTGACGTTGCACGGTAAAATCGGGAACATCCCGGCTTCCGAGGTGGTTGTGGTCGTGGATAAAAAGGCGCCGCACCGCATTCGCATTCGCGGTCGTGTCAACGAGGTGTCGTTCTACGGGCCAAACCTCAGCATTTGGACGGAGATCAGCACCGTGCCGGGTTCAAACGAGTTTCGGATCAGCGATGAGTTGACCAACAACGGCACGTTCGACGAGGAATTCCAGATCATCTACCACGCGAATTTTGGCCGTCCGTTGTTGGGCAAGGGCGCAAGGATGCTGACTGCCTCGACCAAGATCGTGCCGTTCAACGACAACGCAGCCAAGGCGATCGACAAGCAGGAAGTTTACCCTGCGCCAACCAAGGGCTTCACCGAGGAGGTCTACAAGATTTATCCAAAGGCTGACAAGGCCGGTAATGCCACGGCAGTGCTCGTTAATCCCAAAGGCGATCGCGGCGTGACAATGTCGTGGCCGGTCAAGCAGTTGCCGTTTTTGACGCAGTGGAAAAACACGGCAGCGGAAACCACTGGCTACGTGACCGGCATTGAGCCGGGCACCGGTTTCCCGCATAACCGGAACTATGAGCGCAAGTTTGGTCGTGTGCCGAAGTTGGCTCCGGGCAAAACCCGGTCATTTGACCTGGATTTTAGAATCCTCGGAAGCAAGGCCGATGTGGAAACTGCTGCTGGTGCCATCAAAAAACTGCAGGGATCAACTAGCCCGGAGATTCAAAAGGAGCCAGAAGCGCTGCCTGAAGAATAAGTATGCGCGTCGCGAAGTAAGCCGGTTTGCTTTTTGCGCTTGGCCAAGCGATGGATGATTCCCATAGTCCGCGCCCTGATTTGATTCGAGAAATGAAAATGAAATCTTTGACTCCCTTGGTAGCGGCGTTGGCCTTCGTGGTGATTGCGCCCTTGGCCAAGGCCGATTGGAAAATTGTCGAGAAAGCGAATCCGCTTGGCCCGGGTAGCGCGGTCGACGTGCTGCAAGACGGCAAGCCGGTGGCACGCCTCGTGCACGGCGAAGGCCAAATCAAACCGTTCCTGCATGTGTTCGGAACGGATGGCGAACTCGTCACCAACCCGGGCCTCGACAAGGCAGGGAAGGGTGCTGGGCTTTTCAACCATCATCGCGGCATCTTCATCGGCTGGAACAAGGTTTCATCCGATCTCGGTAACTACGACATGTGGCATCGGGGCGGCCCGGGGCAGGGTCGATACGACATCGTGAAATTTGAAAATACGACGACCAAAAACTCCGGCTCGATCGTTGCCCTCATCAAATGGCGTGCGACAAAAAAGGACGCCTCCGGCAGTGATGTGATCATCTCGGAGCGTCGTACGTTTCGCGTCTTTCGTCCCGCCGGGAAGCACACCCAAATCGACGCCAGTTTTGAACTGAAAGCTGAGCGGGATGTCAGTCTTGGTGGCGATCTGCAACATGCCGGTGTTCACTTCCGCGCCCACACAGAGGTGGCAAAACGCAACAAGGAAACCAGCTATCTCTGGGAGCCAAGCGAAGCCAAGGGCGGCGGGCGTGTCATCCACGACAACCACCAGTGGGCGAGGCTTCTTTTTCCGATCGGCAAACGCTGGTACACCGCCCAGGAAATGAATTCCCCGAAAAACGGAGTGAAGGAATTGTCCTGGAGGGACTATGGTCGCTTTGGCTATTTTCTGCCCAAGTCGCTTAAAAAAGGGGAGCCATTCAATCTGAAATTCCGCTTCGCCATCGAGGAGGTCGATGCGCCGGCCAACGCGCCCAAGCAGTCCGAGGAGCAGATTAAAAAATCCCAAAAAAAATGCGTTGGCCGCTACGAGGCATTTTTGAAATCGATCGATTGAGCGATCGCTTGGCCAAGCGCTTGGTTTGATTATTCCATGTCGATTTGCGACAATCTGAATCCGTCCCTTCGCAGTCTTCCGGTGTATCAGCCGGGGCGACCGATCGAGGAGGTGGCCCGCGAACTTGGCCTCGTGCCGGCTGAAATCATCAAGGTTGCCTCCAATGAAAATCCGCTTGGCCCCAGCCCGAAGGCGATCGAGGCCATGCAGGCTGCAGTAAATCAAAGCCACCTTTATCCGGACGGCAACGCGTTTTACCTGAAAAACAAACTAGCAGCAAAATTGGACTTGGAGCCGAATAACATCATTCTGGGCAACGGCTCCAATGAGATTATCGAGTTTGTTTCCCACGCGTTGCTTGGCCCCTCCGATGAGATTGTTGTTTCGCAATATTGTTTCGCGATCTATCCGCTCGTTGCAATGATGATGGGTGCGAAGGTCAACGCCGTGCCGGCTATTGAATACGGACACGATCTCCCGGCGATGCTCAATGCGATCACGCCGGAAACGCGAATCGTTTGGGTCGCCAATCCGAATAACCCTACCGGCACCTTGGCCAAGCCGGACGACGTTCGAGCGCTTGTTGAAAGCGTACCGGACGATGTGTTGCTGGTGATGGATGAGGCCTACTATGAATTTCTCGACGCCCCGGTTGACCTGCTGCCATTGATTCGTTCCGGGGACAAACCAAACCTTTTGGTGATGCGCACCTTCTCCAAAATCTACGGATTGGCTGGGTTGCGAATCGGGTACGGTTTTGGCCATCCTGATTTTATTTCAGCGCTCGAGAAAGTGCGGCAGCCGTTTAACACGAACTCCATCGCCCAGGCCGGCGCGATGGCTGCGCTGGACGATGGCGATCATCTTCTAGACACACGGAAGGTCAACGCCGAAGGACTGCAGTATTTCGAATCATTTTGCGAAGAGAATGGATACGAGTTCGTCCCGTCCGCAGCCAACTTCGTCTTGATTCGAGTCGGTGACGGCCAGGACATTTTCGAGGCGCTTCAAAAACAGGGCGTCATCACTCGACCGATGGGCGGCTACGGCCTGCCTGAATGGATTCGCCTCTCTATCGGCTCCGCCGATGAAAACAAACGCGCCGCCGAAGCCCTCAAAGCCGCGTTGACCTGACGCAAGGTAGGGACGGCTGTCGCAGCCGTCCTAAATAGAATTCACGACCAAGGCCGGCTCGGAGAGTCAGCCCTATGCCTTTTTCAGTCGCCATCGGTCAGCGGCCAATCGAACTGGATGCGTTTGCCGTTGCACAGCAACTTCAGGGGTAGTTTTTCTCCCACCTCATGGTTGAGTTTCACGTGCATGTTGAACTGCTGGGCATCTCCAGTGCGGTCTTGTACGGCTTGGGCTTGCCTAATTTTCCTGCGAGCCCGTTTTTGTTATTCGGATAATCTTCGTGAAGAACGAGCACGCGTCGCATTGTTTTCTCGAGGGATGCGATGGAGTTGTAGGCGTCGAACCCCTTGCAGGCGTGGCAGGGGACGCATCGAAACGTGACAAACAACGGCTTGTTGGTGCGCTTGGCCTCGGCACGTGCGGCGTCGATGTTGTTGTAGATCCAAAATCCGCGCCCCGGGCGTTTTCGTCCTGCAAAACGTCAAGCAGCTTGGTTTGGCTGAATCCCGCTTGGCCAAGTGCAACGAGCAACGAAGCCAGGAGAATGTTGGAGAAGTGTTTTGTTTTCATCATGATTCAAGAGGTTGTCTAACGAGGAGAATCTGACGCGCGCTTGGTTGAATCTGCAAGGCCTTTTCTTCCCGCTTGCCAAGTGAGCGGTTTTTCAATACTGCTGACCGGCAGATGAGTAAACCACTCGAGGGAAAAACCGGTGTTGTCTTTGGGGTAGCTAACAAGAATTCGATTGCATGGGGAATCGCGAAGGCGTGGCATGAGGCAGGGGCCAGGCTGGCTTTCACCTATCAGGGGGAAAGGCTCAAGGGAAAGGTTGAAAAACTGGTGGCTGATTTTGGTGGAGACACGCTAATCAATGAGTGCGACGTGAGTAGCGATGAGGATATTGACCGTGTATTTGGGGAAGTCGGAGCGCATTTCAACGGCAAACTCGACATGTTGCTGCATTCGGTGGCGTTTGCGCCGCGCGAGGCGCTTGAGGGCCGTTTTGTCGATACAACGCGTGAGGCATTTTCCACAGCGCACGATATCAGTGCCTACTCGCTGGTGGCCTTGACCAAGCGCGCAGCACCATTGATGACCGATGGAGGCAGCATCATCGGTATGAGCTATTATGGTGCGGAGAAAGTGATCAAACATTACAATGTCATGGGCGTGGCCAAGGCGGCGCT
>DKGH01000067.1:21357-22586 GCA_002453165.1 Verrucomicrobia bacterium UBA6775
ATCAGCGCCGGCCCGGTGAACACGCTTGCCGCACGGGGAATCGCAGGTTTTTCAGATATGCTGAAGCATTATGACGAGCATGCCCCTCTTCGTCGAAACGTGACGCATGAGGAACTCGGCCAGACCGGAGTCTTCCTTGCCAGCGACGGCGGCGCGGCCATCACCGGCCAGGTCATCTACGTCGACTGCGGCTACCAAATCATGGGCGGCATGTGATCGGTACGCTGTTAGCGCTGTATTCTTAACTCAGTCTCTAGCCCTTCACGGAAGGTGGGGTGGGTGTATTCGAAACCAAGCGCCTCTTTGAATCGTTTGTTCGACACTCGCTTGTTTGTGATGCCTCTTTTTCGTGTGGACGGGTCGGGTTCAGGGGCGAATGGTGGTAGTGGGCGATTTGTTCTTTCACTTAACCATTTGAAAAAATCCAGTTGGCTCACCGGTTCGTCGTCGGTGATGTTGAATGTGCCGCCATTTCCGTCGAACGACCGGATGATCGCCTTAGCGAGATCGTCGCGGTGAACCATGTTAAGGAATCGTTCGCCGGTGCCTTCGATGGTTGCGGCCCCTTTTATGAATTGTTGAAACAGGTAACCCCGCCCCGGGCCGTAGATACCGGAAGAGCGCAAAATTGTGACAGGGCTGTCGACTGATGCGATTTGATCCTCTGCGTCGCGGAGTGTCTTACTCGTGGCGGTGTCCATTGCTGTGCGCGATTTTTCGTCGATCCATTCGCCTTCTGTTTGGCGGTAGACGCTGGTGCTGCTGATGAACACGACTGACCGGGCGGGGTGTGTTTTCAGCCAAGCGCAAACATTCGCTATGCCGGCTCCGAAGACATGTTGATGCGCCTCTCGCCCCCCGCGCGAGGAGGACACCGCAACGACGACATGGTCAAACGACTCCTCAAGTCGGTCGAGTGCTCCGGCTTCGGTTATGTCGAGATTGAGTGGGTGAATGCCGAGCTTGGCCAAGCGGTCGTTTTGCTCGTCGGCCCTGCGGATACCGGTGACGCTGTGGCCAAGCGCGATCAGCCTTTGGCCAAGCGCTTCGCCGACGTAACCGCAACCGATGATCAGTGACCGCACGGCGGCACTCTATCACTTGGCCAAGCGGCTGAGCGAACCATTTTGGACTTTGCCAGTCACGAGTTGCCCCTTACTTTTTCGTCGGAACATGAGTGGATTGAAGAAGTTAAAGGCGAAACAGGTTTACATTCTGGCAAACGGTGA
>DKGH01000136.1:0-1117 GCA_002453165.1 Verrucomicrobia bacterium UBA6775
GTCTCACCCGGAAAACCGACGATGATATCAGTCGTGATCCCAATGTCCGGCCGGACGGCCCGCAACTTGTCGATGATCTCCAAAAATCGCTCCCGCTTGTAGCCGCGGTGCATTCGCTTAAGCATTTCGTTGCTGCCGCTCTGCACCGGAATATGGGCGCTCTCACACAACTTGGGCAGGCGACCGTAGGCCTCCACCAAGTCGTCGCCGTAGCCCTTGGGATGCGGTGAGGTAAATCGAATTCGCTCCAGTCCGTCGATCTCGTGGACCGCCTCGATCAACTGCACAAAGGCGGACTTGCCGTCCCTGGCACCGATCTCGCGACGACCGTAGCTCGTCACAATCTGCCCGAGCAGCGTAACCTCCTTCACACCACGCTCAACAAGATCCCGACATTCGCTGACGATGTCCTCGATCGAGCGACTCCGCTCACGCCCCCGCGTGTACGGCACGATGCAAAAGGTACAAAACTGGTTGCAGCCCTGCATGATGCTGACGAATGAAGTGACCGATTTTTTATCGCTCGCCCCCTCGAGCAAATGCTCGCGGATGGTGGCCTCGCTACCCTTTTCCTCCTCGGTATCGACCACGATTTCCGATCGACCAGCGAGGAGCGACTCAATGTGATCCGCGGCCCGGTGAAATTTCTGCGTGCCCACAACGAGATCCACGTCGGGCAACTTGTCGATCAACTCCCTGCCCCGGCTCTGGGCCATGCAGCCCATGAAGCCAAGCACGGCGTTTTTGTTCTTGGACCGAAGTTGGGAGGCGACGTGACTCATCTTGCCGATGGCTTTTTGCTCAGCGGCATCGCGCACACTGCAGGTGTTCAGCAATACGACGTCCGCCTTCAGCGGATCGTTCGCCATGCTGTAGCCCTTGGCCACCAACTGCGCCGCGACCGCCTCGGAGTCGCGCTCGTTCATTTGGCAACCGTATGTCTTGATGAATACGCTCGGCATTCCAAAAAGGCCGGACACCCTATGCGTCCGGAGCGGCCAGTTCAATACTTGACCAGCGCCCTCACCGGTACGTCGCCCATTTTGGCCCGGCCATCAAGAAAACCCAGTTCAATGAAGAAAACCGACTCGACCACCCGCCCCCCGGCCTTGGCCAC
>DKGH01000136.1:1521-57321 GCA_002453165.1 Verrucomicrobia bacterium UBA6775
CTGCCCGTTCGTCACGGCGTCGGTGTGGATCGCGATGGTATTGCTGCCGTACTCGAGGTCGTAGCTCTCCTCGTGTGTCTGCCACGGGAGCTTCCCCTTCTTGCGGATCGGCACAAAGCCGACTCCCAACTCGCGCGCCATGGCCGCGCCGAAAATAAACCCACGCGCATCAATGCCGGCGACCACGTCCACTATCTCCGCAGTGTGATCGCCAAGCAGATGGCTGATGCTGCCGTCGAGCAACCGGGCGTTACCCAGCACCGGGGTGATGTCCTTGAATTGAATTCCCTCCTGCGGAAAATCCGGCACGTTGCGGATCGCCGCCTCCAATTCCTCCAGCGTGACGTCGGTTGAAGCCATGGCGCAGTCTCCCCGCTTGGCCAAGCGGCGTCGAGACTATTGCGGGGGTTTTTCCAACTCGTCGATCTTGTGGCGCAGCTTGGCCAAGGCCGCGTTCTGCAGTTACCGCACCCGCTCGCGTGTCACGCCAAACTGTTTGCCAATCTCCTCAAGCGTCGCCGTCTCATTGCCGTCCAGGCCAAAACGCCGGGTAAGGATTTCCACCTCGCGGTCCGGCAGCAACCGGATCAGCACGTGAAGCAAAGTGCTGATGTTGTTATCGACCATTTCGCGATTAGGAATCACCGCTGCTTCATCCGGTACCAGTTCGCCAAGTGAGGTAATGGAATCGGCGCTCAACGGGGCATCCAGCGATGATGGCCGTCTGGCCACACGGCGCATGAGCGCGACTTTCCTTGGCGCTAGGCCAAGCGCTTGGCTAAGCTCGACATCACTAGGCTCACGCCTCAACTCGTCGAGCAACCGCATCCGTTCGCGACGCATCCGCGCGATTTTTTCGACCAGATGAACCGGCAACCGGATCGTTTTCCCATGATTGGCCAGAGCGCGCTTGATGCCCTGCTTGATCCACCACGAGCTGTACGTCGAAAGTTTCCCGCCCTTCTCCGGATCAAACTGCTCGACCGACTTCATCAGCCCAATGTTGCCTTCATTGATGAGATCGGGCAGCGGCAGGCCAAGCCCCTCGTAATCGAGCGCGATCTTCACGACCAGACGCAGGTTCGCGTGGATCATCCGCTGCCGCGCCTCGTCGTCTCCCTGCCGGATGCGTTTGGCCAGACACACCTCCTCCTCGTGGGTAATGCGGTCGAAATGGCCGATTTCGCGAAAGTAGATTTTCTCCGCAGTGTGCTCGGTGGCGTCCCTGCAAACCTCCGGCGGGTCGTCCCCCGGACTGAGCGTGCGAGTCGGCGTCTCTGTTCCCAATTTTGGAATGACGACCTGGAGCGAGCGGGGAACCGTCGCGTCAACCGACTGAAACGGAATGGACGCCGGGGTGATCCCTCGGCGGACATGCCCATTGCCGGCTTTTACCCTGGCAGGCCGCTTTACGGGCTTGGCCATGTATGAATTCTTCTGCTGTCAAGGCAAGCGCGCAAGAAAAAAACGAAAACACTTGTCAGCGCTTTCAGTATCGTGGAATCTTGGACATGGCGGCAGAGCAAAACGCGCAGTCACTCGATTCAGCATTTTACCAGTCAGCGGACACCTTCTTTTCCGGCCAGGCCGGCACCGCGCTGACCTACGACGACCTCACCCTCGCCACGCTTTACTCTGAGATTTTACCCCGCAACGCCTTGCTCGACACCGAGCTGGCGGACGGCCTGACCCTGCACATCCCGATGGTCTCGGCCGACATGGACACCGTCACCGAGTCGCGCATGGCCATCGGCATGGCCCTAAACGGCGGGCTTGGCCTAATCCACTACAACATGGCGGACAAGCAGCAACTCAAGGAGGTCAGCCGCGTCAAGAACCACATCCACGGCTTGATCCAGGAACCGATCACGGTCGCCCCCGATCAGACCGTCGGCGAGGTGCTCGAACGGATCGACGCCAAGAGCTACTCCTTCAGCACCTTCCCGGTTGTGGGCGACGACCAAAAACTGGTCGGCCTGCTTTCCGGCAATGTCATCAAGCCACGGTACGCGTCCAAGAAGATCACGGATGCACTCGTCCCCCGGGACCAGGTTCAGACGATTCAGGAAAAAAAACTGGGAGCCGACCCGATCACGATCGCCGACCAGTTCTTTACCGAGCATCCCGGCATCAACAAGCTGCTGGTGGTGGACTCGGAGGATCGACTCCGTGGCCTGTTCACCCTGAGCGACATCGAGCGGATCACTCTTGAGAAGCAGGCGCAGTTTCGCCCAGCCCGGGACGACCAGTTCCGGTTGCTCTGCGGCGCGGCGGTCTCCACACCGCGCACACCGGATGGCGCGCTTGACCGTGAGCGGATCGAGACGCATGTCGGCGGCTTAGTCGAGCGCGGAGCGGACGTCGTCGCCGTCTCCACGGCCCACGGACACACCAAGGGCGTCGGCGAGGCGGTCGAGTTGATCCGCACCGCCTATCCCTATTTACAAATCATCGCCGGGAATGTCACCGCAGCAGAAGGGGTTGAATTTCTCGCGGACAAGGGAGCGAACATCATCAAGATTGGCCAGGGGCCGGGATCGATCTGCACCACCCGCCTCGTGGCCGGAGTCGGTATTCCGCAAATGACCGCGCTTTACGTTGCCAGTCGCGTCGCCGAAGCCAAGGGAGTCAGCCTCCTTGCCGACGGCGGCATCACCAAGTCGGGCGACATCGTTAAGGCACTGACCCTGGCCAACGGCGTGATCTGCGGCGGACTGCTCGCCGGCTGTCCCGAGGCGCCCGGCAAGGTGATGGAAATCAGCGGTAAACTCTACAAACAGTACCGGGGCATGGGCAGTCTCGAGGCGATGAAAGCCGGCTCAGCCGCCCGCTACGGCCACGCGGCCAAGGACGCCGGGCGCAAAGTCGCCGCCGAGGGCATCGAAGCGCTCAAGGAGGTCTCAGACAATCTCGACCATCTGCTGGCCCAATTAATTGGCGGCATTCAGGCCGGCATGGGCTACCTCGGGGCCCCCTCCCTCCCCGAATTGCGTGAACGGGCGCGATACATCCGGGTCAGTCCCGCCGGGCAGCGCGAGGCCGCCGCACACGATGTCGTCGAGATGAAAGCCAGCCAGTAGCCGATCACCGGACATCGCGTTTTACATGATTGCCAACCGGAATCGGCTTTGGCTAAAGTCGCCGACGTGAAACGGTTTTCATTTCTAGCTTCCCTGTTGCTGGCCGCATGCGTTGTCCTCAGCCCGAGAGCAGCCGGGCCGGACGACCAGTTTATCCAGGCCTACATCCAGATCACCCAGGCCGACAATTTGGCCAAAAGCGCCCAAAACAGTTCAGCCGCCGAGAAATATCAGGATGCACTCAACACACTGAAGGCACTCAAGGCCGGCAATCCCGGGTGGAAAACCGGCGTCATCGACTTCCGGATCGACTATGTCACCAAAAAACTCAAGGCCCTCAACGTCAGCACCCCGGATACACCGACCGCTCCCAAGCCGGTGGCCAAGCCGGCCGTGTTCGATGCCGAGACCGCGCGACTGAGAATCAGCGACCTGACCCGCCGACTCGAATCCCTCGAGAACAACCTCACGCTTAAGGACGCCCAACTCAAGGAAGCCCTTTCCGCGGTCCCCTCCGCAGACGAAACCAAGCGCTTGGCCAAGCTCGAGAGTGACCTTGCCGGCTTGAAGCAAGAAAACAATTCACTCAAGGCATCCGTCGATACATCAACCGCCCAGTTGAAGGTCGCGCAGGCGGACTTGGCCAAGGCGCAAGCTAAGGCAACCAAGGCCACCGCCGACATGGCCAAGGCCCAGGCCAAGGCCGACGAGGTCGCACTCGAATTGTCCAACGCACAGGACCGCATCAAGGCCGCCGAGGCAAACGCCAGCGACAAGGAAATCAAGCGGCTTCAGGAAGCTCTCGCAGAGCGGCAAACCGAACTCAATGCAGCCAGCAGCGAGTTGACCACAGCCAAAGCCTCCGTTGCCTCCCTTGAGGAAAAACTCAAGTCGTACGACAAGGGCACCGCTGAAAAGGATCTCGAGGCAAAAGTGGCCTCGCTGGAAAAACAGCTCAACAAAAGCCAGGGCGAACTGCAGCAGACCACCACCAAACTCAGCGATGCCGCCACTGCAAACTCTGACCTCGAAAAAGAAATCAAGTCCCTCGAAAAAGAATCCCGCGAAAAAGAACTCACCAGCTACATCAATTCACTCGAAAAACGCTTAGCCAAGGCTGAGCGGGCCAATGTGGCATCCGGTAACAACCAGCCAAGAAGCAAGCGCAGTTTCCGGGACATGTTTAATTTCCGGGGCAGAAAGCGTGCCGAGAACGCTCAGGTCGCCGAGTTGCAAAACCAAGTCAAGACCCTCCGCGCCCGTTTGGAAATACTCGATGCCGAGAAGGTTCCGCTGACTGCGGAAGAACAAGAATTGCTCACCGATCCGCAGGTAACGCCCGCCCCGGAAAATACGCTTGAAGCAAGACTCGCCAGCATCCCCGCTGGGCAAGTCGAAAACTTCAAGGCCGGAGAAGCCAATCTCTTCAGGGATCATCAGTATGCCGAGGCCGAGGCGAAATTTATGCACGTCCTCAAGCTGGACGAGAATAATCCCCTCACCTTGTCCAATCTGGCTATAGCACAGATGGAACAGGAAAAATACGAAGACGCTCAAGCCAGCCTAGATCGGGCACTCCAACAGGATCCGAACGACCCCTACGCGTTGAGGGGAATCGGCATGTTGAGTTTTCGTAAAAAGGATTACGAGGCGGCACGGGACAATCTCGCGAGAGCGGTTCAGCTCATTCCGGGCGACGCTGTCACTCAGCATTTTCTCGGCTCCACCCTCCAGCTACTTGGCCAAGCGAAAGCGGCCGAGACCGCGCTACGCAAAGCCGTCCAACTCGAACCGGGACACGCCAAGTCGCACTTCAACCTCGCTGTGGTTTACGCCACCCAAAAACCACCGTTCGTCGCCTTGGCCAAGTTCCACTACAACAAGGCTCTCCAGGCGGGACACCCGAAAGACGATGCGTTGGACAAACGCATCAATGGGGAGAATTGACTCATGATCGGGCAGTACGCCCACGAACTGAACATCCCAACCCGCGGACGCGCCTTTTACGAAATCACGCGGGATGTCGATGACCACGTGGCTGCGGCTGGCTTTAAAACCGGGCTCGTCACCCTGCACGTCCGACACACCTCAGCATCGCTGTTGATTCAGGAGAACGCTGACCCAAGCGTCCGCACCGACCTCGAGTCGATCTTCTCCCGTCTGGCCCCCGATGCCGACCCGGTTTACGAACACAACTACGAGGGCGACGACGACATGGCGGCCCACGTCCGCACTGCGCTAACGAATGTCAACCTGAGCGTACCCATCTCCGGAGGCTCCATGGTTCTAGGTACCTGGCAAGGCATCTACCTCTGGGAACACCGCACCCACCCGCACTCCCGCCGCATCCACCTCCACATCACCGGAGAATAAACTGTTGACGCCTCAGCCGGCAGTCGGCTCAATCGGTGCATGGCGAACTCTGTTTCTTTTCTCCGTCGTATTGTCTTTGTAGCCGGTGCATTTGCGCTTGGCCAAGCGGCTGTTCAGGCCGACGTCAAACTCCCCTCCGTCTTTGGCGACCACATGGTCTTACAGCAGGGCCAAAGGCTCCCGGTCTGGGGTTGGGCCGAGCCCGGAGAGGCAGTGACCGTGGCCGTAGCCGGACAAACCAAGTCAACCAAGGCCAACAAGAAAGGCGCTTGGCAGGTACGACTCAAGCCTCTCAAGGCCAGCAAGACTCCCGTCCCCTTTTCGGTGAAAGGCAAAAACACGATCGAGTACAAGGACGTGCTAGTCGGTGAGGTGTGGCTCTGCTCCGGTCAATCCAACATGGAATGGCGCGTCTCACAATCGGCCAACCCGCAGGAGGAGATTGCCAATGGCAAGCATCCTCTGATTCGTCACATCAAGGTTCCCCATCGCCCCTCCGACAAACCGGAGCGGGACGTCACTCCCCAGCGCGGAGGTTGGGAGGTGGCCAGCCCGGACACCGTCGCGAACTTCACTGCCGTCGGCTACTACTTCGCCCGCCACCTGAAGGGCGAACTCGACGTGCCGATCGGCCTGCTTGGCTCAAACTGGGGTGGCACGCGCATCGAGCCGTGGACACCTCCCGCTGGATTCAAGTCCGTCCCCGCCCTGAAAGACATCGCCGAAAACCTCAAGGATTACCCGAAGAAAGGCGGCAACGGGAACATTCAACACCAGTCCGCGCTCGCGCTTTACAACGGCATGATCTCCCCGCTGAAACCGTACGGCATCCGAGGCGCAATCTGGTATCAGGGCGAATCCAACAACGGCGAGGGCATGCTCTATTACGAGAAGAAAAAAGCCCTTATCAACGGCTGGCGCAGCGTCTGGAAAAACAAGAAGCTGCCGTTTTATTTCGTGCAGCTCGCGCCGTTCAAGTACGGCAACCGCAATCCGCACGATCTCGCCGGCATTTGGCAGGCACAACTCAGTGCTCTCGACATCCCGCACACCGGCATGGCTGTGACCACCGACATCAGCAACACCCGCGACATTCATCCGAAGAACAAGCAGGAAGTCGGACGCCGCCTTGCACTCTGGGCGCTCGCAAAGAATTACGGCAAGAAGGACCTCGTTTACTCCGGCCCGTTGTTCAAGTCGTTCAAGGAAAAGGACCGCCGCATCATCGTCAAGTTCGACCACGGCAAGGGCATCAAGTCCAGCAACGACAAGCCGCTCACTCACTTTGAACTACAGGGACCGGACGGCAAATGGTTCCCGGCCGGCGCCAACATCCACGAGGACGAATTGATCGTCTCCAGTAAGGCGGTCCGCGAACCGAAAAACGTCCGCTTCGGATGGAACCAGGAGGCGGAACCGAATCTGGTCAACGGAGCCGGTCTACCGGCCTCGCCGTTCACCACTGAGAATATCAAGTAACCGCTTGGCCAAGCGCTTGGCCAAGCCGCCATGAGCGCAGTCTCAAACCAACTTCGCAGGGCCGGTGCCATTTTTGGCACGGCCCTGTTTCTTTTGGCCGCAGCTCCGCTTGGCCAGGCGGATCAAAACACCGCTCCGGATTTCAAGATTCGCGAAGGTAAAAATGGGCGTCTGCCCAAGCTTAACACCGCCCTCCCGAGGTACGTTCAAGTTTTCGGGCTGTTCATTCACGCCACCAGCCGTGTACCGGAGGCCAAACTGCTCCACGCCGCCGACATCGCCGCCGATTTTCTGGACAACAATCGCGACGGGAAACCGGACAATCCGGAGGTAAACGACACGCTCTGGAGCGAACGCTCGGCCGTCGTCATGGGCTACAATGAACGTGAACTGGATCGGCTCCATGACCGACTGGACGATCAGGTTGATGACTACGCACTGCAGGGACTTTTCGCCACCGAGACGCTGCCCAAGGGCGGGCCGCACAATGCAAACTCCTCCGAGTTCGATGCCTCGATTGAGGAAATTCTTCACATCATTACCTCCATCGGTTATGCCGAGACTTACCCGGACGTGTTCGGCGAACGGCGCGGCTCTGAACTGGCCAAGGCGATGGACGTCGCGCGGGGCGGCTACTTTCGATCCGTCCCCCGCCGATATCCCGCCGGGGCGTGGTACTCGTACGATGATCGCACCTGCGACTACGGCTGTCAGGTGACCGAGTACGTTTACTGGTCGCTGACCAGTATGCTCGACGGGCAGGACTTCCGGAACCGCGGCCGCGACATCAGCCACGAGTGGAAACTCAACACGCCGGAAAAACTCCGCGCCAAGGACAAGGCCGTCGTCAAGATCCTGACCGATCCGAAATACAAGCTCCCCACACGTCTTCCCGATGGCAAATATCAGCAGGCCAGGAAACTTTCCTCCGTAAAACTGAACGCCTCACCCGGAACCGACAGCATCACGCTCACCGCGAAATTCCCGCCGGACACCATCGTCCGATTGGAAAAAAGCCACGACCTCCAACAATGGATCGTGGCCCAAAATATTGACGACCACGACGGAACAGTCAGCCTGCCCATGGACGCACGCGCATCGCAGGCACAGTTTTTCCGTCTGCGCTTCAGCGAATAGACGCCCACTCCATGCGGCTGTTCGACGCTCACAATCATTTACAGGACAACCGCTTCCCCGACGACACCGCTTCGATGCTCGCCGAATGCACGGAGGCCGGGCTGGTTCGAATGGTCGTCAACGGAACCCGCGAATCGGACTGGGACATGGTGGCCCAACTGGCCGGGCAACATCCGCAGGTCATACCCAGTTTTGGTCTGCACCCATGGTTTGTCCCCGAACGCTCCACGGACTGGCTGTCCAGGCTCGAGCAACTGCTCGACGCTTGGCCAAGTGCGGTTGGCGAGATCGGGCTCGATCGATGGAAACCCGGACTACCCTACGACGAGCAGGAGGAGGTTTTTCTCGCGCAGTTGAGCCTCGCCGCCAGGCGCTATCTTCCCGTCAGCATACATTGCCTCAAGTCTTGGGGACGGCTCCTCGAGTTGCTCCGGGAAAACCGGACACCGGATCGTGGATTTCTGCTCCACAGCTACGGCGGCCCGGCTGAGATGGTCGAGCCGTTGGCCAAGTTGGGCGCCTACTTTGGCTTTCCCGGGTACTTTGCCCATGAGCGAAAAAAACGGCAGCACGAGGTGTTCCGGCGTGTGCCCGCCGACCGGCTGCTGATCGAGACCGATGCCCCCGACCAGACGCTGCCGGAAAACCGTGTCACCCATCCGCTTGGCCAAGGGCTCAATCACCCGGCGAATATCGCCGCCGTTTATGAGGCCGCCGCCGAGGCGCTTGGCCAAGCGCCCGAGTCACTAGCCGAACAGGCGGAGGAAAATTTTCTTCGGTTTTTTGGTGAATGACTCACCCGTGTCTCGCGACCAGTTCGCGGGCTTTTTGGATCAGGCGCCAGTCCTCGATGAGGTTACCGAACTTGAAATCCGGCAGGCCGCTCTGCGCCTGACCAAGCAGTTCGCCGGGGCCGCGCTGACGCAGGTCTTCCTCCGCCAACTCGAAGCCGTCGCTGATATTCTCCATCACGGCCAGCCGGTGTTGCCCCTCCTCGGTGGCATCCTCGGCAACGAGAATGCAAAACGACTCGTGCGAACCGCGCCCGATGCGTCCCCGGAGTTGATGCAGTTGCGCCAACCCAAACCGATCGGCATTCTCGATCAACATGATCGTGGCGTTGGGGATGTCCACGCCGACCTCGATCACGCTGGTGGAAAGCAGCGCCTTGATTTCGCACGACAAAAAACCGCCGATCACTGCCTCCTTTTCGTCCGATTTCAAACGACCATGCAACAGCCCAACCGTGTGCGGGGCAAGCTGTTCCCGGACGGCATCAAACTCCTGATTGACCGCCTTAAGATTGCCGCTGCCCTGATCATCCACACGCGGATAAACAATGTACGCCTGACGGCCCTCGACGATTTTTTCGCGAATAAATCCCCACACCTTGGGCAGGCTTTCCGGGGTTCGGACGAACGTCCTCACGCGGCCCCGACCGGGCGGCAGTTCATCGATCACGGAGCAATCGAGATCCCCGTAAACAGTCAACCCGAGCGTGCGCGGAATCGGCGTGGCGGTCATCACCAACACGTGCGGATAGCGTCCCTTTTTCACCAGTTTCTTCCGCTGTTCCACGCCAAACTTGTGCTGTTCATCGATGATTGCCAACCCGATATTCTCGAGCGCAAACCCCTCCTCCACCAGGGCATGCGTCCCGACCACGACCGGCGACAATGCTTCGTCATCCATCCCCAGTTCCCTCTGTGCCGGGTCGATTTCGCATAGTGTTTTTTTGCTGCCGGTGTGCAGGTGAACCGTGATGCCCAGCGGCGAAAACCAGTTCCCAAAAACCCGGTAATGCTGCTCCGCCAAAATCTCGGTTGGCGCGAGCACCACCGCGCTAAACCCGCTCTCGATCGCCCGCAACGCGGCGCAGGCAGCCACCGCGGTTTTTCCCGATCCGACATCCCCCTGCAACAGGCGACGCATCGGAAACGACCCGGCCATGTCGCGGGCGACATCCTCCCATGCCCGCTGCTGCGCCCCGGTCAGTGTGAATCCCAGTCCCTCGATATACGGCTTCACCAGCCTCTCGTCCCCGGTGCAGTCGAGCGCCTGGATCGTCGATCGAAACCTTTTTCGTTTTTCCTGAATTTGAATTTGGAACCGGATGAACTCCTCCAGAGCCAGGCGTTCCCGCGCCATCTCCGTCTGCTCGATGTCATCCGGGAAGTGCACCGCCTTGAACGCCTCAGGAAGCGGGAGCCAATGACTGTCGTCGCCGGCCAGCCAAGATTCGCGTTCATCGATCATCTGCTCCGCGTATCCCTCCACCGCGCGCCACATGACTGCCCGCAGCCATCGTTGCTTAATGCCCTCGGTCAACCGGTACACCGGCACAACGCGCTTGAGGTGAATGAACTCCTCACCCTCCTCCGCCACCTCGGCCTCGGGATGATCCATCGAACGGGGTTTCTCATAGGAAAGTTTGCCGTGGACGTGAACCGTGTCGCCGGTTTTGTAATAGCGATTCATATACGGCATGTTCCACCAGCGGCAGTGAAGCCTCGCTGATCCGTCGTCGATGATAAACTCAAACAGGCTGCGACCGCCACGCATGCGCTTGACGCCGGCCGCCACGATTGGCCCCGCCACGGTGGCAATGTCGCCCTTGGCAAGGCGCTTGATCTCGTGTGGCTGGTTTCTATCCTCGTAACGCTTCGGCCCGTGCCAGAGCAGATCGCCAATCGTGCGAATGCCCAGCTTGGCCAAGCGCGACGCCCGTTCACCCCCGACACCCCCAAGGGAGGCGACAGGCTGGTCGATGGGATGCGGTGGCGACTCGGACACTGGCGCGAGTCTACCGGCAACACCGCGCTTGGCCAAGCCGTGCCGGTTTACCTTTTGCTTGGCCAAGCTGAGTCGTAGACTGCGCCGCCGATGTCACGCGATCTCGAGCCCAAATTTGATCATCTCTGGAAGGAGTACACCGGTGTGTTCATGGCGATGGACGATCTGACGCTCGCGCGCTGGATGGCCCAGACGCTGGGCCAATTCGCCGGACGGGTTTGGCGGCTCTCCCATCCCCTGCTGTTGACCTACGAGCTGGCAGCTCGCGCCGCGCACGACCGGCAAATCTGGCTCAAGGGCATGGGCATCGTGCCGACCGACTACATTCCCGCCGAGTGCTGCCGCGCCCCGCTATTTCCGGTGCTGTCGCGGGATGTCGCAGAGGTCGGGCTTGTCTGCAAACACTGCGGCGAGGCCTGCGTCCACCCGGAGGATCTCCCGGTAGAAATGAAAAGCTCCCTCATCGAGTGGGCGGAAAAGTACGAAAAGGTGCACGCAGTCGCCCACTGGGAAGAAGACGGTATAAAACTCCCCCACAACTACGACAGACAACTCGAAAAAGCTGCGATTAAGGCGGAAAAATATCTGCTCGAGAACGGTGACAAGCTCGCGCTGGATTTGCTGGACTATTACCCGGCAGTCGCTTGGGAGGATCAGGACGAATGCCTCTCGGTGCGCCCGGAGGATCTATGCGTCAAGTAACCCCAGTCAGACCTGATCTTTCTGGTCCGGGAACTTTTCCTTGATCGCACGGACAAGACGCTGCTCATCGGCCGGTTCCATCTTGCGGCGGGGAATCCGACGACGCACCCCGTCCAGCAACTCCAGCCAGTCGTCAAATTCCGGCTCGGGGTAAGATTCCCATTTTTCAAAACGGCGCTCGCGCTGAAAGAACTTCCAGACTCCACGCTCATTTCGGGCGTAGTATTCCATCCGCTCACCGTACTCGCCGCGGCGTTTCCAACTGATCTCGCCCTTTGCACCCATTGTTATTGCGGGAGGTTCACTGCCGCCACGGCCATCGCGGCCATGCCCTCTTCGCGGCCAAGAAAACCGAGCAACTCGTTGGTCGTTGCCTTGATGCCGATTTGGTCGGGCGAAATGTAAAGCGCCTGCGCGACCGCGATCTTCATTGCGGGTACATGGGGCAGAATCTTCGGGGCCTCCGCGATCAACGTCGCGTCGATATTGACGATCGCCCCGCCGACGTTGCCCACCAACTCGGAGGCTTTCTCGAGAAAAATGCGGCTGGGCGCGTTCTTCCACTGCGGATCACTGGGAGGAAAGTAAGTGCCAATATCGCCCTCGCCGATCGCCCCAAGCACGGCATCACAAATCGCGTGCAACAGCACGTCGGCATCCGAGTGACCGTTCAGCCCCTTCGTGTGCTCAATCTCCACGCCCCCAAGCCAAAGCGGTCGCCCCTCAACAAGGCGATGCACATCGTAACCTATTCCGGTATGAACCACGGCCGAATTATAGTGACCTATCTGGGCTGGCCAAGGGCGAACATCGCGATGCCGGCGGCGACCGAGGCGTTGAGCGAGTTGACACGCCCCTGTTGCTCGATACCCACCACGTCCTCCGCCATGTTCAGGATGAACTGCCCCACCGATCGATCCTCCCCGCCGATGACGAGCAGCAGTTTCTCGTGATTCGCCGCCGCCACTTCCCACAACGAAGCCTTACCGGCCATGTCCAGCGCCGCGATGCGGTAGCCGGCCTCGGCGGCCTTGCGCGCGTAGCCGTTGGCCGAATCGTCCCGGCAGATTTTCATGAACTCCGTTGCGCCGGTGCTCACCTTGACGACGGACGGATACACCTCCGGCACGCCCTTTTTGGGCAGGCACACCGAGGTAAATCCAAACACCTCCGCGGTGCGCAGGATGGCCCCGACGTTGTGCGGATCCTCCACGTTGTCGAGCAGCAGCATTCTCGGCACGCCGAGCAACTCGGTAAATTCCGCATACGGATAAAGCGTTGTCTTGAGCACAACACCCTGATGATCGCGGCTGCCGGAGAGTTGCATCAACCGCCCCTTGTCCGTCCACTCGATCTCGATCTCGTTGCGCTCCAGCAGGCTGACCAGTTTTTTTACGCGCGAGTTTTCGCGCATCCCCTCGTTCAAGTGAGCTGCGAAAACGCGCCGTTTCCCTGCTCGCAACACCTCAAACGCAGGGTTCAACCCATACACAAACTCTCGACTCGCCTTGGCCATCGTGGCGCAAAACCTACGGCAGCCTCGTGGCGAAACCAAGTCGCTTGGCCACTTTTGACTTTTGAGCCGGGCAGATTCGTTTTTGACTTGGCCAAGCCGATGAGCAACAACGAATTTCAATCCATACTCGATGGCATTTGGCAACGATTGGCCAAGGCGGCCAAAGACCCGGCCGATCCCTGGCGACTACCCACCCTTGCCGCACAGGGGCTAAATGGTCCCAGCGCGCGCACGATGGTGATGCGCAGCGCAGACTCCTCAGAAAGGTTACTCACTGCGCAAACCGATATCCGCTCCACCAAGATTTCCGGCTTCCGCAAAGATCCACGTGTCGCCTGGCTGTTCTTCGATCCAGCAAAACAGGAACAGGTGCGGGCGACCGGCCGTGCGATTATCCATCACGATGACGACATCACGCGGCGCGCTTGGCCAAGCGTGCCCGAGGCGAACCAATACAACTACGCCACGGGGCACGCACCGGGAGCGAGCATCGACGATCCCGCACAGGGTCAGGCAACGAGTGGCGATCTGGCAAAAGCCTACGACAACTTCGCCGTAATCCGGTGCGAAATCACCGCGATCGACTGGCTGCAACTCGGTACGACAGCCCACCGGCGTGCACAGTTTTCATGGAACGGCACCGATTGGCTGGCTACTTGGGCCGTGCCATAAACGGGGGGTCTCCTTGCCATTTTCCCACAAAATGCCGATACTCGCGCCGTGAGCGAAAGCATCACCAAGTTGACCAATGACCTGATCGCCTCCTACGCCAAGGTGGGCGGGATCAATCATTTGGACGGCGGGAATCTGCCGTCGAAGTTTGCCATCGCCACGATCACCACCGACCTGCTGCGGCTGCTGCTGCCCGGTTTCTTTGACGATAAACCGATCCAGACCGCCGAATTGAAGGTCGATATCGCGATGTTGATGGACAGCGTCAGCGGCCGGCTTGAGGACGAAATCACCAAGAGCATCGAGTACAAACCGCCCGGCGGAAAAACGGCAGACCGCCCAAGACAATTGGCCCGCGAGCTCACGATGGAATTTCTGGGCACCTTCCCTACCATCCGCGAACTGCTCAAGACCGACGTCGAGGCAGCCTACGCCGGCGACCCCGCCGCAATCAGCCACGAGGAAGTAGTCGTCGCCTACCCGTTCATCGAGACCATCGCCGTCCAGCGCATGGCACACGAACTATACAAGCAGGACGTCACGCTGATCCCGCGCATCATGAGCGAGTGGGCGCACAGCCGAACCGGCATCGACCTACACCCAGGGGCAAAAATCGGCTCGCACTTCTTCATCGACCACGGCACCGGTACGGTGGTAGGCGAAACTACCGTTATCGGCAACAACGTGAAAATCTACCACGGCGTCACCATCGGCGCGAAATCGACCTCGCGCGTGGAAGAACTCCGCGGCAGCAAACGCCACCCCACCATCGAAGACAGCGTAACGATCTACCCCGGCGCCACAATCCTCGGGGGAGAAACCGTCATCGGAGCAAACAGCACCATCGGCGGCAACGTTTTCTTAATCCAAAGCGTTCCAGAAAACTCCCTCGTTATCGCCGAAGACGTCAGTGTCAAAGTCACCAACAAAGCCACACAAGCCGAAATCTAATTAAGCACCTGGCCAATTACCTAAATTTTCAGGGTTTTTTTGAAACTTCCACTTCTGGAATGCGTATCTTACGATTTCGGGGTGTTGACAAGCTGAACGGTTAACAACTGGAAATTGTGACTAAAAATATCTAAATTTTCGAATGAAAAATGTTGTAATTACATTACTAGTACTAGCAGCAGGTTATCTTGCTTACCTGCAGTTTGGAGATAGCGAAAAAGCAAATAACAACGCTAATAATGAGAAATTCAAACAACGCCAAACAACCACTAAGGTGGAAAAAAGGGATATCAACTTTTCCGTAACTGTTGCTGGCGAACTCAGCCCTGCTGAAAAAGTTTCGGTAAGACCTGAGGTAAATGGTAAAATTGCAGAATTAGCAGTTGATATTTCCGACTTTGTTAAAAAAGGGGATTTGCTTTTCAGACTGGATGATAAGGATATTCGAATTGAAATTGATTCACGCAAAAAACAAATAGACAGCGCTAATCTTCAACTTGCTCAGTCTCAAAAAGAATTTGAAAGAGCAAGCCAGCTTTATCAGGATGATCTTGTTTCAAAGGAAGTCTATGAATCTGCCAAAAACAAATTCGAACTATCAAAAATTTCAAGGGATCGGGCACAAAACGATTATGATCTAACATCAGAAAAACTGTCCAAAACAAGTGTTGTCGCTCCGTTTGATTGCACAGTACTTTCAAGACCCGTGTCGATTGGCCAAGCGGTATCAGGCTCAGGGGGACAAAGTGGGGGCACTGAGGTTATGGAGGTAGCAGATCTAAAGAACTTAATTATTCTATCCCATGTCAATCAGTCCGATGTGTCTAGGATGAAAGTAAATCAGTCAGTCTCAATTGAGATTGAAGCTGTGGCTGATTTAATCGTAGAAGGCGTTGTAGAAAGAATAGCACCACAAGCCACCATCAAAAGCGGAATTAAAGGTTTTTCTACTAGGATCAAATTAATTAACACTGATTCGTCAACCGTCAAAACCGGAATGACAGCAACGATTAAAATACCAGTAGCAAACTCAAAAGGAGTGACCGCTGCAAAGCTAGCTTCAATCTTTACTGAAAGAAACGATAGCAAACAAAAAACTGAAACTTTTGCGTATGTAAAACAAACAGACGGAAAATACGCAAAACAAATGATAGAAGTAGGTGTTAGCGACTTGAATTATGCTGAAATAAAAAGAGGACTCAAAGAGGGAGATGAGGTTTCATTAGAAAAACCTGACGAGGAAAATATTCTTGATAAAGCGATCACATTGGATGGCGAAAAAGTTGAAGAAACTAAAAAAGAAGATCCTCTGGTAGCTAAGTATGATAAAAATGGTAATGGCAAACTAGATATGGATGAAATAATTGATGCAAGAGATAAGATGACTGAAGAAGAAAAAACAGCTTTAAAAGAAAAAATGCGAGAAAGATTCGGTAGCGGCCGACCTGGTGGAAGTGGACGTCCCAGAGGAAGTGGACGGCCTGGAGGCAGTGGGGGGCGTCCCGGCAGCGGAAGGCCATAAGAATAAATTCCCACACAATAAAATGCCCCTTCTTGAACTCAGGGATATTCACAAAACCTATTATCTTGGCGGTGAAACAATTCGAGCACTAGATGGCGTCACGTTGGATATCGACTCTGGAGAATTCATTTCGATTATCGGCCCATCTGGAAGTGGAAAATCGACATTAATGCACATTATTGGTTGTTTGGATTCCCCGACATCCGGAACTATCAATTTGGATGGCGTGATGATTCATAATGCATCCGCTCGACAATTAGCATCCATTCGGAATAAGAAAATCGGTTTTGTCTTTCAATTTTTTAATCTATTACCAAAGTTAACAGTACGCCAAAATGTTGAACTTCCGATGATTTACAGTGGATTTAGCAGCAAAGAAAGGCGTGAAAGAGCCATGAACGCTCTAGAATCTGTAAACATGGAAGACCGAAGCAAACATAGGCCTTCACAACTTTCAGGAGGACAACAGCAGAGAACGGCAATTGCCAGAGCTTTAGTTAATAATCCAAAAATAATTTTCGCTGACGAGCCTACTGGGAATTTAGATTCCAACACTGGAGAACGAATTCTTCAGATGTTTGACAAACTACATACCGAAGGCAAAACAGTCATGCTTGTAACACATGACCCTGAGATAGCTGCAGTTACTCCGAGACGAATCGAAATCAGAGATGGCAAGATAGCCAACGAAATTGATCCAAAACTTTCGGGACAAACTCCAAGATTTAATATTGGTACAAAAAATTAAAAGCCATCAAAGTAAATGAATTTGCTTACAATTATATTAAGTGGATTCAGGGAAATCAAAGCGCATTGGTTTCGCTCTGCTCTAACTATGTTTGGCGTTATATGCGGTGTTGCAAGCCTCGTTACAATGGCAGCTTTTGTTAAAGGGAAAGAAAATCTCTTAAGGGAATCACTTGCGCAATCAGGAGGCTTGGAACGAATTACTATCGAATCTGAAGACGACTTACCTGATTACCAAAAACACCTGGAAGACGAAATAAGAGGCATAACGCTTAAAGATGTATACGCCTTAAAGAATAACGCGCCATTAGTATATAACGTAACACCAATAATTCAAAAAAGGAGTTTCAGGAGTGATTTGCGAGTAACAAGGAAAGAGAAAAGCACTCGCTTCACACTTCTTCAGGGAACCTGGCCGGAATCCCTAGACATCATGGATCATGAAATCGAACATGGAAGAATGTTTTCCGAAATAGAAGATCACCTCGCCAAAAATGTTTGCGTCATAGGAACAGAAGTTAGAAATTCACTGTTCGGCGAATACGACGAAAACGGGGAAACCATAGTTCCCATTGATGAAACAATTTTTATCAACTATAAGCCATTTAAGATAGTGGGAATGCTCAAGGAATACATGACTGAAGCGGACCGAAAAAAGAAAGAGGAAGCAAAAAAGAACAAAGGGGCTACACAACGGGGTTTTGATTGGAGGAGCATGAGGTACAAAGACAGCAATAGTAGGAGATCAATGATAGTTTACAGTTCAAAAAACAGCACAATATTGATCCCACTAAATACATTAGTTTCGAAACTGGATTCCAGCTTTGAGAGCGGCAGCAAAATGGACAGAAGCCTATCGGAATTAACAATGAAAATCTTTGATGTTTCGCTATTAGAAAAATCCTTACAACAAGTTCGAAATGTATTATTAAGAACTCACAATGGACTTGAAGATTTTGAATTTGAAACCCAAGAGTCGTTCGCAGACGATATTACCCAAGCGATTTACAACGAGAGAACTAGCGGCATGTTCATTGCGGGCATTTGCCTATTAGTTGGGGGCATAGGGATTATTAATATAATGCTCTCAAGTATTTCCGAACGAGTCAGGGAAATAGGTATTAGAAAATCAATAGGCGCAACAAATCTTGATATGTTTTCACAGATATTAACTGAGAGTGTAGTACTGGCAGTCTCTGGCGGGATCATAGGATTAATAGCTTCTCCTTTCCTAATTGATGCGTTAGCTAGCTACGCCCCTGACACAACTCCTCCTATTATGACAGTAGAATCCATGTTTATAGGATTCTCATTCAGTGCGATAACAGGTAGCCTTGCTGGATTAATCCCTGCAATAAAAGCTGCTAAATTGGATCCAATTGAAGCATTAAGATACGATTAAAACATGTTTCTTTTTAATACTATTTTAATCGGCATCAGGGAAATTACATCTCATTGGTTCAGGTCAATACTTACCATCTTGGGTGTTGTTCTTGGCATTATGAGTTTGGTCACCATGTCTGCAATCGTCCAAGGCATGGAAAATGCAATGAAAGAACAAATGGCGACTTTCGGAGGAGCTGATAAAATTAATATTGATAAGGAAGACCCTCCTAGCTATCAGGATCACAAAAAAGATTTTTCTCCTGGCATTACAGTAAAAGACGCATATGCCTTAAAGGAGGGATCAACACTACTAAAATGCATATCCCCTGAAATGTCAATTTCAAGGGCTCGAGCAACATACCAAGGCAAGCGGGCATACATTTCTGATTTTAGTGGTGTATGGGAAGAAATAATGGAAATGAACGCTCACGAAATTGGGGCCGGCAGATTTTTCTCAGCATATGAAGATTTTGCAGCAAAAAACGTATGCGTAATAGGGGCTGATATTTGCTCAAACTTATTTGGAGAAGATTCAGAAACAGGGGAACCTTTAAACGCTATTGGTAAAATAATTAACATTAATTATATTCCTTTTTCAGTAATTGGTGTATACAAAAAGATGGAAACAGAGGCCGAAAGAAAAAGCCGTGAAGCTCAATTGAAAAAGTCTCTAAATCAAAGCGGCCCAAAAAGAACAAGTAGATTCGGATCCAGAAGAGGTGGCCGTTATAGCCATAGAAATAATGCCGTTCATATTCCCTTAAACACAATGTGGATGAAATTTAAAATGTCATCATCGAGTTCTTCATCAAGTTCCTTTCGAAGCAGATTCTCTAGCTCATCCTCAGAACCAGAAGTATTTATACCCGATCCAACTTTAAGTGACTTGGATGTTAAGGTAGCCAATATTGACTACTTGGATAAAGCTATGGGTCAAATGAGAAACATTATGACGCGAACTCATAACGGTATTGAAGATTTCTCTTTTCGCACTCAGGAGAATGTTATTGCAACAATCAGTGAAAAACTAAACAGTGCAAAAGTGATTCGTGGAATAATAGCAGCCATGAGCTTGCTTGTCGGAGGGATTGGCATAATGAATATCATGCTTGCCAGTATTAACGAAAGAATTCGGGAAATTGGAACATTTAAAGCAATGGGAGCAACCGGGTTCATTGTGTTTGTTCAAATAATAATGGAAAGCTTAATGCTTGCAATTTTAGGGGGGCTCTTAGGTATCCCAGCATCATACGGTTCAGTATGGCTACTAACACAATTAGTACCTGCGGAGAATACGCCTGAGATAACAAGTGCAGCACTTTTGATGGGTGTAAGTTTCAGTGCAATTGTAGGTTTGGCGGCTGGATTATATCCAGCTTTTAGAGCCTCCCGACTCGACCCTATTGAAGCATTGCGCTACGAGTGATGCCGCTTGGCCAAGCGCTTGGCCAAGCCGGAATTATTTCTCCCATTCCTCGCCGTGCTCTTCGGAGTCGAGATCATTCCTCTCTTCATTTTGATGCTCCTGCTCCTCGTGCTTCTCTTCGCGATCAAGGTGGCGGCGCTTCCGATAACCACAATCTTCACCGTAGCCGAACAACGCCCCGACAGTTGACTCAATCGCCTTTTCCGGAACATCCAGCGTCGCGCCCCACCGCCTTGCGCGTGGCCTTGAAAGGATGAAACGGAGCCGCGATGGCTTAGCCGGTCATCCTAAACGGATAGCGAATCACCTTCCTGGTAAGGCTCTCCCGCTTGTGGTCACGATTCTGTTTGTGCTCCCGCTGCTCCGGAGTGGCGGTGTTCCTTCTCGCCATCTTCACGGTGGTGTTTGTGATGTCCGCAGCCGGTAACCACGAGCGAAACAAACAGGGCCAGAACTAAAGAATGCAATTTCAGCTCGAATGATACCATTGATCATTGGATGAGGTTACGCCCTGCCAACGACGCAGCCTTGTGAAATCCCCGCCCCGGTTCCATCATGGGCCAAGCGGTGAGCGACGAAACTCCCATCCACCCCGCCATCAGTCCCGGGCAACTCAGGCGGCTTTATCAGGTCAGCAAGGTGATCCACTCCACGCTGGATCAGCAGGAGGCACTTGACCTGATCGTTCGCGAGGCGGTCGGCCTCGTCAACGCCACCTCCGGCTCAGTGGTTCTGATCAACCCGATCGACGGGTTTCTCGAGATTCAGGCGGCGCACGGTCTTTCTGCGGGCGCCAAACTGAAACTCCGCGTCGGCGAAGGCATCACCGGCTGGGTGGCCCAGCAGGGCAAGTCCGCCATCGTCCCCGATGTCAGTGCCGACAAACGCTACGTCCCCGTACACGAACACACCCGGTCGGAACTCGCCGTCCCGCTGGAAATTAACGGCGTGCTTAGCGGGGTTGTCAATGTGGACTCTGATCAACTTGAGGCATTCGATGAAAACGATCTCGCGCTGTTGACCGAGCTTGCTAGCCAGGCTGCCCTCGTCATTCACAATACGTTCCTCTACGAGAAATCCCTCATCCGCGCGAACCTGTTCGAGTCACTAATAACAGTTGGCCAGGCGATCAACTCCGCAGTCGATCTCGATGAGGCGCTGGCGGCTATAACCCGCGAAGCCGCCAGTCTGATGAATGCCAAGACCTGCGCGTTGCAACTGCTCGACGAGTCCTGCAACCACCTCACCCTTGTCGCCTCGCACGGTGCGGGCGAAGCCTACCTCAACAAGCCGGGCGTCGACATTACGGAAAGTTTCCTTGGCTCGGTCGTCGACCTGAAAAAACCGCTGCAAATCGAAAACGTACAAACATCCAACGCCTACCAGCAGCAGGACATAGCGCGCGAGGAAGGTCTCGTCGCCATGCTCAGCATTCCGCTGGTGTTCGGCGGAAACGCCATCGGCACACTAAACGTGTACAAGGAGGAGACTTACATTTTTTCAAACGACGAAATCCACATTGCCACAGCGCTGGCCGAGCTTTCCGCGCTGGCGATCGAGAAGGCGCGACTGATTGAGCGCATCGTCGAGTCTGAGGAACTGCTCCGGCAAAACGAAAAACTGTCCGCCCTTGGGCTACTCGCCGGCGAGGTGGCCCATGAAATCCGGAACCCCCTGACAGTCCTCAAGATGCTCTACCATTCACTAGGGCTTGAGTTTCCGGAGAACGATCCCCGGACCGAGGACGTGCGGATCATGGGCGAAAAAATGGATCACCTGAACACAATCGTGGAGCAGATCCTCACCTTCGCCCGCAACGCCGAGCCGTCGCTCAAGCCGACCGATATTAACAAACT
The DNA here is from genome assembly GCA_002453165.1 of Verrucomicrobia bacterium UBA6775. Classification (GTDB taxonomy): domain Bacteria; phylum Verrucomicrobiota; class Verrucomicrobiia; order Limisphaerales; family UBA1096; genus UBA1096. Next base: position 23,162 of record DKGH01000136.1, read on the forward strand.
GATCGACGACCTGCAGATTCTCGTTCGAAGAAAACTGGCCCAGCAAAATGTCGAACTGGAGATTCAGCCGGAGGCAAATCTGCCCCCGGTAAAAGCCGATGGCCCGCAGCTCAGTCAGGTATTCCTCAACCTCACACTCAACGCGCTTGAGGCGATGCCAAACGGGGGAACGTTGATCATCGAGTCGCGCACGATTCAATTAAACAAGGGCGATGCAGCGCCGACGCATGTCCGCATCGAGTTTCGTGACACCGGCTGCGGGATGGATGCAGAATCTCGCGAGCGGGCGTTCACCTCCCTGCTCAACACCAGCAAACCGGACGGCGCTGGCCTCGGCCTGGCCATCGTGGGGCGGATCATTGAATCGCACGGCGGCCGCATCAAGATCAAGCCAGGCGACAGCGGCACAACCTTCAGCATCCTGCTGCCACTGACCGACCGGTAAGTCCTTGGCAAAGCGATTCGCGACGCTTAACGCCCGCGGGCCTCACGTCTACGCTTAGCCAATCCCCCGCTGGAGATCTCCTCGTTCCGGGTGCCGAACCACCACTCGTTTCCGAACGGAACCAGGACTCTGCCGCCCCGGTCGCCGTAGAATTGACCCATCGGCTCCATCACCTTTTCCAACCGACTGCGATGGCTTTCGCTAGGAGGCATCGAGGGCCTCGAGAATAAAATCCAGCAGTTTGCCCACATCCTCTGTGAGCAGATAGGGCGTGACGCTGTGGTAACCGGCAGGAAGATAAGAGAGGTCAGACATTTTCGGGCGTGGGATGAATCCAGGGTTCGCGATAGGGGCGGATGAGAAACCTGTTCGCCTCCTCGTCGCCAATGACGCGATGGGTTTGCGCATCCCATCGCAGCGAGCGTCCGCCAAGCCGCTGGGAGATGTTGGCCAACAGGCAGCTCACGGTGGAAATGTGCCCCTCCTCGATGTCCGCGACGGGGCGACTCCGCTTGGCCACGGCGTTGAGAAAATCAAGCATGTGGACGCGCACCGCTGGGGCAACATGGCGCTCGAGATCCTTCTCAGTCTTGTCCTCAGGGTATTCCTCCAGTTCCATTTTGCAATCACGATGGATCGGTTTCGCCTGGCCGCCGCGGTTGTTGCGCGGAATGAAATCAAAACTGTTCACGCTCAACTTGAGCGTGCCCTTGTCGCCGTAGAGGAAGGCCGCCCACGGGTACTTCGGATCCGGCGCGTGTCCCCACGCGCGGTGCTGCCAGACCACCTGCAGGTCGTCGAAATCAAAACAGGCGGTCTGAGTATCGGTCGTGTTGGCCTTGGCCTGTTTGTCGACAAGGATGCCGCCCTGCGAAACCACGCTCGTCGGCCAACCGAGGCCGAGCATCCAGCGCACCGTGTCGAGCATGTGAATGCACATGTCGCCGACGATCCCGTTGCTATACTCCATGAACGCGCGCCAACCCCGGGGGTGACAGAGCTCATTGTAGGCACGCATCGGGGCCGGGCCGGTCCACATCTCGTAGTCCAAATTCTCCGGCGCCGTGGCATCCTCCGGGGTGCTTCGGTTGCGCATGTGATAGTAGCAGCAAACCTCCGCGTGGGCGATGTTACCGAGCAACCCGGCGTCGACGATCTTTTCCTTTGCTTCCATCAGGTGCGGAGTGCTGCGGCGCTGCGTGCCCACCTGCACAACGCGATCGTACTTGCGTGCCGCTGCCAGCATCGCCTGACTTTCCAATACGTCGATGCTCGTCGGTTTTTGCACGTACACATCGCAGCCCGACTTGACGGCATCGATCATCGGCAGTGCGTGCCAGTGATCCGGTGTGGCGATCAAAACCAAATCAAGGTCGTTCTCCTTGAGCAACGTCCGGTAGTCGGCGTAGGTCTTGGGGCGTTTGCCTGATTTTTGCCGCTTGGCCACCTCGCCGGCCGCTTCGGAAAGCATCGTGCTGTCCACGTCACACAACGCCACCACTTCGACCGGTGCCACCTGAATGAGGCGGAATAAATCGATCTTGCCGTACCAGCCACTGCCGATCAGCGCGACCCGCTTGACCGGCCCCTTCGCGATCTCGGCCGCAGTGGTGGTAATCGAGGAGTAGGCCAAGCCAGCGGCGACGCTGGTTTCCAAAAATGTTCGACGCTTCACACGCCCTGTTTAGCCGCTTGGCCAAGTGAACTCAAGCTTGGCCAAGCGCCTGGCCGCCCTCCTTGCGCTTGGCCAGGCGGGTCGGTAGTCTCCGCTCATGCGCCCTTACCGGTTATTGTTTGTTTGCATGGGAAACATCTGCCGCTCCCCCGCCGGAGAAGCCGTGATGCGGCACGTCGTCGAGAACGAGGGGCTGGGCGAACAGATCGAGTGCGACTCCGCCGGAACCATCTCATTCCACAACGGCGAACCGCCCGACCACCGCATGCACGCGGCGGCGCAAAACCGCAACATCATCACCGGGGGACAGGCGCGCCAGATCAACGAGGCCGACTACAACGAGTTCGACCTGATCCTGACGATGGACGAGGACAACTACCAAAACGTCCTGAACATGGCCCCGGCCGGGAAATATTCAGCAGAGATCAAGCGCTTCTGCGATTTCGTCACCGAGTCATCCACCAAGGAAGTGCCGGATCCCTATTACGGTGGTGCGCAGGGATTCGAAACCGTGCTCGACCTGCTCGAGGACGGCTGCGCGTCACTGCTGGAACACGTCCGCCAACAGATCGACCGTTAACCGCTCATGTGGGACGCGATCGCCACTCACATTTCGGAGACAACAGGAGAGCCGTTCGAGATTCTCCAGAAACAAACTGTCGGTGGCGGTTGCATCAACGACGCCTACCGGCTCGAGGGGCGTAATCAGAATTACTTCGTGAAGCTGAACCATGCCGGGGCTATCGACATGTTCGAGGCAGAAGCGGACGGACTCCGCGAGATTGCCGGGACGAAAACCATCCGCGTCCCCTCCCCGATCTGCAGCGGCACGACCGGGGCACAGGCTTATTTTGTGATGGAATTCATCAACCTGGGTGGCGGTGGTTCACAATTCCAACTCGGGGAACGTCTGGCCAGGCTGCATGCCGTTCCCCAGTCGAGGTACGGCTGGCATCGGGACAACACCATCGGCGCCACCCCTCAGCCGAATCTCGCCGGCGACGACTGGTTGGAGTTTCTGCGCGAACACCGGCTTGGCTTCCAATTCCGTCTGGCCAAACAAAACGGAATGGCATTCAACGGCAGCGAGGATTTGCTCCGACAACTGGACGACTTTTTTGACGGCTACCAGACGAAGCCATCGCTATTGCATGGCGACCTTTGGAGCGGAAATGTTGCGTCCGATGAAAATGGTGGCCCTGTCATCTTCGACCCCGCCACGTACTGCGGCGATCGCGAAGCCGAGTTTGGCCTGACCGAGATGTTCGGAGGATTTAGAACGGATTTTTGGTCAGGCTACGAGTCGGTGCTGCCGCTTGAAGAAGGCTACGGCACTCGCAAACTGATTTATCGGCTTTATCACACGCTGAACCACTTCAACCTGTTCGGCAGCGGATACGCGGGGTCAGCCCAGTCACTCGTCAATCAACTGCTTCGCTTGGCCTGAAAACAAAACAGCCCGGCCAAGCAGCCGGGCTGAGAAAGGGTTCACAATAATTTATTCAGCTTGTGAAGCCGGTGCCGGCTCGGCCGGAGCAGTTTCCTCCGCCTCTTCATCGTCTTCCGTCACGGTCGGGCCAGCGACGGTGTGGCGCTCGATGGTGTTGATGCGATAACGACGGGTGTCGTTGTCGATCTGGAACTCGGCCTCATCACCCGGCTTCTTTCCAAGGAACGCTTGGCCAAGCGGAGTGAGGTAGCTCAGAATCTGATTGTCCGGATCGCCATCCCATGCACCAAGCAGGACGAAGGTCTCTTCCTTGTTGCTCTCGAGATTGGTGACCACCAGCTTGTTTCCCACGCTGACCTGATCCACGGAGGCATCGCTGAAGTCAGTGCCCCGCGCGCGAGTAAGGTCGATCTCCAGTTCGCCCTTGCGAGCCATGAGCACCTTCTGCATTTCCTTGGCAGCCTTGAACTCGTGGTTCTCGCGAAGGTCACCGTAGCTCCGAGCGATGGCGATTTCCTTTGAGTTGGCAGGAATCTTCTTTTTGACCAATTCCTCGTACTCATTCTTGCGACGCTCGAGGCTCGGCCAGGAGACGATCAAAAGATTGTCGTCCTTGGTCTGGTCACCGGAAATCATTGATTGAATCGACGGATAGGCCTTAACGATGCGACCCAGCAACGAGCGCTTGTCCATGTCGTCGAAACAAATGGTCGCCTGCAGTGCCCGCACCAGATCCTCCACCACCTCGACGTCCGCAGAGCCGATCAGGTCGGTGATCAATTCCTGATCGGACATGATGAAGTCGCCGAGTTTGCTGGTCTTTTTCTCGTTGAACCGATCCTGCTCAATCGCAGCCATCATGGCACCAAACACCTCCGGCCCAAGAATGTCGGCGAAGCTGTCCGAGCGATTTTTGCCCAACCAAAGCATCAGGTCTGTACTCGCCTCGTGTTTGCTAACCAACTGCTCAAGGTGAACCTTGAACCTATCAAAATGACCGGCGTCGATGAGCATCTGCGCCAACTCACCCGCCAGGCGCAGACCACTTGAATTCAAGATCTCGAGGTATTTGTCAACCCAGCTATCGGTGTGAGCCAGGCGGAAGGCATCCAGCGCCAGTTTTTGTTTCGCGGCGGAGAGGCCCTCTATCACCTCGGCCAAGTCCTCCGCTTTTTCAAAAACAGAAGAGGCCTCAATCTCGCCCTCCCCAGCCTCCATGCCAATGTCTGTGCGGATGGCATCCCGCAGCAGGATCGCTTCAAGCGAGAGCGACGGCTTGAGGTTCATGTGGTTCTTGATGGCGAGATTCAAAATCTTGATCACCTCGCCGATCACATCATGCTTGTTTTCCGCGTCGCCGATTCCCTTGTGAATCTCGGTGGCGGCAGCGATCTGTGCCTTTAAGCCCTTGGCATCGCGGAGGTTGCTCAACAACTGGTCGTGAGCAGAGAGTTCCTGCACGTGGTAAATGATTGGTTCGGTTTTCTTGACCGGCAACTGAAAGTGCCCGTCATTTTTCATCTCCTTCTTGGCATCGGCCCACCACTTTTTCCAGTCGTCCTCGATGACATCCGGCACGAGCGATTCCTGAATCTGAGCCACGGTGGCCTGCCCGCCAAAACTCGTAATAACCAGCTTGATCAACTCCAGGTGATCCAGCGCGCCCATGCGCTTGAGGCCGGCGAGGTCGGTCGCCTTGCGGGCGAGGATATGGTCGCCATCGAGCGGCTTTAGAATCTTCGCCGCAAAGCCGAGGTCCATCGAGTGCTCCGGCTTGGATTGAAAATCGATGGTGATCTTCGCCATCAACGTGTCCACCGTGGTGATTTTTCCAAATCCCCACGAGCGGTGAATACAAAACCCGGCGCTCACCAGCGCGGTCAGCGCATCGGTTACTTTCGGGTCCAACTTGCCGTCCAAAACCAGACGCTTGAACTCGCTCTGGAGCTGATCCGACTGCTCAACCGTTTCAGTAGTTACGGTCGATTCGGTCTCTAATTCAGGGGTAGACATTCCTTCCTCTGTCATTGTGCTCATCAGGTATTTCTCGGCGTGACGCGCCGAAGCGGGCATCATACGCCCGTGGCAGGCGGGAAACCAAGACAAATTACGCTCGACACATTACTTCGTTCGCAACGGCAACAAGCCGCAGCCGAGAGGTTGCTGACTGACACTCTTCGCGAAGCCAAGCTGTCCTCTACCGATGCCGGTCTCGCCCGCGAACTGGTCTCCGGTTGTGTCCGCTGGAGGCGACTGCTGGACTGGCTCATCGAGCGGGCCACCGATGGCCGCGAACAAAAGCCGGCCGTGCAGGAAATTCTTCGGCTTGGTCTGTACCAGATTTTCTTTCTCAACCGCATTCCCGACCATGCCATCGCCGATGAGAGCGTGCGCTTGGCCAAGCGCAATAAATGCGTAGGTCAGGCAGGCTTCATCAACGCCATGATCCGCCGTTTCCTCCGGGAAAAGGAAACAATCTTTCGCGACATTTCCACCATTCAGGAGGATCGCCCAGCGCTTGGCCAATCGCACCCCGACTGGCTGTTCGACAACTGGGAGCAAAGCTGGGGGCGCGAGAAAACCATCCGACTACTCGAGTGGAACAATCAACCCGCCCCGACCTACGCCCGGCTCAACCGACTGAAAACCAACGCGGAGACCTTGGCCAAGCGCTGGGACGAGGAGCAGGTCGAGGCCACCGTGTTCGACTGCGACTGGGCGCCAGCAAACACAGTCTACCGGCTCCGCAGCCACCCGCCCATCGAATCAGTCCCGAGTTTTCGTGACGGCCTATTTTACATACAGGATCCGAGCACGCTGTTATCCGTCGATATGCTCAACCCCAAGTCCAGCCAAGCGGTGCTCGACCTCTGCGCCGCGCCCGGTGGCAAAACCGGCCTGATCGCCGAGCGAATGAACAATGAAGGCCAACTCACCGCCACCGACACGAGTGACTCAAGGCTTGGCCTGCTGCGGGAAAACTGTGAACGACTCGGAGTCACCTGCGCCACGCTTGGCCAAGCGGAGGCTACACTCGCCGATGCCACCCCGAGATTCGATCAGGCGCTGGTCGATGTCCCCTGCTCCAACACCGGGGTGATGCGACGGCGGCTCGACCTGCGTTGGAGGATTTCCCCGGAGGAAACCCGCTACCTCACCGATACGCAAATTCAACTGCTCGCGCGGGCGGCTGGATTCGTGCGTCCCGGCGGTGCGCTCGTCTACAGCACCTGCAGCATTGAGCCGGAGGAAAACGGGCAGATCGTAAAACGGTTTCTCGAGGAAAACACGGGGTGGCAACTGGAAACGGAACGTACGCTGCACCCCGTCGAGGATCACACCGACGGAGCCTACGCCGCCCGGTTGACCAAGGACTGATCCGCTAGGCGGAAGCCATCGGGTTGCGGGCGAATTGGTACTCCGCAACAACGCTACCCCCGATGAGGTGTTCCTGAATGATACGCTCGAGCACGTCCGGGGTGCAGGAGTGATACCACGTGCCCTCCGGGTACACGACCGCGATCGGGCCGTTGGCGCACGCGCGAAGGCAGTTGGCCTTTGTCCGGAACACCGCCGGCTCGCTCCCAACGAGGCCGAGTTCCTTCAGCCGTTTTTTCAAAAACGCCCACGACTCGAGGCCGGCCTCCTTCGCGCAACACTTCGGCTCGCTTTGGTCAGCGCAAAGAAAAATGTGGCGCTTGAACTTTTCCAGCCCAAGCGCCGCGGAAACTTTTTGCAATTGCTCGTCGGCCACGCCTACTGGGTTGGCCTCAGTTCACGCACCCAGATGTTGCGGTAGCGCACCGGGTTACCGTGATCCTGCAACTGAATATGGCCGGGGCCGTGCTCACGGTAGGGGCGTGTACGCTTGTGGCCGAGCATGCCCGGGATGTCCACGCCGTGCTGGACCACCACGCCGTTGTGCAGGACCGTGATCCTGGCTTTCTTCGCCACCTTGCCGTCCTTAAATTCCGGCATCTCGAAAATGATATCGTACGCCTGCCACTCACCCGGCGGCCGGGTGACGTTCACGCGCGGAGGCCGATAACCGTAAAGCGAACCGGCCTGCCCGTCAGGGTAAGTCAGGTTGTCGTAGTTGTCCTGCACCTGCACCTCGTACAAGCCGGCAAGGAATACACCGGAGTTGCCCCTCCCCTGACTGCTGCCCTTGACCTCTGTCGGCGCAGCCCACTCGATGTGCAACTGCACGCTGCCAAATTTTTGTTTCGTGCGGATGGTCCCGGATTTTTTCTGGCACTCAAAAAAACCGTCACCCATCTTCCATTTGGGCGCCTTACCCTTGCCGTCTTCCCACGCATCGAGGTTGGTGCCGTCGAACAGTACGATGGCATCGGACGGCGGCATGCCGGGATTGTCGACCGGCGAAATGGTGCCGGGATTGATCTGGCGAGGCTGCGGTCGGAACGGATCGTGCACCACCCACGGTGTGCCGGGAATCTTCGGCGTGTCGGTGTAGCCGAAACGAACACCGAGCAGGGAGTCGAGTTTGACCACTCGATAGTTGCTCATGTCGCTGGCGCGGTTGTTGGTGGAGATGCCGCCCCGATAGGAGACCAAACCGATGATGTCCGACTTGCCGAGGCGCGTCCACTTGTCGCCGCTGCGGTATTCGTAAATGAAAAATGCACCGTCGAAACCAATCCGAACCTCCGCCTTACCGGACACCTCCGCCTCGCCGATTACGGTCCGTTGGCCATCGCGGACGCGAATGGCGCGGATCGTCCCGTCCAAACGAAAAACGGAGGCGTGGTTATCACCGCCAGTGCTCAGGTAGACGCCGCCGGCCCCCTCGATGGTGACCTCCTGCACCACACCCTGCACGAGACCGCCCATTTCCCGGCTGCGCACCTCCCAGCCTGCGCCGTTTGAAATGTCCCGGAAATCGCTCCAACCGTCCTTGGAGAAATCCTTGTCCTCGAAGATGACTTCGTTGAGCGCTTGGCCTGAAATCAGGCTCAAACCAAGCGTAACTACTGCAAATATCGCTTTTTTGTTCATTCTCAGTAAAATCGGGGCGGCAGTTGTAGCCGCTTGGCCAATCGGACTCCATCATAAAAAAGTGAAAAATGTTGGGGAAAAGGGCTTGATTCGGTTGGATGCTTTGCTTAGTTTTCCCGCCCTTTTTTGGGAGGAAGGGCCAATCACAGATGCAAAGAAAACTGAAATCCATCAAGACCCGTAAGGCGGTCGCCAAACGTTTCAAAATCACCGGCTCCGGCAAAATTGTCCGGAACCGCCCTGGTAAACGACATCTTTTGGCCAGCAAGAATGCCAAGCGCCGCCGCAAGCTCGGCACCGCCACCCTCGTCGACAAGACCGACCACGCCCGTGTATTGGAGAACCTCCCGTTTTCCCACTAATCAATTTCTGTAACAGACAATGAGAGCTACAAACGCAGCCGCCTCCCGCAAACGCCGCAAGCGCACCCTCGAAGCCGCCAAGGGCTTTCGCCTTCGCCGCTCCAAGCTTTACCGCTATGCCAAGGACGCGCTCGAGCACGGTCGTCAATACGCCTATCGCGATCGCAAAAACAAGAAGCGCACCTTCCGCGCCTTGTGGAACCTGCGCATCAACGCCGCCGCCCGAGAGGCCGGCATCACGTACAGCCGTTTCATCGAGGGCCTTAAGGCAGCCAACGTCGATGTGAACCGCAAGGTCCTCGCCGACCTGGCTGCGACCGACTCCGCCGCATTCGGCGAGTTGATCAACACCGCCAAGGGCGCGCTCGAGGCCAAGGGCTAAGCCACAGCCAAGTTTGACTTTTTACACGGGCGGCTTTTAATGGCCGCCCTTTTTCTTTTTGGAGAAACTGTTCCGAATGACCTTCACCGACCAAATCGACCCGATCAAGGATGCCGCCCTGCAGGCGCTGCAGGCCGCCGACAGTCTGGCTGGACTGGATGATGTCCGCGTCCAGTACCTCGGCACCAACGGCCAATTCACCGGTCTGCTCAAGCAGATGGGCAGCCTTTCCAAGGAGGAACGCCCCGCCGTCGGCAAGGCCGTCAACCAGGCGAAGGTTGCGTTGACCGAAACGCTCAACCGCCGACGCGAGGAACTGGAACTGGCCGAGGCCGCCCCCAAGCACGCCACCGACTTCACCGCCCCGGGCCGACGCCGGCCGCTGGGCAAAAAACATCCGCTCTCACAGGTCACCGAGGACATCGTGCGCAGCTTCCGCAAAATCGGCTTCGCCGTGGCCGATGGCCCCGAGATTGAGACGGAACACTACTGCTTCGACGCGCTCAACACCCCGGCTGACCACCCCGCTCGCGACACGCAGGACACATTTTTCCTCAACACCAACGAGCGGCCGCTCCTGCGCACGCACACCTCCTCGGTTCAGATTCGCGTGATGGAAAAGACGCCCCCACCGGTGCGCATCATCGTGCCGGGCCGCGTGTATCGCCGGGACACGGCAGACGCCACACACAACCCCACTTTTCATCAGATTGAGGGGCTGTACGTCGACAAAAACGTCACCGTTGGCGACCTCAAGGGCACGGTGGAGTTTGTCTTCAAGGAACTGCTTGGCAAGGAAATGAAGCTGCGATTCCGGCCACACTACTTTTCCTACACCGAACCGAGCCTCGAGATCGATTTCAGCAGTCCGCTCGTCCGCAAGATGGGCAAGGAATGGCTCGAGATCGCCGGCTGCGGCATGGTGCACCCTCGGGTGTTTGAGAATGTCGGCTACGATCCCGAGCAGTGGAGCGGCTGGGCGTTCGGCTTCGGCATCGAGCGCATCGCGATGATCCGCTACGGCATCAACGACATCCGCCTCTTATACGAAAACGACAAGCGCTTCCTCGAGCAATTCTAGCGCTTGCCCAAGCGCTTGGCCAAGTAGTCGGGACCTTGGTTTTCAAAAAATATCCACATTCGTCTGAATGCGCTTGATTGGTGTTACTTAATTGTTACGTTTCGGTCCCAGTCGTGGGATGGCCCACGGTGATTGACAACTCCCTAACCTGAACCAGACCGTCGTGAAAATTTTTGCCGGCAATTCGAACCTGCCCTTGGCCGAGTCCATTTGCAACACGATCGGCATCGAGCCGGGCAAGATTACCCTCAAAGCATTCCCTGACGGGGAGACGTTTGCCAAGATCGAGGAGAACGTCCGCGGCGAGGATGTGTTCGTGGTGCAATCCTCCTGCCCCCCGACGAATCATCACCTAATGGAGTTGTTCATCATCATCGACGCGCTCAAGCGAGCCAGCGCCGACCGCATCACCGCAGTGATGCCGTTCTACGGCTACGCCCGGCAGGATCGCAAGGATCAACCGCGCGTCCCGATCTCGGCCAAGCTGGTGGCAAACCTTCTGGTGGCAGCCGGCGCGAACCGGCTCCTCACGATGGATCTCCATGCCCAGCAGATTCAGGGCTTTTTTGACATCCCGGTGGATCATCTATACGCATCGCCGGTAATGTTTGATTACCTGAAGTACAACAAAAACGGGGATCTCGTGGTGGTCAGCCCGGATGTGGGTGGATTGAAGATGGCCCACGCCTACTCGGAGATGCTTTCGGCCGATCTCGCCATCGTAGCCAAGCGCCGCACCAGCGCCACGGAGACTGAGTCGGTGGGTATCATCGGTGAAATCGAGGAAAAAAACGCACTTTTGGTGGATGACATCACTGAAACAGCCGGAACACTCGTCAACGCGGCGGCGATTCTCAAGGAGCGAGGGGCACTGAGCGTCCGCGCCGTGGTTTCGCACGCGATTCTCAATGATTTGGGCATCGATCGCCTGAAAAATTCTTGTATTGACGAACTGATAACGACTGATACAGTCCCCCGCCCCGAAATCGAGGGGCTGAACGTGACGACCCTCTCTGTTGCGGGTTTGTTGGGCGAGGCGATCCAGCGGATTCACAATAATTCCTCAGTGAACTCGCTGTTTCGATTCAAGGGAGCCCGCACCACCTGAAGCCCCCTGGGGAAGCCATTTTTAACAGACAGACATGAAAGCGATCTCTTTGGCCGCCAATGAGCGTACGTTGACCAAGACGACCGGAAGTAAAAAAGTCCGCAACTCCGGCCGTGTGCCCGGCGTCCTTTACGGCGAAGGCGACCCTCAAAATATCGAGCTGGAGTCCGTCCAGTTCGAGAACGCCGTCAAGTCCACCTCGGCGAAAAACTTCCTCGTGGAACTGGAGATGGATGGCACCAATAGCATGGCGCTGGTGCAGGATGTGCAAAAGCACCCCATCACCCGCCTCTGCCTCCATGTCGATTTCCGACGCCTGACCGATGACAGCGTGATCACCGCCAAGGTGCCACTCCTCGCCACCGGTAAGGCCGAGGGTGTAAAAGTCGGTGGTATTTTGCAGACTCTATTCCACACCATAACTCTTCAGGGCAAACCGGCGGACATTCCGGAAACAGTCGAAGCCGACACCAGTCACCTACAGGTGGGCGAAGGCATCCTGCTCGGTGATCTGGAACTCCCCGAGGGCGTTTCCGCATTGGGCAATCCCAAGTCACGGGCAATCGCCGTGGCTGCCTCCCGTATCACGGCCAAGGCCGAAGAGACGGAAGGCGGGGAAGCTGGCGAGGCCGCACCCGCAGAGGGCGAAGCCTCCGCAGCCGGAGATGCTCCCGCAGAGGAAAAGAAGGAAGATTGATTTTGTTCGAACAGCGAACCGCTTGATGCCGTTCGCTTGGTTCTTTGAGACGGCCCACCATGGAAGATACATTCCTCATCGTGGGTCTGGGCAATCCCGGAAGGGAATATGCCGGCACCCGACACAACATCGGGTTCATGACGCTTGAGCGCTTGGCCAAGCGCTTGGCCTTGGATTGGCAGGTGAATAAAAAATTTACCGCCCACTTGGCCAAGAGCAATCAGGGAGATGCAACTCTCCTGCTATGCCAACCGCAGGGCTACATGAACGTAAGTGGCAAGACCGTTGCGCCGCTGGCCAGATTTTACCAAATCCCGGCCGATCGCATTGTTGTCGTGCTGGATGACTTGGATTTGCCGCTTGGCACGCTGCGCATGCGACCCGGTGGAGGCACCGGCGGCCACCGCGGACTCGAGTCCATCAGGGAGTGTCTCGGTACCGGTGAGTTTCCGCGATTGCGGATCGGGATCGGGCGACCTGCCCCGGCTCGGGATCTGTCCGGTTTTGTGCTCGGCAAATTCACCGAGGACGAATCCGGCCAACTGGAAAAGGTGCTGGAAAAAGCGGCGGATCAGCTCGAATGCTGGATGAGCCGGGGCCTGCAGGCGGCCATGAACAATTACAACGGGGATATTTCCCCACCGAAAGAGAAGAAAGATGACGAAATACGAAGGAACGATCATCCTGAAGGAAGCGGGACGTGAAAACACCGTCGAGGAGGTGCAGAACCTCATCTCGGCCGAGATCGACTCCGCCGGCGGCAAGGTCGGCGAGTTCAACGCGACCGGGCTTCAGGATTTCTCCCGTGTGGCCAACCGGAAAAACCCGAACGGCTACTACATCGAGGTAAGCTTCGAGAGTAGCCCCGATGCGACAAACGACCTGAAGAAACGCCTGCTGAAAATCAGGGACATCTTCCGGGTGTTCTTCACCAAGCCGGCTTAAACCGATTGATTTTTCACCGCGCAACCGCTTAACCTCCCGACATGGCAAGCTTCAACAAAGTCATCTTGATGGGCAACCTGACCCGGGATCCTGAATTGCGCTACACCCCCAAGGGCACCGCGGTGGCCAAGCTGGCCCTTGCCGTTAACCGCGTGTGGCGGGATGCCGAGGGACAGCAGCAGGAAGAAGTCACTTTCGTGGATGTAGATGCTTGGGGCAAACAGGCTGAGACTATCGGCCAATATATGCAGAAGGGTAAACCGATCCTTATAGAAGGCCGACTCAAACTAGACCAATGGGAAGATAAAAACACAGGGCAAAAACGGAGTCGCTTGGGTGTTGTACTGGATCGCTTTACATTCGTCGGTGGCGGTGGCCAAGCCGGTGGTGGCGGAGGAGCGCCCCAATCGCCCGCGCCCGCGCCTACATCCGACGTACCGCCGTTCGAAGACGGCCCCTCGGACGACGATGTCCCATTTTAAAACTAAAAACCAATTTAACGACTTACAGACATGGCAAAGACCGACGTCATTTTAATCAAGAACGTGGAAGGGCTGGGTGCGGAATCCGATCAGGTCAACGTGGCCACCGGCTACGCCCGCAATTTCCTGCTCCCGCAGGGCCTCGCAATTCCGCTGACACAGGGCAACGAACGCCGACTGGCAGCCCTCCGCAAACAACGGCAAGAACGCGAGTTGCGCGAAGCCAAGGACGCCAAGGAGTTGGCGGCCAGCTTCAAGCACCTGATGCTCGTCATTAAGGCCAAGACTGGCGAGACCGGCAAAATGTACGGCTCCGTCACCCCGGCGAATATCATCGACCAGCTTCTGGAGCAGTTCGAAATCAAGCTCGACCGCCGCAAACTCCACATCGAGGAACCCATCCGGACGGTGGGCGATCACGAGGTCGAGTTGCGCCTCCACTCAGAAGTCCGAACCACCCTCAAGGTTCGGGTGGAGAGCAGCAATCCCCTGCCGGAACCGGAACCCGAAACGGAGGCCGCACCCGCCGAGGAGGCCCCGGCAAGTTAATCGATTTAATCATAATGATGAAAAACAGGACAGCGCTTTTAATGGGAGCTGTCCTTTTTTTGTGCGGTTGTGAGTACGAGACACCCCTGACGGAAAAACATACCACTCCGATCGACCCGGCTGTGCTGGGCCTTTGGGAGACAGTTCCCGAAGACCGGGATGAGGAAAAGGAACGGATGATGATACTGAAATTCTCCAGCACCGAATACATCATCCACTATCCCGTCGGGGAAAACGCCATGTATTTCCGGGCCTAACCTGTCAATGTCGGCGGAGTCTCATGCGTCCAGTTGCAGGCCATCGGTTCCAACGAGGGACCACCGGATCAGGGGGAGAAAGGCCTGTATCACGTTGCCTCCTACCAGCTATCGGACGCGAAACTCGAAATCAAACTTCTGAACGAGAAACTGGTGGATGATGAATTAAAGAAGACCGCCGAACTGACTCGCGCCTTCCTAGAGCACAAGGATAACAAAAACCTATTCGTCAACCCGGTCGAGTTTCGCCGGATCAAAAAGTAGCCCCAATTTCCTCCGCTTGGCCAAGCGCTTGGCCAAGTTATCCGTGCTTCTCAACCAACTGACGGAATTGCCCGAAAAGATCGCTTGAGTCGTGCGGCCCGGGCGACGCCTCGGGATGGTATTGCACACAGAAAACCGGCTTGGTCTTGTGGCGCAACCCCTCGACCGTCTGGTCATTGAGGTTGATCCGGTTCACCGCAACGTCATCCGGCAGTGAATCGGCGTCCACGGTGAAGCCGTGGTTTTGTGAAGTGATTTCCACCCGGCCGGAATCCAAATCCTTAACCGGCTGGTTTGCGCCGCGATGACCGAACTTGAGCTTGCTGGTCTTCCCGCCCATCGCGAGGCTGAGAATCTGGTGGCCAAGGCAGATGCCGAATGTCGGCAGCCCTTTTTTCAGCAACTCCGCCACGGCCTCCGCGGCATACGTCACCGCGGCCGGGTCGCCTGGGCCGTTCGACAGGAAAACACCAGCAGGGTTGTGCTTCAACGCCTCCTCGGCCGGTGTGTTCGCAGGCAGCACGGTCACCTTGAAGCCGCTCTGCCGCAGCATGCGCAGAATGTTGTATTTCACTCCGAAATCATAGGCGACGATCGGAATCTCCGCCGCCGGCATCGGATCACGCTGAATTCGCCCATCCAATTCCTTCGGCCCGTAGGGCAATCGGAACGCCGGGCTCAACTCGTCGTTTTCATCCCAAGCGAACTCGGATTTGTGAGATACCTCCTTGACGTAATCCACCCCGACCAAGCCGTGCCACTCCTTGGCCTTGGCCAACGCGTCATCGGCCGTGGCGCCCTCTTCGGTGGTGAGATAGCCATTCATCGCGCCCCGAAGACGCAGTTTTTTAGTCAGCGCACGAGTATCGATACCCTGAATGCCCGGGATGCCGTTGCGCTCCATGTACTCCCCAAGCGAATAGTCAGCGCGGTAATTGCTGACCACCGGCGAGAGCTCACGCACCACGAATCCGCTGGCATGGGTTTGGTACGACTCGACGTCCTGCTCGTTGACGCCATAGTTGCCGATCAACGGATACGTCATCGTGACGATCTGCCCCTTGTAGGACGGATCGGTCAAAATCTCCTGATAACCCGTCATCGAGGTGTTGAAACAAACCTCCCCGGCGACTGACGCGGTTGCGCCAAACGCCTGCCCTTCGAAGATCGTCCCATCCTCCAGCGCGAGGATGGCTTTAGGCCCTGAGCCAGACATCGCGGCAGACAGTAGAGAGACAAAGGCCGGTCGGCAAGCGTGTTACGCGATTGTGAACAACTTGGCCAAGCGTAACTGAAAAACCAAGACGACCGTCCGCTTGGCCAAGCGCTCAAACAGCGGAAAATAGCCGTTTTTCAGGGACATAACCGTTGACACTCAATGCGGCACCGGTATGATTTCCCGCCCTTTTCGGGGGAACGAATGGCGAAACTCACAGTCAACGATTTGGATTTGCAGGGCAAACGCGTATTTACACGCGTGGACTACAACGTGCCGATGGCCGAACAGGCCGGCGCGATGGTGATCAACGACGACACACGAATCCGCGCCACCCTCCCCACCCTCAAGGCCATGATCGACAAGGGCGCCAGGATTATCCTCGCCGCCCACCTCGGCCGACCCAAGGGCGAACGCGTCCCCTCCATGAGCCTGCGCCCCGTGGCCGACAAGCTCGCCGAGCTTATCGGCCAACCGGTTGCATTTTGTGACCAGTGCGTCGGCGACTCGGTTGCCGAGGCCGTGAATCAACTGGAGGACGGCGGTTTGTTGCTAATGGAAAACGTCCGCTACCACGCCGAGGAGGAATCCAACGACCCAGCCTTTGCCGAGCAACTCGCGGCCAATGCGGATGTCTACGTGAACGATGCTTTCGGGGCCGCCCACCGGGCGCACGCCTCCACCGCAGGCGTGGCCGGCGTCATCGCCGCCCGCGGCGGCCAATGCGCGGCCGGCCTGTTGATGGAGCGCGAACTGCAGTTCCTCGGCGACGAACTCGAATCTCCCGCAAGCCCGTTCGTCGTGATCCTTGGCGGCGCCAAGGTGTCCGACAAAATCAAGGTCATCGACCGCCTGCTTGAGAAGGCCGACACCATACTCATTGGTGGCGCCATGGCTTACACGTTCAAGCTGGCCAAGGGCCTCACGGTTGGCAAGTCGCTGGTGGAACGTGACAAGGTGGACGTTGCCCAGGCCGCCCTCGACAAAGCCGCTGAGCGAAACGTGCAGTTTCTCATTCCGACCGACAACGTCGTAGCCGAGCCAACCGAGATTGATGGCAAGTTCGCCTTTGGCGATCATCGGGTGAACGATAGCGAAAACATCCCCGACGATGTCGAGGGCGTTGACATCGGCCCCAACTCCGCCGAAACCTTTAGCGAGGTTATCCGCGGTGCGAAGACAATTTTGTGGAACGGCCCGATGGGTATTTTTGAAGACGACCGCTTTTCCGCCGGCACATTCGCCGTGGCCCGTGCCGTATGCGACGCCACCGCATCCGGAGGCAAGAGCATCATCGGCGGAGGCGACAGCGTGAAAGCGCTGAACAAGGCCGGTCTCGGTGATCAAGTGACCTTCATGAGCACCGGCGGTGGAGCGAGCCTCGAGTTTCTCGAGGGCAAGGAACTCCCCGGCGTCGCCGCACTCACCGACAAATAATTTTATCGAATGGACAAAGAACGAAAACTGATCATTGCCGGCAACTGGAAGATGAACAAGACCGTGGCCGAGTCGCTCGACCTGGCCAACGGCTTGGTTCGGGAACTCAAGGAAGTGAAGGAAGTGGACATCGCCATCTGCCCGCCGTTCACCGCACTGAGCGAAGTTTCCAAGGCGGTCATCGATTCCAACATCCGCCTCGGCGCACAGAACATGAGCCAGAACGGCTACGGCGCCCACACCGGCGAAATCGCCGCCGGAATGCTCAAGGAATTTTCCACCAAGTACGTCATCCTCGGCCACTCCGAGCGCCGCGAGTATCAGCGCGAATCGGACGAACTCATCGCTGGCAAGGCCAAGGCCGCCCACGAGGCCGGCCTAAAGCCGATCGTTTGCGTGGGCGAACAACTCGAGGAACGCGAGTCAGGCAACACCGAGAACGTTGTCGGCACACAGGTGCGCGGCAGCTTGGCGGGCTTGACCATGGAGGAAATGCTCGGCACGGTCATCGCCTACGAGCCGGTCTGGGCCATCGGTACAGGCAAAACTGCCACCGCCGAGCAGGCGCAGGAGGTTCACGCGTTCATTCGCAACCTATTGGCGGATTTGTTCGATGCCGACACAGCCAAGGCGGTGCGCATCCAGTATGGCGGCAGCGTGAAACCGGATAACGCCCGGGAACTGATGAGCCAACCGGACGTAGACGGCGCCCTGGTCGGCGGAGCCTCACTCGATGTGCGGGTCTTTTCCGAGCTGATTAAAAACTCAATTTAACGACAAACGAACATGAGCATTCTTATCACATTATTAACCACCGTACTGGTTCTGAACTGTTTCTTCCTGGTGCTGTTGATCCTGATCCAGCTACCGAAAAAGGAATCCGGTTCCGGTCTGGCATTCGGAGGCGGCGCGCTCGACATGGCGCTTGGTGCCGGGGCGGGCAACGTCCTCACCCGTTTCACCAAATATTCCGCCTCCCTCTTCCTGATCCTCTGCCTTGTGCTGGCCGTCATCGGCAACAACGGGAACAAAAGCGTACTGGAGTCAGGATTGAGCGAGGCGCCCAAAGCCGCAAATTCGGAAGTCACCGAACCGCCAACCGCGCCCGGGACTCAGGGCCCAGCCGGCACCGAGGTTCCGGCAACCGCACCGGGAACACCGGAAAACACGGACAACACCGAACCCCCGACTGGCACCGAGACCACACCGACACCGGACGCAGCCACCACAGAGACTCCGGAGACTCCGGCACAACCCGCCGAAGGCGAGGAAGAGAAGTAACCGGAGGTCGCCCATGACTTTCAAAAGCGTTCCTGTGCGATTGGCGGGAACGTTTTTTTTGTGCCTGTTGCTGCTTGGCCAAGCGGGCTGCTTTCAGCGGCATGACCGGGCCGACTTCACTGTCATCAATGGCCCCGACCCCGAGGCGCTTGACCCCGCGATCATCACCAGCCAGGCGGATGGCCGGATCGTCTCCGCGATGTTCGAGGGCCTCACCCGATTCAACGCCGTCACCGCCCAGGCTGAGCCGGCCTTGGCCAAGCGCTGGGAAATCTCGGACGACGGGACGGTCTATACTTTTCACCTTCGGGAGAATCTCCGCTGGTCCACCGGCGAGCCGATCACGGCCGCCGATATTGTCTACTCGTGGCAACGCGCCGTGAACCCGCTCACTGCCAGCGACTATGCCGGCATGCTTTTTTACGTCAAAAACGCCGAGGCGATTAACAGTGGCAAAATCTCCGACCTCACCCAACTCGGTGCCAAGTCCGTCGACCCACAGACCGTCCGAGTCGAACTGACCGGCCCCACCCCGTTTTTCCTCGAGTTGTGCGCGTTCTGGACGCTCGCTGTTGTGCCGCAAAAAACCATCGAGCAACACGGCGACCAATGGTGCCTCAGCAACCCCCTCTCGGTCAGTGGCTCGCACACGCTCGACTTTTGGAACGTGCGCGACCGGGTTCGGCTGCGGAAAAACGAACAGTACTGGGATGCCGCCAACACGAAAAACAACATCGTCGATTTTCTCCCGGTCGATTCCCCGGCTACTGCGATCAACCTGTTCGAGGCCGGCCAAGCGGATGTGATTTGGGACAAGAGCCTCGTGCCCACCGAGTTGCTCGACGCGCTCAGCACCCACCCCAGTTTTCACAAATTCGATTACCTCGGCAGTTACTTCGTGCGGTTCAACACAACCAAAAAACCGCTCGATGATCCCCGCGTGCGCAAGGCGATGGCGCTGGCAGTCGACAAGGCGAGGATCGTCGAGAAATACACCAAGGGCGGCGAGCGCTTGGCCCGGCACTTTGTCCCACCCGGCACCGGTAACTACACCTCGCCGGAGGGGCTGTCGCACGACGTCCGCTTGGCCAAGCGGCTGCTAGCCGAGGCCGGTTACCCGGACGGCAACGGTTTCCCCACCGACTTTGAATACCTCTTCAACTCAAGCGAACTCAACCGCAACATCGCCGTCGAGCTGCAGCGGATGTGGAAAGAGACGCTTGGCATCCAGATCAAGCTGCGACAGGCGGAAAACAAGGTCTACCTCTCCGCGCAAAGCGCGCTGGACTACCACGTCTCGCGCAGTAGTTGGATCGGCGACTACAACGACCCCAACACCTTTCTCGACATGTTCATGAGCCAGAACGGCAACAACCGCACCGGCTGGAGCAATGAGCAATACGACCAAACCATCCGCTTGGCCAATGCCACCACCGATCCAACCAAGCGTCACGAATTGTTCCAACAGGCGGAGACCATGTTGATCAACGACGAACTGCCAATCTTCCCGCTTTTCTTTTATGTCGGCATCAACATTTATCATCCTGATCGCATTGGCGGCATCCACCCGAACATCCTCGACATCCACCCAATCAACGCCATCTACGCGAAATAGCGCTTGGACAAGCGGAAAAGAAAAATCGGTTTTGGCCCTTTTAACGCTTTTCTTTTAGCCCAGTTTTTACGAGATTTGCCGCCCTTTTTCGCCAAGGAGTGTGAACGTCGCGGCAAACTTTCATCGCACGATGCACTCATTTGGCCAGTAGAATATCATGAGTGAACCGAAAGAAAACGCGCCTTGGGTGACATTCCGCCCGGAAATAAAGGTGCTCGACTGCACCGTCCGTGATGGTGGCCTGATCAACGCCCACAAGTTCGAGGACAATTTCGTCAAGGCCGTCTACGACACCTGCATCGAGTCTGGCATCGACTACATGGAACTCGGCTACAAGGCCTCCAAGGATCAATTTGCCCGGGCCGATTTTGGCGACTGGAAATTTTGCGACGAGGACGACATCCGCCGCATCGTCGGTGAAAACGACACACCCCTCAAACTCACCGCAATGGCCGACGCCGGAAAAACCGACTACAAAACCGACATCCTCCCGTCCGACGAGAGCGTGCTCGACTGCATCCGTGTGGCCACCTACGCACACCAGATTCCTACCGCGGTGGAAATGATCAAGGACGCACACGATAAGGGTTACGAGACCTGCTGCAACATCATGGCGATCAGCACCGTGGCCGACTCCGAGATCGACAAGGCCCTCGAGACTCTTGCCGAGACACCGGTCGAGACCGTGGTGGTTGTGGACAGTTACGGCGCGCTTTACCACGAGCAAATCCGCGCACTGGTGAAGAAGTATGTCGCCATGGCCAACGCCACCGGTAAGGAGGTCGGCATTCACACGCACAACAACATGCAGCTCGCCTTCGCCAACACCATCGAGGCGATCATCCAAGGCGCCAACCGGATCGACGCCACTATGCTCGGCCTTGGCCGGGGCGCTGGCAACTGCCCGATGGAACTGCTACTTGGCTTCCTGAAAAACCCCAAGTTCAACCTGCGCCCCATTTTCAAGCTGTTGCAGGATCACCTCATGCCGCTCCGGCGAACCAAGGAGTGGGGCGCCCTCATCCCCTACGTCGTCACCGGCATTCTGAACCAGCACCCACGAGCCGCGATGCGCGTCCGCGACACCGAGGAAAAAAACCAATTCCTCGAATTCTACGACGCCTGCACCTCAGAAGTCTAACAACGCCCAACATCTTTCCAAAAGGCGGCCGAACGGCCGTCTTTTTTGTTGGTTTTTCTTCCATCCGTTTTTAGTTTCCAGCCATGACTCCACGTGAGGCTTTGGTGGTTTTGAATTTACTCGAGGGAATCGGGCCGATTCGGACCCGCCAACTGCTCGAGTTTTTCGGGGCGGCAACCAAGGTGCTCGAGGCACCGCTCCCTGCGCTCAGGCGTGTGAAGGGAATCGGGGATGATCTGGCCTCAACCATTCGACAGTGGGAAACCACAACCGACCTGACCGGTGAACTGAAACGAGTCGAGGAATTCGGGGCGCGGCTCGTTTTTCAGGAGGACGACGAGTATCCCGAGTTGCTGCGGGAAATCTACGATCCTCCAATCGTGCTTTACGTGAAAGGCCGGCTGTTGCCGGAGGATCGCAACAGCATCTCGATGGTCGGCGCGCGCCGGACGACCCACTACGGCCAGGACACCGCCCGCAAACTCGCGTACCAACTTGCCGGCGCAGGCATCACGGTGGTCAGCGGCGGCGCGCGCGGCATCGACTCCGCCTCGCATCAGGGCGCCCTCTCGGCCAAGGGCCGAACCCTCGCCGTGCTCGGCACCGGCATCAACATTGTTTACCCGGCGGAAAACGCGGAGCTGTACGAACGCATCTCGGAGAACGGCGCCGTGCTTACCCAGTTCCCCTTCAACCGGAAGGGCGACAAGCAGAGCTTCCCAATCCGCAACCGCATCGTTGCCGGGATGACGCTTGGCACCGTGGTGGTGGAGGCCGACCTGAAAAGCGGCTCGCTGATCACCGCCAATATGGCGGCGGACAACAACCGGCAGGTGTTCGCCGTGCCCGGTCGGGTGGACTCGCCGCAGAGCCGCGGCTGCCACAACTTGATCCGCGAGGGCGCAGTCCTCTGCGAAAATGCGGATGACATTCTCGCGGAGTTCGAAAATCTGGCGCTTGGCCAAGCGGACGACTCACCCAACCTGCCCCTGGCTAACCTCACCGAGACGGAGCAAAAGATCCTCGACGTATTGGACGCAACCGAGCAGCCGATCGATACGCTCATTGACAGGACCGGCCTCCCGGTGTCGAGCGTCTCTGTGGCGTTGTTGGGATTGGAAATGAAGCGCCTGGCCAAGCAGTTGCCCGGCAAGCTATTCGCCCGTCGGTAAGCCCGTGGTTTACTTGCTGGTTACCCCCACCTTGGCGGCGGTTTCAGCCCACTTGACCGGCTTGTTCGGGAGCAGGCCAAGGTAAAGCATCGCCGCCACACAGCACCCGAGCACGATGCGAACCGGCAGCCCAATGGTCACCGGCGGTGGAGTCGGTTCATCCGCTTTTCTCCTTCCCCAGAAAATCGTCCGGACGATCCCAAAGTAATAATAGATGGAAACGACCACGCCAAAAACAGCCACGGCCAGCAGTACAAAAAAGCAGGTGTTACCGAACGCTTCGGTGGCGACGGACTTGACCAGCAGGAATTTACCGAAAAACCCGGCCAACGGCGGGATGCCGGCCAGCGACACCGCAGCCAGCGTCATCGCGAACGCAAGGAACGGGGAGCGCTTGCTAAGACCGGAGAGGCAGGAGATGTCTTCGCCCTCACCCTCTTTCGTCAGCAGGTTGATGATCATGAAGGCAGCCATCACCGTGAACAGGTAACCGGCAAGATAGTAGAGGATTGCCACGGTGCCCTCCTCCGACTGCGCCACAATGCCCATGAGCAGGTAACCGGCGTTCGCAATTCCGGAGTAGGCGAGGAGGCGCTTGAGGTTGCGCTGCGGCAGGGCGCAGAGATTTCCGTAAAGGATTGTCAGGGCAGAGATGACCAGCAATACGCTCGTCCATTCCGCCGTCACTTCCGGAACCGCAGCAACCAAAAGCCGAATCAACAAAACAAAACCGGCCGCCTTGGATCCCACGGCAAGGAAGGCCGTGGTTGGGGTCGGGGCACCCTGATACACGTCCGGCGCCCAGACCTGAAACGGAAAGGCGGATATCTTGAACGCCAACCCGGCAAACAGGAACAGCATGCCGAAAAGAAACACCTTGCTCTGGATCAACTCGGACTGCTGCGCGTGCAAATCGTCGAACTGCAGGCTGCCCGCCACGCCGAACACCAGCGCGATTCCGTAAATCATGAACGCCGACGAGACCGCTCCGAGAATCAGGTACTTCACCCCTGCTTCAAGTGAGTGGAGTCGGTGCCGCTGAAAACTAACAAGGATATAAAACGTGATCGTGATCAACTCGATCGACACGAAAAGCATGCTGAAATCATTGGCCGACGCGGCGAACATCATTCCCGACAGGGCGAAAACGATGAACGAATAATACTCGGCCATGCCGGAGCGCAATCGCTCGGAAAAATCGACGGCGAACACGAGCACGAAAATTCCCGCGATCAAAAAGAAGCGTTTAAAAAACAGCGCCAGGCCGTCGACCTTGTAGCGCGAATTGAAAAACGCCTCGGTACTTTCGTTGACGAGCGCCGTGTATCCATCACGGAAACTGAGTAGGAACACCACGAACAAGCCAGCCGCGGACAGGTAACCCAACAGGCGTCGACGCGACGGCGCCATGGCGAGGTCAGCAATCAGCACCAGCAGGCCAAGCGCCACCACCATCATTTCCAGTTGGACAAATTTTAGTTGATCGCCCATGCCGCTATCTCCTCACAACCTCCACTTTTTCCGGCGCAGCGCCTTCCGGCTTGGCCAAGCGCACGATTTTTTCCACCTCGCCATTGATGCGCTTGGTTAACAGGTTCGGTGCAAAACCGAACACCAGCAACATCGCCAAAAGCAGGCCAAACGCTGTCGCCACCAACGGCTTGGCATCGGACGCGTTGTCCCAATCGTCGCCCTGTGGACCGTGTAAAATATTTCGGATAGCCCGCAGCATGTAGAGGCCGCCAATGACCAGCGCACTCCACGCGGCGATCACGGTGATGGTCTGAAAACCAGCCGACCACGCTGCAAAAAAGATGGTGATCTCTCCGGCAAAGTTGGCAAAACCCGGTAGACCGCATCCGGCCATCATCGCCATCAGCAACGCCGTCCCGGCCAAGGGCATCTTGCGCAACAGACCGCCCATCCGTGTCATATCGAGTGATCGGTGTTGCTGATAGAGGTGGCCGCTCAAGCCAAACGCAAGTGCCGCAAGCAACCCGTGGGCGATCATCACCAGCACCGCGCCGGTCAACCCGATGACGTTAAGGCTGGCGATACCCAAAAAGATGAAGCCCATGTGCGCCACACTCGAGTTACCGATCAGCAGGTTCAAATCCTTTTGCCGTACAGCAACCAAGCCACAAAACAGGAGGTTGGCCAAGGCCAACCAAGCCATCACCTCGAGCCAGCCTTGCGCCCCGACCGGTGCCATCGGGATCGCCACGCGGATGAGTCCGTACAAACCGAATTTTTTCAGCACCCCGGCGTGCAGCATGGCGGTGGCCGTGGGTGCGGCACCGTAACCGAGCGGTGCCCATGTGTGAAACGGCCAAAGTGAAACGAGAATACCAAAACCAAACATCAGCAGCGGAAAAATCCACTGTTGCGCGGATTCCGTGATCGGTTTCTCCTCCACCGCTTTCATCAAATCCGGAATACTGAATGATTCTGCACCGGTTTGCACGTAGACGCCAATCAAGCCGATCAACGCCAGCAGCGCCCCGAAGCTCAAATAAAGCGTTATTTTGTAGGTGGCGTAATTCCGGTTCTGCCCCCTGCCCCACACTCCGATCATGATAAAGGTCGGCACAAGCGCCAGCTCGTGGAAAAAGTAAAAGAAAAACAAATCCATCGAGGCGAACGCACCGAGGATACCGCAGATCATGAGATTGAGCAGAAAGTAAAATTCCTTGATACGATGCGTGACATCACCCGCACAACAAACCGCCGCAAACGCCACCACGGCTCCCATGAAAATGATCCCGATGTTGATGCCATCCGCCGCCAGGTAAAATTTCAAACCAAGGCTCTCCACCCAGGTCCATTCAGTTACAAACTGCAAACCACCATTTGGATCGAACGAACAAAAAGCAATTAGTGAGAGCAGAGCCGTCAACCACGATGCGCCAAGTGTGACACCTCGGATGGCACCGATCCGGTCGCCGGGAATGACCCCAACCACCAGACCCGCTAATAGCGGCAGCATCACTATGAAAAACAGGTAGTCCATTCTAACTCAACGCAAACACCAATACCGCAGCCAAGCCGGCGGCAAACCAGAAGGCGTACGTCTGCAGGTTGCCGGTCTGGGCCAGGCGCAACACACGCCCAGCAAACTCGGTCGAGCCGTGCGCGCCACGAACCAGCAGCCCGGCGATGATCCATCGGTCAATGATGTCGGCCAGCTTGGCCAAGCGCTCCTGCACCTTGTCGATGAACCATTGATAAATTTCATCGAACCAAAACCGGGCCTTCATCGCTCTGGCAATAAAACCAAGCCTGACCGGCAACGGATCGTCGGTTGCATTTCGATAAATCGAGTTGGCCAACAGAGCACCGAACACCACCGCGATCAACGAGGCGAACAGGATCAACGGATCCGGCGCGTGCATATTGA
The DNA here is from genome assembly GCA_002453165.1 of Verrucomicrobia bacterium UBA6775. GTDB lineage: Bacteria > Verrucomicrobiota > Verrucomicrobiia > Limisphaerales > UBA1096 > UBA1096. Next base: position 49,137 of record DKGH01000136.1, read on the forward strand.
AGTAACCGGCGACCACCGACGGCACAGCGAGGATCAACAGCGGCAAGGTCATCACGACCGGACTTTCCTTCGCGTGCTCCGCGTGTTTCGAGCGCGGCTCGCCGCAAAACGCGACAAGGAACAATCGGGTCATGTAAAACGTCGTCAGCACGGCCACCGCGACTGCGATCAAAAACAACGGCATACTCTCCTTGTACGCCACTGTGAGGATCGCTTCCTTGCTGAAAAAACCACTGAACAACGGCACCCCGCACAGCGCCAGTGTACCGATTAAAAAAGTCCAGTATGTCCTCGGCATCCGCCTGCGCAGACCGCCCATTTTCCAGATATCCTGTTCATGGTGGCAGGCGTAGATCACCGACCCGGCCCCGAGAAACAGCATCGCCTTGAAAAAGGCGTGGGTCGTCAGGTGAAACATTGCTGCATCAGTTCCGGCGACATTGGTGATTTTATAATAGTCGCTATTAGTCTCTCCGCCCAACCCCACCACCATCACCATGTAGCCCAGTTGCGAAAGCGTTGAGTAGGCGAGGATCCGTTTGATGTCATCCTGCTGAACCGCCATGAGAGCGGCCATAAGAGAGGTGATGCCACCGATCCATGCAATCGCCTCCATCGCCCATGTGCCCTCAATCAGGAAAAACACACGGCACAACATATACACGCCAGCCGCAACCATCGTCGCCGCGTGAATGAGTGCGCTAACCGGGGTCGGGCCCTCCATCGCGTCCGGCAGCCAGACGTGAAGAGGTGCCTGCGCGGACTTGCCTATCGCACCACAGAAAATCAGAAAACCGGCCAAGCCACAAAGTACCGTCGCCTTCTCCTTTTCCAGAACATCAAAACTAACCGAACCGAACGCCGCCCACACCATGAGGATACCCAGCAGAAAACCGAAATCCCCGACGCGGTTCGTCATGAACGCCTTTTTCGCCGCATCGGCTGCGCTTGGTTTATCAAACCAAAAGCCGATCAACAGGTAACTCGAAACGCCGACCAACTCCCAAAAGATGAACATCATCACGAAGTTGTCGGCCAACACGATGCCGAGCATCGAAAAAATGAACAAACTCAGGAAAGCAAAATAACGGGAGAAGTCGCGATCCTCCTTCATATAGCCAAGCGAGAAAATGTGAATCAGGCTGCCAACGCCGGTCACAACGCAGAGCATGAGTTTGCTCAACCCATCGATCTTCAAACCGATGTCCACACTTAGTCCATCTAACCGCAGCCAACTGACCTTAGGACTTGGACCTTGCCCATCTGGGAACTCCGAGCCGTTGGCCACCATAACAAATGTCAGGATAAATGACCCCACAACTGCTGCGATGGATATGCCCGCGCTGATCGGTTTAGAGCGGAACGCACCAATACCGATCGTCACAGCTGAAATCAGCGGCAGCAAGAAGATGAGCCATGCAGCGAGTTCCATCTTAAAGTTTCATCGTCGCCAAATCCTCCACCTCGGCGGTTTGGCGTTTTCGGTACAGGGCTACGATCAGCGCAAGACCAACTGCCACCTCGGCAGCAGCCACGGTGATGATGAAAAACACCATAACCTGCCCGTCCAATTTTCCGTAGAATCGCGACATGGCAACCAGCGCCACATTCGCACTATTGAGCATCAACTCGAGCGACATGTAGATGATCAACAGGTTACGCCTCACGATCACACCCAACAGGCCGATCGAGAACAATGCCCCACTTACCAACAGGTAATGACTCAAGGTGGGTTCCATCATCGCAGTTCCTTTTTACTCAACAGAATTGCCCCGATCATTGCAACTAACAACAAGATCGAGACAATCTCGAACGGCAGTATAAATCCGTTATCTTTACTGAATAGCCCTCTGGCAAGCGCTTCCGTACTACCAACAACTACTTCATCAACGGCTTCGACATCTTCATAGGTAGCCTCGACCGAACTCTTATAGACTCCAAACAAAGCCCCCACAGCAACAAAGCCCATCACGAGGCTAACAATCCGTAGCTTCCGCCGGGCTGTTTCCTGAACGTCCAGCAGCATGATGACAAACAGGAACAGAACCATCACCGCCCCGGCGTAAACTAGGATCTGCACAGCAGCGAGGAAATACGCATTCAGCAGCACAAATAGCCCGGAAATAGAGATCATCGTAGTAACGAGAAACATCGCGCTCGTCACCGGGCTTCTGCTCAAAGGGTTCACCACAACTAAGAGCGCGCTCAGCACGGCCAGCACAGCGAAGATGTTGAACAAAATGGATTCCATTTTCTCTAGTGAAACTCAGCTTGGTTTTTAGCGTCCTGAGTTTTCTTTTCCCACTTTTTGATGCCCTCATCAACACCCTCCTGAACATGGTGATTGTAGGCACGTTGATCCAATCCACCTAGCGAGAGTAATTTCTCCTTGTCGTAAATTAACTCCTCACGATTCTCCCCAGTGATAACATAATCCTTGAGTAAAAAAATTGCCTCCTCTGGGCAAACTTCTTGGCAAAAACCACAATAAATGCAACGGAGCATATTGATATCAAATGCTTCGGGCATTTTTTCCGCCCCCTCCCGATCAACATCACCGTCTCTTCCAGGCGGCGTAATTCGAATGGCCTTAGGAGGACAGACAAATTCGCATAGCTGACAAGAGACACACTTCGTACTGTTGTCGACATCCTTTACCAAATAAGGCGCGCCGCGATATCCGGTTGGCACAGGCCATTTTTCCTCCGGATACTGCATCGTCGTCTTGGCGGCAAAATTAGACTGTTTGTCCGCGTAAACCTCAGATCGTTTCCATGAAAAAAAGTGCCGCATCGTTACCTTAAACCCGTTCAGTATCGAAGGGATATAGAGACGCTCAAGCCAGCTTAGTTTTGCACGTTTTACTTTCATTTACGACCTCTACGCTGCCGCCCAAAGCACAATGGCGGTCAGGATAATGTTTGCCAGGCTTACCGGCAGGAACCGTTTCCAGCCGATATTCATCAACTGATCATACCTAAAACGCGGCAACATCCATCGTACCCAGATCATTAGACCAAGAAAAACAGCGATTTTGCCTATAAAAACGAGGATGTGAATAATTCCCTGAACAAGCCCTTGAGCTGGAGTATTAAAATATTCTCCAAATGGTAGAGTCCAACCTCCACAAAACAGTACAACCATCAGAGCAGATCCAGCTATCATAGCAGCATATTCACCCATAAAAAAAAGGGCGAATCTCATTGAGCTGTATTCCGTGTTGTATCCTGAAACCAATTCAGTTTCAGACTCCGGAAGGTCAAACGGAAGGCGATTGGTCTCTGCGAAAATTGAAATAAGAAAAATCCAAAAGGCAATAGGCTGTTTAAAAATCAACCAGCTAAATAGGCTGTCACTCTGATAAGCAACCACACTGGAAAGATTCAACAACCCTGTGCCCTCAAGGTATGCCTTCCAGTCTGACGTTAATCCATCACGCCAAGCTGGATCCGCAGCAAGCATAAAAACAGGAACTACCGACATGCCCATCGCAATCTCATATGAAATCATCTGAGCACTAGACCGAATCCCACCCAGAAAAGGATATTTAGAATTTGCTGAATAGCCAGCTAATACAATGCCGTAAACACCCAACGAAACTATACCGAAAGTAAAAAGTATACCTACGTTCAAATCGGCGATTACCATTTTCTGCATCCCCAGCATAGAACCAAACGGGATCACAGCAAAGACGATGAACGACGGAGTCATCGATACAGCAGGTGCCATCCAGTAATAAATTCGCTTCACATGACCCGGTGTGAAATCTTCCTTCAAAAACGACTTTAGACCATCAGCCAAAGGTTGACCCAGACCTAGCAACTTTATATTTGTGAATGGGATTCCTACCCGGTTCGGCCCGACTCGATCCTGAATAAACGCAGAAATACGCCGCTCCGCAACCACCGAATAAGCCACCATAGGCATCACCACCGCGAACACACCCAGCACCTTGATGGCCACGATCAGCCACGGGTGGTTGGTCAGCAGTTCTGTGATAAACTCCGGCATTACAACTTTACGTCTGCACCGAGATCGCCTAGGCCAGCCCAAGTCAGTTCAGCCTCCTTGAACGACTTCACCTCGCCGGCCATATGGTTGAACAAACCCTCGATACTCTTGAATCCGTCCAACCCGGTCACGTTGTGAACAAGCTCGTGCAGCACCTCCCATTCCGGCAGTGCGTCGCCAGGCGGTTCCAATGCCTTCATGAATTTCTGTACTCGGCCCTTCACGTTAGTAAATGTGCCGCGCTTCTCCGCATGCGCACAACCGGGAAGTAAGTAATCCGCCAACTTTGTGGTTTCGTTCGGCAGGATGTCACTTACGATGAGTGTGACATTATTCAGCAAATTTGAATCAATGCCGTACTTCGTGACGTCCTCACCAAAAACAATCAGAGTCTTCACCTTGCCATCTCTGATACTCTTCGCAATCGACGACAGTTTCGAGCCCACGCGCTTGGTCGTAATCCCGGTGAGCTGCGCCCCGGTCGTGTTAGTGTTCCGGTCCTCGACGATCATTAGGTGATCTGCCTTGCCACGGCGCGGTACAGAATCAGTCGTCGCACCCAGGTGCTTTGCCAAGTGGTTAAGCAGGTAAAGCTCTTCATTGGTTTGCCTAGCTGAAGCCACAATCGCAACTGAACCTCTTTCAACGGAACCAAGGTGCTCGGATATTTCCTTAAGAACCATGGGCCAAGGGATGGCACCCTTTGGGCTTTTGATCGTATTTAGGCGATCCTCACGCCCAATCCACTTATAGTTCAATCGACCAGAATCACACATCCAATGACCGTTTACCGCATCGTTTTGCCGAGGCTCATAACGGTACATCTTATTCTCACGGGAACCGATCAACACGTTGCAACCACTGCCGCAGTCAGTACAAATACTTTTGGTTTCCTTTAAAAACCAGACACGCATCTGGAATCTAAAATCATTTGATGTCAATGCCCCAACCGGACATATGTCCACAGTGTTTAAGGTATAATTGTTATTAAAAGACTCTCCGGGATAGGTGGAAATTGTATTATAGCTACCACGATTCACGATACCCAACGCATCATCTCCAACTATATCCTTTGTAAAACGAATGCAGCGGGTACATAGGATACACCTCTCAGCATCTAGAGTTATTCTTGGGCCCAAATTTACTGCCTTGGGTTTATGAACTTTAAACTCCTCAAACTCACTCTTAGCTTGACCATGATCATACGAGTACTCCTGCAATTTGCATTCACCAGCTTGATCGCAAATCGAACAATCGAGAGGGTGATTGATGAGCAAGGATTCCATTATTGCCTCGCGCATCTCCTTAGTCTCAGGGCTACTCGCGTAAATTTCCATTCCTGGAACAAGTGGAGTGGCGCACCCTATTACTCCTCGTGGTGTCTGAGGCTCATAGGGCAACTGCATCGGGAAAACCTTGGGTGAACCATCATCATTCATAGGGGCCTTTCCGTCAGGGCCGGGGCGCCCCGGCATAGCCACGTGAACGAGGCACATTCGGCAATTACCCGACACGGGTAATTTTGGATGATAGCAATAATGAGGAATCTCGATTCCTACCTGCTTACAGGCCTGCAAAACGGTGGTCGGCTCAGGTTTCCCCTCCCAATTCGGAGTCATGCGGGGAACTTCGACGGGGCGCCCATCCACCTTCACCGTCACGGTTTCGACTGCCGGTTTTATGTCCTTGGCCGCCATGCTAGTTTGACGCCTCCTCTTTTTGCTGGTTGGCCAAACTGGCCTCGTCTTCAGCACCTTTCTTCACAAAGTCATCGCGGAACTTGTCAACGAAACTCAGCACAGGCCAAGCGCATGCCTCACCAAACGCACAGATTGTCCGCCCCTGGATGTTGTGCGCGATGTGCTTGAGATAATCCGCATCGGCCTTACGCGCTTGGCCGCTGCGCATGCGCTTGAGCGCCTTAGCCATCCAGAGCGAACCTTCGCGGCAAGGTGTACATTGGCCGCAACTCTCGTGCGCATAAAAATCAGACAAATTGCCAAGAGCTTCAACTATATCAACCGAGTCATCGATCACTATGATCGCGCTCGATCCAGACATTGACCCGCATTTCATGAGCGTGTCGAAGTCGTAGGGAATATCCAGCAGTTCGAGTTTTTCTTCGACGTCCTTTCCCTGTTTGTCCTTGGCCTTGATCTTGAAGGACTCGCCAGCCTTAAATACTTTTGATGAGGAGCCGCCGGGTATAATCGCCTGCAACTTTCTCCCGGGGAGCAAGCCTTGGCCAAACTCCTCGCCATGGATTAAATCGCCGAGAGTAGCCTTACCAACTTCGATCTCATAATATCCGGGGCGCTTAACCTGTCCGCTAAGGCTAACTATGCGCGTGCCTGTATTACCTGGAGTACCAAGCGCGGCGTAGGTTTCCCCTCCCATCTCCATCACGTGCCGAACATTGCAAAGAGTCTCAACATTGTTAACTATGGTCGGACACATGTAAAGACCAAGTGCAGCGGGGAAGTACGGGGGCTTGATCCTGGGATAGGGCCGCTTGCCTTCCAAAGACTCGATCAAACTGGTTTCTTCACCACAAATATACGCGCCCGCACCGCGATGCACATGAATCTCGAGGTTAAATTTGGTTCCACAAATACCTTCACCCAAATAACCGGCATCACGTGCCTCCTGTATCGCCCGGTTCAGGATCTTCGCACCCTCGGGAAATTCGCCGCGAATGTATATGTAGGCTAAGTTGATATCGTTGGCGTAGCATGCGATCACCATGCCCTCAATTAGCTGATGAGGGTCCTTATGAATGATTTGACGATCCTTGAAAGTGCCTGGCTCAGACTCATCAGCATTACAGAGCAGATAGATCGGTTTGCCTGACTTGCGATTCACGAAGTTCCACTTCATGCCGGCGGAAAAACCGGCTCCACCCCGGCCCCGCAGCCCGGAAGTCAGAACTTCCTTGCGAATCACCTCCTGCGGAGTAACAGTGCCATCCTTGGTTTTCTTCGCCTTAAGCTTAAAAACCTTTTTCATGGTTTTGTAACCGCCGTGCTTTTGGTAACACTTGATATCGTTCGTGTACCCCGCCTCGTCGACGTGCCTCAAAACCAGTTTGTATTCGCTTGGCATCTGCTTTCGCCTTGACTCCTAACCCTAAATCAATCTTTATCCCGCGACGGCGCTGCCGAATGGTGTAACGGTAGCACGAGTGACTCTGACTCACTTTGTCTAGGTTCGAATCCTAGTTCGGCAACCATCTTCATGCGTCGTATTTCTTCAGGATCTCCTCCGATGCCTCGTTGGAGACGGCTTCGTAAAAATCATCGTTGCACATCATCACCGGCCCCGTGCCGCAACTGGCCAGGCACTCGGCAAATTCGACACCGAACTTGCCGTCCCTCGTCCGCTGCAGGCCATGACCATTTTTATCCAAGCCAAGCTTGTCGCAGATGTGCCCGTGCAACTTGTGGCTCCCCGCCAACGCACAACTCAGCGTCCGGCAAACACGCACTACGGTCTTACCGGGATCGTGCTCGCGTAACATTGGGTAAAAAGTAACCAACTCGTGGATGTTGATCGGCTTCAGTCCCAACTTCTCAGCAGCCCACACTTCAGCCTCCTTGGAGATGTAGCCAAACTCTTCCTGGATAGCATGCAACACCATCAATGAAGCGCTTCGTTTTTCCGGATAGTTTTTGACCAAGCGATTCGCTTCTCTATCAATTGTCTTAGTAACCTTAAAACTCATCGATCGCATTCCCCCATCACGAAATCTAATGATCCAAGAATCGCGACGATATCGCTCATCATATGGCCGGGGAGCATGTGCTCTAATATAGATAGATTCACAAAAGATGGAGCTCTTATCTTCATTCTGTAAGGAACACCACCCCCTTTGCTATTAATGTAAAAACCTAATTCGCCTTTTGGGTTTTCAGCTCCAAAGTATATTTCACCAACAGGGGCGTTTTGCCCCTGAGTAACTAGCATAAATTGGTGAATTAATTCCTCCATGCTAGATAGAACTTTTTGTTTATCAGGCAATACAATTTTACCATCATCAATATTAATCGGGCCTTTTGGCAACTTAGCTAGACATTGATCGAGGATACGGACACTCTGCCGCATCTCTTCCATTCTGATAAGATAACGATCGTAACAGTCCCCAACTTCACCATAGGGTATGTCGAAATCTAATTGG
>DKGH01000086.1:0-1026 GCA_002453165.1 Verrucomicrobia bacterium UBA6775
TCCCACCAATGCGTGATCGAGTCGCCGATCATTAACATACCGACGTTGCCCTCCCGGACGCGCTCGTTGAACGCATCGTGCCGCTTGTACCACGGTTCCTTGTGCCAACGCGGCTCCGGCCGGGCGGTGATTTGGCGATCGCCATCGGTCATTCGCCAGAGCGGGATGCTGACGTTGTCGTACGTCACGGTGGTGGTGACTTTGTCCAATTGAGAGCAGGCAGGCAGGCCGACATAAAATGTACTGCTCATCGGGATCTCGACTGAGCCGAGTTGCTGCCACTGAACGCCATCCGGAGACATGTAGCCTGTGAACTGGTTACGGAAGCGGATCAGGCGCACCCAGTACGGCGTGCTCAGGCGGTTCTTTTTAATGATGTGCGCCTCGCCGAGATGCCGTGCGCCGTGTGTGGTGGTTTCGCCACCGGTCTCGGTGCGCGTCACGAGCGCGCCGCTCCAGTGCGGCAGCAGCAACACCGAGGCGTGCCGAGAATCGGCGTCGAGCGACTCGCGCATCATCACGCCCGGCTTGGTCCATTGCGAACTCATCGGACGCACAATCCGGGCCGTGATGGTTCCCTGCCCGGAATATTTCGCGTAGGCAAAATGAAACGAATCGCTCGTGCCGTTGATGTCTACCCCCTCGCCCTCGAGCGTGAAGCGTTCGCCGTTGTACTCGGTGGATCCGCTGACCTGCACGTCACCGATATCACGACTCCGCCACGGCCCGGGTAGTGCGGCGTTCGCGCCCAACTCAGCGGACGGCGCGCTGATGCCCACCTTGTTGCTGGCCTTGACCGTGTAAAAATACAGGCCACCGCGCTCGACCGACGTGTCGTGATACTCCGGCTTGGCCAGGCCATCGGCGATTTTTTGCGCTGCACCGCCCGGTTGTTCCGAGCGAAAAACAGCGTAACCACTCGCATCGATCGCGTTGACCGGATCGACACTCTTCACCCACGTCAAACGAATGCCCTCCTCCGTCGTGCGAGCCACGAGACCGGACGGAACACCCGGAACACGGGCC
>DKGH01000086.1:1322-20425 GCA_002453165.1 Verrucomicrobia bacterium UBA6775
GTGCGAGCCACGAGACCGGACGGCACGCCCGGAACACGGGCCGGTTTTGTCGCGGCGATCCTCGGTCTGTAATGGGTCAGCGTCCCCAGCCCAATGTGGTCGCGACTTTGCCCCTCCGGCCGTTTTTGCTCAACAACCCGCCCGGAGTAAGGCGCGGCCACACCCCGGCGCTTGGCGTAGTGCTGGTACGGCCGCTCAAATATCGGCCAAAAGTTCCCGCGGCTCGCGGTGGAAATCTTGGTGTAATAATTGTTGCGCCCGCCAAAACCATATTTGCCGGTGCGATCGAGGTAATGCCGGTACGGCACATCCTCCCCGATCCCGTACTTCGCGGTGTACTCGTGCCCCTTGAGGATCAGGTTGTCGTTCCAGCCGTAGAGATCGACGCCCTGCTGCCATGCCACCTCCGCCGCGCCGGTGAGCAGGCCAATCCCCAGTTGCACGTAGTGCTGCGCGCGTGTGGTCTCCTGGCACTGGCCGGTTGGGTAAACGATCATGTGCGGAATGCTGCCGTTGCCACAGCCGTTCACCGCGTACCGGACGGTCTCCTCGAACAACTCGCGGTCGTTGCAAAACACGGCGATTGCCATCTTGGTCTGTAGTGCCGCCGTCTCCCAGTTGCCATTGGCGAAATAGGCATAGTGCTCGATCGTCGGCAGCCACGCATTCTTGAACGACGCCTCGCAACGTCTGGCCTCGGCCTCCGTCCAGTCGGCGTCCGTGTAGCGGATCAATTCCGCGGCATTCACAAACTTGAACCCCTGCAGGCCGGACGCCAGCACTCCATCGATGCCGCTGACTTTTTTTAATCGCCCCGCCCAGGCGTTGAGAATTTCGATCGCCTTGGCTGCGTGCGGCTTCCTGCCGGTGATCGCCCACATCAGCGCATTTTGGTATGCTCCCATGGCATCTTCCTGCGCCTGGCCGGTGTTGATGTTGGGCGCGCGCCCCCATTCCTCGACCGGCCCGCGCATCCGGTAATCGGCCTCGGAGTACGGACTCTTGACCAACATCTCGAAGCCGTCGTGGATCGGGCCTTCCCCTCTGGCCACCCCTGCCTTCATCCGGGCGATGTCCTCGCGACTATGCAGCAACCCCGGGTGAATGAACCCCTCCGAAGCCGAACAAATCGCGACAAAACCCAAGGCCAACACCGCCCACAAAAATCGAGAAATCATCGGTGGCAATTGTCGGGACTGCGCCGGCTTGTTTCAAGCCGATTGAGTTCACACGCAAACTACACTCTGATTGAAATTCGGGTTTCGAATTAGCCATAAACTTCGGAAGAACAGCCCAGTTAATCAGGTTGCTTTTTTGGGGGCGGCTTTTAGGTTGGCTGCATGCGTTTTGTACACTTGGCACTACACGTCGCTCTAACCGGGGCGTTGACTTTTTCAGTGGCGAACACCATCGAAGCCAAGCGTGATAAAGTTGAATTGGCGGAGCAAATTCACGCCGTGACATCAGAACGAAACGATCTCATCCGCGAGCGCGAAGACCTCCAGTCACAAGTCGAGCAAGCCAAAGCAGATTCGTCCAGACTGAGGGACATGGTCGCCTTCCACATGCGGGCCTGCCGTTAGGCCCGGCGCTTGGCCAAGCGCTACTGCATCGGGCCTGACACTTGGCCAAGTGCACGAATCGGGGTCGCGTGGGCACCGAGGATCGACATGCTGTTGATCTGTTGAACAAACGCCACCGCGCTCATGTTGCGCTTGGCATCCGGTTTTTCGGTGAATCGAAACTCGATGCCGGTGGCACCGGAAATCTCGAGGTACTGAAAATCCAGCACGATGTTGTCCATGCTCAATGTGCGCCCCTTGTTTTCGCCACCGGTGATCTTCCGCCGGATGCCATTCTCCACCAACGCCACGCATAAAGCCGCATTCTCGAACTTGCCCAGCGCACAGGCGTTCACCGCGATGACGCCGTCCTCGTCCTTGACCTGCCGAACGGATACGTTGACCTTGGCCGGTTTTTTCAACACGCGATTGATGGCGCCGTAGGCATTGGCACGATTGTGGCCAATCGTCTGGTACTCACCGTTCACGATCATCTGCGGCGTGTAGTACAGGCCGCTGAATCGCTTGAACTCATAAGCGCGTTGCCGGGCCGAGTAGCCGGCATCGCTGTAACCGTCCGTCCAACTGCCCCCATCGAAGTAATCCACATGAAATGAGACGCAGTAGATACGGAGCCGCTTGGCCAAGGCCATCCGACGAATCTCCGACGTCAACCGCTCCGCCGGCGGACAACTGGAGCAGGATTCGGAGGTGAACAGTTCCACCAGCGCGAACGGGCTGTTTTGGTGGTTCTTTTTCAGAAGCAAAATATCCGCAGGCGCCTGACCCAGTTTGTTACGGGCCTCGTAATTCGCGCCGTTATCCAGCAGATACAGGCTCATCTCTGTCTGGCCCTTGGCGTAGGAGAAATGCAGCGGAGTCCACCCGCTTTCATTCGGGGTGTCCACGTAACCGGGCGCCTGCACGGCGAGGTGTTGGCGGACGGTCTCGATGTCGCCGGCGGCAGCGGCCTGATGGATATCCACATCCGGAACCGGCCCGGTGGGATATTGAATCGGCTCCGGCTCCGGCGCGGAAGGCGGAGGCTTCGGCTTTGGAGCCAGTTCCTCGACGGAAATAGTGTCGAGAGGGGAAGTATTGGAGGCACGCTCCTCAGAACCGCACCCTGCCAAAAGTACGGTCGCAAAAAGGGTGGAGAGGAATCGTTCCATGCGCCTCAACCGCAGACTCTACACCCGTCAGGGCGATTGTCACTTGGCCAAATTATTCGGAAACTTGGCACCCTGAGTGGCGCCATGTCGGGTGCGTTTGTCGTAACTCGTGTCGTACTTTCGATATTTTTCGAGGATCAACTTTGTATTGCGGTCGATTGCTGCACGCATGTGCTCGACCGATGAGGCGCCACCGTAGGTGCCGATATACTTGTCGATTGCATGGGCCGCGCGCATGGCGATGTTGACGTGGCCCTGCTCGTGCCGGATGAGGTTCGACTGGTAAATCTTCCACTGCCGCCGGGCCAACGGAGGTGCCTTTTTGCGGTCGGCCCACTGGGGCACCTTCACGCGGACGTCCAGTGTCACGGTGCGAGAGGTGACGATCCAGATTTTACCGCGGCGGGACATTTGATACTTCCAACTCAAATCCCACTCAGTGATGCCGTCGTAGCGTTTTTTCTCCGATGGATGCATCGGCCCGAGGATGTCGATCTGCGCCCGCACCTCCTGCGGTGTCGCCCCATTGACATCGTACGTCGAATTTTTACGATTGATGACGGGGGCCGCGCCCGCGTCAAACGACGCGAACAGGCAAATGAAAAGAATCAACCGAATAGGCACGGCGCTCTGTCTAGCGGAATTCCCCGGGCCAATCAACCACATGAGGAAAGCAGAACCAACAACCACCCCGCGACAAAAGCCCCGGTGGTGATCGCCGGATTTTCCCTGTGCGGACTCCCCTCCGGCAGGATCACCCGCTTAATGACAAAGGTGATCGCCAACCCAAGCACGCTCCCAAGTAGCGGAATCATAATCAGCCACCAGATCAAAGCCGTGGCCACTTTCAACATATTCAAAAGGACACCTAACAGCAGAACCGCAAAACCCAAGCCGGCGATGACCTTCAACACCGTTTTACTCATATAACATACCTCACTGTCATTTTTGATTGATCAATCTCACGCCAGTCCAAGCAGGTGGCGGATCTCGTTGTGACCGGCGGCAGTTTTGCCGTAACTACTAGCCATCACCCGTCCCATAAATACGAGTTGCAGCAAGTGGAAGGCCGTTAACGTCACAGCTAACTTCTCGTTCACAGTACGATAATATTTCTCCGCGTGCAACGTTCCAAACTCGCTTGTGTTGTAGCGCAGTAGCAGAACAAGCATCGTGTCCCTGTTCACCGTAGCGATGGACAATATCGCGGCGACATGCTCCTGATCCTTCTCGCGGATGGCCACATATGCGTTTTCAAAAGTGTCTTCGGATCGGGCGTGCTTTGTCTTGGCTTCGGGGTGTTGGTTGCTACGCTTCCCTGCCAATCATTTGCAGATGCTGACACGACTTATCTATTTGAGCCTGCTGCTCGCTCCGCTTGGCCAAGCGCTTGGTCAGATTACCAAACCTGCCGACGCTCCCAAGCCACTCCCGCCCGCCGAGAGCCTAAAGACCATACGGTTGCCGGACGGGTTTCGCCTCGAACTGGTCGCAGCCGAACCGCTCATCCGTCAGCCTTCCGGCGTCTGCTGGGATGCTGAGGGCAACCTCTTCGTCGCCGAATTGCACGGCTATAACCGCGAGGGGCAGTTCGACATTGAGGAATTGAACAAGACCGGCGAACTCGACCGCGTCGTACGCCGCATTGCCGCCAACGAGGACGCCATGCGTCGAGCCGAGGCCGAGCAGATTGGCACGGTCAAGAAGCTGATCGATGACGACGGCAACGGCGTGATGGATCGCGTCGAAACCTGGGTGGACGGCATCCCCGCCTGCCTCGGCATCTGCCCGGCGCGCGACGGGATCATCGCGGTGTGTTCGCCAGACATCATTTTTCTCGCGGACCGAGACGGCGACGGCAAGGCCGAGGTGAAGGAGACGCTGTTCACCGGCTTCAAGGTCAGCGTGATTGAGCGCCGGATCAATCAACCGCAGTGGGGGCCGGACAACTGGATTTACGTCGACGGCGGCCAGGGCGGGCGGATCACCGGCCCCAATCTCTCCAGACCGGTGAACCTGCCGGTGACCGGTTTTCGCATCAAGCCGGACGGCTCCGCGATCGAACCGATCAGCGGCCACACCAGCACATACGGGTTCACATTCAACGACGACGGCGACCGGTTCGTGATTTCCACCGGCACACCGGCCATACAGGTCGCGCCGTTGCCGTGGCGTTACCTGTCGCGCAACGCCGACATCGCCGTGCGAGCCTCGCGCCGCAACGCCGCCAACTACAACACCACCTTCCCCTCCAGCCAGCCGCACCCGTGGCGCACCAAGCGCGCCGACGATCCCGGCTTCGGCAAATATTACCGCGACCGCTACGGCGCGGCGGAGTCAATCCCGAACGGTTATTTCACCTCGGCCTGTTCGCCGCTCGTCTACACCGACAGCGCACTTCCCGGCCTGCAGGGGCAGATGCTTTCCTGTGCCCCGGCGCAAAACTTCGTGCACCGTTCCGAGATCCATCGCGATGGCGTGGTGCTCAACATTCGCCGCCCCGCCGGGGAGGAGAAGTCGGAATTCCTCACGTCCAGTGACATCTGGTTTCACCCGATCCACCTTGCCATCGGGCCGGAGGGCGCGATTTACATCGCCGATTTTTACCGTGAGATCATTGAGGACTACTCGGCGATCCCGCGCTATCTGCAGCAGCAATACGGGCTCGACGACGGCCGCGACCACGGCCGCGTCTGGCGCCTGGTTCACAACGACATGCCGGAGCCGGAGTCGCCCAATCTGGCCAAACTCAACAACGCCGCGCTTGGCCGAGAACTGTTCAGCCCCCGTTTCTGGCGTCGACAAACCGCCCGACGATTGTTGACTGAACGCCACGAAACCAAGCCGCTCGCGCCGCTACCCAGCTTGGCCAAGCGGATTTCTGATTCCGAGGACACCGCCGGGACGGTAAACGCACTTTACACACTCGAATCCATCGACCAATTGAGTGACGACGTCCTCGTCGCTTCGCTTGGCCACACGCAACCGGGCGTGCGCCGACACACGTTGCGCTTGGCTGAAAGCCGGTTCGACAACTTCCACCCCCATTTTCGAACGGCACTGAAAATGGTCGACGACCCCTCCCCGATGGTGCGGCTGCAGTTGGCCCTCTCGCTTGGCGAGTTTAACGACATCAGCGCCACACGTGCGCTGGCCGCCTTGGCCAAGCGCCACCTCGGCGAGACATGGATCGATGGTGCCATCCTCAGTTCACTGGGCGACCGCCCTGCCGATATGCTCAACGTGCTGCTCACCTCCGAGCCGGAAACGGTCGGCAAAACACGAGGGCTCGTACGGCAACTTTGCAGCGCGGTTGCGTCCCGAAAACGAGGCGATGAAATTTCGGACGTGATCTCTCTCGTGGAAAACATGAAGGAACGCAGCCTGCAACTCGAGTGCCTCAACGGCCTGCGTGCCCCGCTCAAAACACCGACATTCATTAGCATCAGCGACGCCCAGTTCACCACCCTCTTCAATTTTTCAACCAAGGGACACCCTGAACTGCGAAATGCCGCCACCGACCTGATTCGGTTGATGAAACTCGAGTCGGAGGAGGATCGCCAAACCCGCTTGGCCGCAACCCTGAAAGAGGTGGCCGATCTCCAGAAACCGGTAGAACATCGCCTGGCCTCGGTGAATAGTCTGGCCAGCGAGAACGATCCGTCCATCGCGACCGGCCTGCTTGCCGCCTACCCCGGCGCCACCCCGGCCGTGCGCGGGGCCATCCTCGAGACGGCGTTCGCGCGAAAGGACAATTTCCCGGCCATCATCGGTGCGCTGGAGAATGGTCAACTGCCTCCCGCAGTGTTGACTGCCATCCAGCGAACCGCCCTGCTTCAGGCCGATGACGGCTTGGCCAAGCGGGCGGAAAAGGCGTTCGCAAAGCTGCGCCCCGCCGACGCAGGGAAACTCAGGCAGTACACCGATGCGCTCGTCGCCAAGCGCGATCCATCGGCTGGGCAAAAGGTTTTCAGTCAGCACTGCGCCACCTGCCACAAGGCACACGATGTTGGCTTCGCCGTCGGGCCGGATCTCACCTCGGAATTTCGCCGCGCGGAGGAGACGATTGTGCACGACATCCTCGCCCCAAGCGCGACCATCGTCGGCGGGTACGAAACCTACACCGTGGAGACCCGGGACGGTCGCGTCCTGAGCGGCGTACTCGCCGGGGAATCTGCCAGCAGCCTCACGCTCAACCTGCCCAACGGTGTGCAACTGGATGTGTTGCGAAAGGACATAAAATCCATAAGATCACTGGACGTGTCGCTCATGCCGGAGTCGCTGGGTGTCGTGCTCAAGCCGCAGGATGTTGCCAACGTCATCGCCTGGCTGCGTCGCCCGCCCATCCGCCGGGTTTTGTTTGAGGACGATCCGGAGATTCTCAAATGGCTCAACGAAGGCGGAGGCACAGCCTCAATCGATACCGGCGAGAAGGCGAGCGGTCGCGCCTCATTGAAAATCACACCGCTTCAGAGATACTCCGCACGGATCCTAAACTGGTCGTTCAAGATTCGCGAAAACCCCGGCCCCGGTGAATTTCGGTATCTACGGCTCGCATGGAAGGCGCCCGACGCGGACAGCGTGATGCTGGAGATTTCGGATAACGGAAACTGGCCCGAGCCAAATGATCCCAAGCGCAGATATTACAGCGGCAAAAATACGTCCAAGTGGAAAGCGACCCAGATTTCCAGCGAGACTCCCGGAGAGTGGACGGTTGTCACGCGGGACATGTGGAAGGAATTCGGGGACTTCACCCTTACCGGCATCGCCCCCACCGCGCTCGGCGGCCCGGCTTGGTTTGACAAGATCGAACTGCTACGAGCAACCCCGTAGTCCCTACCCGCGCTTGGCCAAGCGCTTGGCTTACTTTTCGTACAGGGCGGTGATCAGCACATCGGAGGAGACGCCGATGTTGCCCTGCAGTGATGATCCGCTTTTGGCCGAGGGATTGTAGCTTTGGGACGCGATGCTGCTGTTGATCTGCAGAATTTTCACCCCTTCACTCTCTGCCCAGTCGTTGATCTGCTGCTCGAGGCGATCCAACTCGCATTCGAGTCCCTTGAAAAGTTTAACGCGTTGCATGAAATTTACTCCCGTTCCATCAATAGATTGCCGATGTTATCCTGATCGACGATGTGCAGCTGAAATGGAGGGGAAAGTTTACTGTCAGCACTGCGCATCCGGATGGCGTTGTATTCGTAATCGAACTTGAAATGATAGTTGATCACCTGCGTGCCGTCCGGGATAGGCACAACTGTTTCCCACCGACCCTTGGTCAACTGGGTTCGGCGCATCGGAAATGCCTGATTGTTGAAGATCACCAGTGGCCTCATCGACTCCCGATCCAGCGTGCGCTGGTTGCTCTTGAACATCGCCTCGATGGGGTACAACCCGGTGGTGGTTCGGGGAAGTTTTTTTGGCGTCAGGTTGGTGATCGTGCTCGTGGTACAACCCACTAGCAGGAAACTTATCGCAACTATAAAACCAAACCACCTCATCAACAACTGGCCAGAGACTGCGACATCTCGCCGCTGCTTGTAAAGCGCACAATGATTCACCATGCGTGAGTCAGGAAAAACAGGATCAATAACAAAGCAACAATCACCCAGATAATGTGCAGACTTTTCCCTCGAGGCCGCCCTCCCTCCCCGAATTCCCGTGCCACGAACTCGTCATAATCAAACTCATCCTCCTCGAGATGGGTCGACTCGTACCCGGCCTCCTCCGCCCAGCCGGTATCCTCACAGGCACCGCATTCGGGACAGACCTTCGCCCTGGGCGGAACATCCACACCGCAGTTGGGGCATTCGTCCGGAGGCATGTCGGATGCGTCTGCTAGTTTTTCTCCGAGCGCCCCACCGGCATCCGCCCCACCCAACCCGGCTTCGAACGCATCGCTTCATCCTCCAGCGCCACCGGATCGACGCTCCAGATCGAGGCCAGCAGGGGCAATTGCTCCACGTTTTGCCGTACGGTTTCCCAAAGCTGATAGGCGCTCTCCTCGTCATCATCCGCGAAATAATCGAAACTGTGCATCCCGCATTTTTCCTCGCCAATCGTCGTCTCGCCCTGGTTCCACGTCGTCTCTCCGGTCCAGACATACGCCCGCGAAACCTGCCGCTCGATCACCTTCACCCAAGCATGATGCCCCAGCGTGGGGTTACCATGAAAGTATTGCAAATGCCCCACCCGCTCGCTTGTCTCGGCCAGAAAACGAAAACACCGGTCAATGTCCGAGTCCGGGCCGGGCAACTTGTCTCCCATCACGATCACCCACCCGTTTACCGGTGGAGAAACGAAAAGAAGATTCGGCTCCAGCCCGGTCAGCGCGTTGCCGACCGCGCAGGGTTGCGGCTCCGTCAGCCCCATTGAGTGGGCCACATCCTCCGGATTGCGGGACTTGACCGCCAACCATGTGCGGGGCCGGGCCGACATAAACGGCGCCAACCGTTGCCGCACACTTTGCGCGAAGGTAATCTCATCAAACTGCACCTGCTTCGCGCGGCGACGGCCCAGCGCGTAAAACAGCGCCGCGATCGCCCAAACCAGCAAAAAGGGGCCAAGGATGAGGAGAGTGATCATCATTGGAGCAAGAAACTCTGCACCGCTTGGCCAAAGGGTGCAAGCGGGGATTCAACTTTGCGTTGAATCCAGCTTGAAACTGAAATGTGAAAACTTGAAACTCCCCCCGCAAATGACGATCATCACCGACGAACGCTGCACCACATACCACAGCCCCGGGCACCCGGAGCGGCCGTTCCGCGTGGCTGGCACGGTCAAACAGTTGAAGGCCCAGATGAAAATCAAGGTCGACTGGGCCAAGCCGGAGGCTGCGCCGCTCGAGAAAGTGCTGCGTGCCCACACAAAAAATCATTACCAGCGACTCGGAGAGCCACACGACTTTGACGGCGACACCGCCTACCACGAGGGCATCCGCGAACACGCCTTGCGCGGTGCGGGCGGCGCGCTGAAGGCGCTCGAGCTGGCCAAGGCCGGCAAACCCCACTTCAGCCTGCTTCGCCCGCCCGGACATCACGCAACCAAGGAACGGGCCATGGGATTCTGCTACCTCGGCTCGGTGGCCATCGCCGCGCTTGAGGCCAAGGCCGCCGGAGCCAAGCGGGTGGTGGTGTTCGATTTTGACGTCCACCACGGCAACGGCACTGAAGACATTTTGGCCAAGCGCGACGGCTTGGCCTTTTTTTCCATCCACCAACACCCCGCCTATCCCGGCACCGGCACAAAGTCGTTCGACAACTGCCACAACTACACCGTCCGGCCCGGCTTGCCGCGCGAGGATTACCGGAAAACCGCTGAGAAAGCCGTGGCCGATCTCAAGGCGTTCAAGCCGGACGTCGTCATTGCCTCGGCCGGTTTCGACGCCTACGCGGGCGACCCGCTCTGCAACCAAAAACTCAGTGCGGACGACTTTCGTTGGTACGGCAAAACGCTCGCCGGCCTTGGCGTGCCGCTGGCCAACGCGATGGAGGGCGGCTACAGCGACGACCTGCCTGATCTCGTCACCGCCTATCTTGAGGGACTGCTCGGCAAATAGAAATCAGTCGTCAACCGCCGCCGCCCCCACTACATTCCCGACGTGGCTCACGAGTTCAAATTCGTCCGCACCGTCGAGTTTTCCGAAACCGACATGGCCGGCATCGTGCATTTCTCCAATTACTGCAAATACATGGAGTCAGCCGAGCACCGTTTTTTTCAATCGATTGGTTTCTCAATATTCACAAGCAATCTCGACCCACCAATCGGCTGGCCGCGCGTCCACACCAGTTTTGATTTCAAGAAACCGCTCCGCTTCGAGGACGAAATTGAGATCCACCTACTCGTTGCCGAGCTGCGCTCCAAGGCGATCACCTATCAGTTCCGGTTTAACAAACTGAACGGCAACGACCGCGAACTCGCCGCCACCGGCAATCTCACGGTTGTCTGCGTCTCGAGGAGCGACGACGGCGAAATGAAAGCATGTAACATCCCGGAGGAGATCACGTCGAAAATCGAACCCGCACCGGCCGAGTTGCTCGAATCCTGAACCGTGGCTGATCTGCTGGGCATCGAGTGTGGCGCCACGCGAACCGTGGCCCTGTTCGAACAGGCGGACGAAGTGCAGCGCGCGGTGTTCGGCCCGGCGAACCTCCGGTTGCTCAGCGACCGCCAACTCGCCGCTCATCTCCGCAAGATCGCCAAGGCGATTGATTTACCCAAAGCCGTCACCATCGGCATGGCCGGGGCGAGGACAACGGCCGACAAGAAAAGACTGCAAAAGGCCGCCGTCAAGGTCTGGCCTAAGGCCAGTCACATCCATGCCACCAACGACCTCGAGACCGCCCTCGCGGCCGACAACCAGCGCAAGCCGCTCGACCGCGTCCTCGTCCTCAGCGGCACCGGCTCCTGCTGCTTCGGCCAGGCGCCCGACGGCACCACCGCCAAGCTCGGTGGCTGGGGACACATCCTCGGTGACAAGGGCAGCGGCTACGAGATCGGCCTTCGGGCGCTCAAGGCCTGCGTGTTTTACCTCGACCGCGACGGCACCTGGTCCGCGCTTGGCCAACGCATACTGCGACGGCTCCAGCTCAACTCCCCCGATCAACTGATCGACTGGGTGACCGGCGCTGCCAAGCCCGAGATCGCCGACTTGGCGAGAGAAGTCTTTGCCGCGCATGCCAGGCGCGACAAGATCGCGGCTGACATTCTCGACGGAGCCGCCAGCACGCTGGCCAAGGACGCCTGCGCCTGTGCCCGGAAACTCGCCGGCAAAACCAAGCCGGTTCGATTCCTCCTCGCCGGCAGCGTGCTGCTAAAGCAGCCCAAGTTTGCCGCCAAGGTGGCCAAGTCCATCCGCTCCCGGCGCCCCGGTTCGCAGGTGGTTCCGTTGAACAACGAAAGCGCCACCGGCGCGCTCGAGTTGGCACGCCGTCTGGCCAAGCGCCCATCATCGGACAAAGTTACAACTCCGCTTGGCCAAGCGCCCGCCATCCCCGTTCCCGAACTGGCACAGCTTGGCCAAGCGCCCACCGAGCAGCGGCATCCGCGCTCGATGAACCTCGACCGACTGCCGCTTGGCCAGGCGATTGACCTGTTCCTCGACGAGGACAGCCGGATACCCGCTGCCATCAAGGCGGAGAAAAACAAGCTGCTCCGCGTCGTGCGCTGGGTGGTCGATGCCTTCAAAAACGGTGGACGGCTTTTTTACAGCGGCGCTGGCACGAGCGGGCGACTTGGTGTACTCGACGCCAGCGAATGCCCGCCTACCTTTCGGGCCGATCCTGAACAGGTGCAGGGCATCATCGCCGGCGGCTTCCCCGCGATTTTTCAGGCGGTCGAGGGCGCGGAAGATAACGCCGAAGCTGGCGCGGAGGCCGTTCGTTTTCGCGGAACCGGCAAGCAAGACGTCTTCATCGGCATCGCCGCCAGTGGGCGAACCCCATTCGTCTGGGGTGGCATTTGGGAGGCCAACCGGCGAGGCGCAAAAACTGCACTGCTCTGCTTCAACCCCAGGCTGAAAATTCCTCGAGATAACAAGCCAAACGTCGTCATCAACCCAAAGATCGGCCCCGAACTGTTGACCGGTTCCACCCGCCTAAAAAGCGGCACCGCCACCAAGCTGATCCTCAACATCATCACCACGCTGGCGATGGTGCAGATCGGAAAAGTGGTCGGCAACCTGATGGTCGACCTCGATCCGAGCAACACCAAGCTGCGCGACCGCGCCGTACGCATCGTCCGCCAATTAACGAACGCCGACGAATCAGAGGTACGCGAGGCTTTGGAGAAATCAAACTGGGTCGTCAAAATAGCCATCGCCCGTCTGGCCAATCGTTCCTTGGAGATGAGATGACGCTTTCGCGTCTTGCGATTAAGCTCGGTTTTACAAGGGTGGTTGGGACAGCCGTCCCTGACTCTTAGAGGCTTCGCGTGAGGATTTCTTTATTTAAACCAAGACTTCGGGATAAGGGCTGCCTTAAGGTCGATAGCCTTCCGATTCCACGCCGGATCGGCGTAAAGGTAAGTCAGCACTGCATCACCGTTCTTTGTAAAAAAACAGTCGAGATTGGTGTACTCAGCCTTGGGGTTGTCGGCGATGTTACCCAGCTTGCGCCATGTCTTGCCATTATCATCCGTAACCGCCGCGCTCAACGGAGTGCGTTCGCCAAAATGATGGTGCCCAGGCTGAAACTTGCTGTTGTTCCAAAACAAAACCACGCGATCGCTGCCGGGCAAACGCCGCAGGCAGGTGCCGGATTCCCCACCCTCCAACCCGCTGAAAATCGCCTTACTCCATGTGCTGCCCCGATCCTTAGAGCGAGCTATGTGCGGGCCGCCCAACTGGGTACGCAGGGTCATCATCAGCGAGCCGTCGTTCAACTCCACCACCGAGGCCTCCATGGCCCCGCGCTTGGGCAGATCGATGAGCGAGGACCGCTTCCAGCTCTGCCCTTTGTCATCGCTATAATAGCAACCGGCGGAGTTCTTCTGACTCCACTGATTGCCTGTACCGCCATGAAACGGCAGTAGCAATCGCCCGTCGCTCAACTCCATGATGCAACTTGTGCCACCCTGCAGCAGTTGGCCTTTGGAGCGTTTCCAGATCGGGGGCAGTTCCGTAAAGGTCTTCCCCTCGTCCTTCGAAACGAACACGCACATGGTGCTGCTGGACCCTCCCTTGTGTGCGCGGAGTGCGATGAGGTACAGCTCGCCGGCGCGGGTGCGCATGATAGCCGGTGCCTGCACGTTCATGTCACCCTTGGCGGAGTCCACCAGCATGCGGGGAGTGTCCCAGGTTCGACCGTTGTCGGCGCTGAGTTTCGACCAGATCGTGCACAGGCCGTGATCGCGACCGGCCTCCTTGGTCTTGTGAAACTTGTTGTAGACGACCATCAGGCGGCCGTCGGCCAGCGGGGCGATGGCGGCGGTGTCGCTGCGCGGTGTGTCCTCGGTGGCCGGCTCGATCATCACGTGTTGAATCTCCGGCTTGGCCGCTTGTCCAAGCGACACGGCACAAACCAGCGCGAGGGTGGCAAATAGTAATGGGCGCTTCATGAACGCAGCTATTCTGCAGTCGCCCCACCGCGGTAAACAAGCAAAAGCCGGCGCTTGGCCAAGCGACAAAAAAAGCCGGGCGCTTGGCCCGGCTCGTGAAAGATGGTTTGTCCAATTAGAAACTGGCGCTGAGCCCAGCCCCGATCGTGCGTTCCCAGCCCGGGATTTGCAGGATCATTCCGGCCGGACGCGGGGCGGCCGGGTTGGAGTAATCCGTGTAGCGCAGGTCCAGCGCGTTGTTGGAGTAATCCTCGTCGGTCAGGTTTCGCGCGTACACGAACAGCTCCCAGTTGTCGCGCTTGTAACCGATGCGGGCGTTCACGAGCGCGTAGGCGTCCTGCTCGGCGGTGTTGGCCTCATCGAGCCAGTAGTCGCCGATGCCCTGCACCTCCCAGTTCGTGTAGAGGTCCCACGGCAACTGGATGTGCGCGGCGAGGTTAGCGGAGTACTCCGGCACGAAGTTGATGTCGTTGCCACCGTACTCATAACCGGCCGCGTGCGGGCCAAGCACACTACGCAACACGCTGTCGGTGTAGCTGTCGAACTCGGCGTTCACAAGACCAAACGCGGCGCTCAGGGTAACCCTGTCACTCACGGCTGCCTCGGCTTCGAGTTCGAGTCCGTAGCTGCTGGCCTCGGAGGCGTTGACCATGTACGCCTCGGTCGGGTTCATTGGGTTGAGGCGATAAACCTGATAATCCTCGAAGTCACTGTAAAACACCGCCGCACGGGTGTGCAACCGGCCGCCGTTCCACGAGGCAGACCAGCCAATCTCGTAGTTCCACGACTCGGCCGCGTCGTACTGTGCCGACTCCGGCGTACCGCCGTAGTAGTTGAAGCCACCGGACTGAAAGCCCTTCGCCGCACTGGCGAAAATCGTGTCACGCTCATTGAGCGCGTAGGAAACGCCCAGCTTCGGCAGCCAAGCGTCCCAGTCATCGCTGGCGTTCACGCTGGAAGTGCTGTTACTGCGGTTGATCGAGCGGTCGCTGTCCTGATAGCGCAATCCGGCGGTGATCTTGACGCCGGTCTGTGAGGCCAACAGATCGCCTTCCCAATACAGTGCCTTGTCCTCGTCGTTCATCGAGGCATTGGTGTAGTTCGGGATCGGGCCGGGCAACTGGCCGTAAAGCGGATGCAGCATGCCCTGTGGATAAAGCGAGCCGGACACGTTGTCAGTGTCGCGATCGGAGTAAAACGCGCCCAGCGCCCAATTAAATGTGTCACTTTCCTGGGAACTCAGATTGAGTTCCTGCGAAAACTGCTCCACGTCCGGCTGACTCACCCCGATCACCGGGAAGAAGCCAATCTGCGGCATGACCACCGGGATCGCGGTGAAGTCAAAGTCCTGCTGCAAATCCTGTTCCCAACTGCGGTACGCCGTCACAGAACTGAAATCGTACTGGCTGCCGTCGAACTCCGCAGTCAACGCAAACGTATCGACGTCGGTGTCCACGTAGCCGGGGAAGTCGCGGTTGACCTTGTGCGGGCCGACGTCGCTCAACGGATTATAGGCCGGCATGAAGCCGTCGTCGTAACGTTCGGTCGAGCCTGTCAGGCGCAGCGTCCACGGGTCGCTTGGATTAAGGACAAACTGCAATCGACCAGCTGTCGTCTCGCGGCTGTCGATATCCGAACCGGTCGCCACGTTTTTAATGAAACCGTCGCGATCGTTGTACAGGCCGCTGATACTGACCCCGAGTGTCTGGGAGATCGGCCCGCTTGCGTTCAGTCTGTATTCCTGTGAGTTATGGTCCGCAAAGCTCAATCCTGCATTACCGCCCCACTCCGAGCCCGGCTGCCGCGTGTTAATGCTGATCACACCGCCCGAGGCTGCGCCGACACCAAATCGAGTTCCCTGTGGCCCACGCAAAAACTCGATGTAATCGACGTCGTAAAGCGAAAGGCCGCGGGACATCATGTCCGAGTACGGCACGCCATCGACATACATACCGATCGCCGATTGCCCAGAGCCGTAGTTGTTCTCGCGCAAGCCACGCACGCTGAACTTTGGCATGCGCGTGTTGTTCGCGTCGAAAACAGTGAAGTTCGGTAGCGCGGTCTGAATGTCGCGCACCTCCGAGATTCCCCCAAGCGTGATCGTGTCACCGCTAAGCAGTGTTACCGATTGTGTTTCGGTCTCGGGAGCCTTTGAAATCACCATGACCGGCGGCAGTTCGCCAGTGTCTTCCTCCTGAGCGAGGCCCGCTTGGCCAAGAGAACTCAATGTCGCTGCTGCGGTTAATAGAACAGGCTTCCGCAATTTTCCGTTAATATTATTTGCTTGTTTGATCATAAAAAGGGGCAGCGGTATCTCACAAAGCAACCCAAAACTCAAGCACTAATCAGCACTTAGCGATGCAGCATTTTTGTAATTAGGATCAGGTGAGGATCTTCTTCAGCACATTCGCCTCCTCCACACCGGTGAGACGAAAATCGAGTCCCTGAAATTTATAGGTGAATTTCTCGTGCTGAATGCCAAGCAACTGAAGCATCGTGGCGTGAAAATCATGCACCGTGACCACGTCCTCAACAGCGTTGTAGCCAAACTCGTCAGTGTTGCCATAGCTGATGCCGCCCTTGATGCCGCCACCGGCCATCCAGAATGAGAAGCCCTTGATATGATGATCGCGGCCAGAGCCCTGCGCCATCGGCGTGCGGCCGAACTCACCGCCCCAAATGACGAGCGTGTCGTCGAGCATGCCGCGATCCTTCAGGTCCTTGATCAGCGCAGCCGACGCCTTGTCGACGTGTTTTGCCGTGGTGAACACGCCGTTCTTGATGCCGCCGTGATGATCCCAGCCGCGATGGTACAACTGGATGAAACGCGTGCCACGCTCGGCCAGACGGCGCGCCAAAAGACAGTTGCTCGCGAATGAGCCGTCGCCCGGCTTGGCTCCGTACAGGTCGAAGACGTGCTTCGGTTCCTTGGACGTGTCGATCAACTCAGGCACGCTGGCCTGCATGCGGAAGGCCATCTCGTACTGGCTAATGCGCGTCTCGATTTCCGGGTCGGCCACAGACTTGTTGCGCAGCTTGTTGAGCGCGTTAACGGCGTTGATAACCTCGCCCTGCCCCCTGCTGCTCACGCCCTTCGGGTTGCTGATATAGAGCACCGGGTCACCGGTCGAATGAAAATGCACCCCCTGATAACGGCTCGGGAGGAAGCCGCTGTGCCACTGGCGCGAGGCGATCGGTTGATCCTGCCCCCCGCCGTTGGAGGACAGCACGACGTAGCCCGGCAGATTGTCGCTGCCGTTGCCCAGCCCGTACAGAACCCACGAACCCATGCTCGGCCGGCCGGAGATCTGCGTACCGGTGTTCATGAACGTGTGCGCCGGGTCGTGGTTGATCTGCTGCGTGGTCATCGACCGGACGATGCAAATGTCATCGGCGATGCCGCCGATATGCGGCAGTGCCTTGGAGATCGACTGGCCGGATTTGCCGTACTTTTCAAACTCATGCTGTGGCCCGAGGCACTTTAGCGCCTTGTTGCCCTGCAACTGCGCAATTGGCTGGCCGTCGGTGATCGACTTCGGCATCCCCTTGCCGTTCATCTCGGCCAACTTGGGTTTATAGTCGAGTGTTTCAAGATGCGACGGCCCTCCCGCCATGCAGAGATGAATCACCCGCTTGGCCTTGGGTGCGAAGTGCAGCGGGTTGACCGCCCCTGCGGATGCCAGCGGCGAGGCCTCCTTGGCCAAGCCACGCGGACCAAGCATCGAGGTCAGCGCCAGCGAACCGATCCCGACGGAGACCCCGTTCAGGAACGAGCGGCGGTTCAGTTGGTTGGTGAAGTGTTGTTGTGTATTCATTTTAAAAATCAAAAGCGTGATGTGGTCTCGTACAGATTCATGATGGCACGGGCGACGGCGGACCAAGCGGCGACTGCTTCCGGTTTAAGCACATCAGCTGCGGGCCATTGCCCGGCTGTGGCTGCCTGCTTGGCCGCCTCGGCGTCGGCGTTGTATTGACCCAGTTGAGACTTGGCCAAGCCAAGCAGGATTGATCTTTCCTCGGCCGACGGCTCGCGCGAAAGCGCCTGGTCGAACGCCCAGTCCAACCGGGCCTCGTCGGTGTTGCCGCCGTTTTGCAAAATCCGCTCCGCAAACACCCGGGCCGCCTCGACAAAGGTCGGATCGTTCAGCAGCACCAACGCCTGCTGCGGGGTGTTTGACCGCGCCCGCTCGGCGGAGCATTCCTCGCGACTGGGCGCGTCGAACGCCAACATGCTCGGATGCAGGAAGGTTCGGCACCAAAACGTGTACAGACCGCGCCGGTACTGGTTCGCACCGTTGTCATGGCTCCACTTGCGCTTGGGGAAATTTAGGTGTTTCCAGTAGCCAGCCGGCTGGTACGGCTTGGCGCTAGAGCCACCATTTTGCTCAACCAACAGGCCGCTGATCCGCAGGGCGGCATCGCGAACCATCTCGGCGTCCACGCGGTAGCGACTCTGGCGCGAGTACAACCGATTGCCGGCATCGATCTCGTCCAGTTTTTCGTTAGAAACGGACGCCTGCCGGTACGCACCGGACGTCACGAGCAGCCGCACGATGTGTTTCATGTCCCAGTCGTTCTGGACAAACTCCGTCGCCAACCAGTCGAGCAAATCGGGGTGCGTTGGCGGCTCGCCCTGTCCCCCTAGGTCATCCAGCCGCGACGACAAGCCGGTGCCAAAGAACAACTTCCACATACGGTTCACGTATGCGCGAGAAGTCAGCGGGTTCTCGGCGTCCATGATCCACTTTGCCAGGTCCAGCCGATTCGCCCGGGCATCGTCCTCGCGCAGCTTGGTCTTCGGCAAAAACGCCGGCACGGCGGGCAACACCTCCTCGCCGGAATCGTCCAACCAGTTGCCGCGCGGCAGGATGCGGGTCATGCGCGGCTTCTCCGTTTCGGTGACGAGCATGGTCTTGATCGATTTCTCAACGCTGGAAAGTCGTTTGCGCGATTCGTCAACCTGCTTCCGCAGATCAGCCGTTGCTGGTGCCATGCCGAAGTAGTGGCTCAACAATACCGCCCGCTGCGCTGCCGAGCGCTTGGCCAAGGGCACCCTGATCGACTCGACCACGTTCCCCGGCAGCTTGGGATCCTCATTTTTCTCAAGCTTGGCCAAGGTCTCGATTTCCCACTTGGCCTGTCCCTCAGCGAATGCCGCAAAATATCCCGGCTTGGCCAAGGACTCCTGCCCGGTAACGTCCTCCAGCGTCAGTGCGTTCACCAATGGCACACTGTCGGATCCGCCGGTGGAATTCCCCGGGATCAACACGATCTTCATCGTGTCGCCGGAGGCCTCGACTTCCGCCGTGTAAACCAG
>DKGH01000086.1:20819-31154 GCA_002453165.1 Verrucomicrobia bacterium UBA6775
CCGACCGGCCGTCGATGTTTATCGAGAAATTGCGGTGATGACCGCCGCCCTTTGGCTCGCGCACAATGAGTTGCAACTTATAGCGACTGCCCGGCTTAGTTTTCAGACTCATCGACACCGGGCCATCGGCCCAACCGTGCGTGCCCAGCAGTTTTTTCAACTCCGCCTCGGGATGGTTACCCGCGTTGCCGGTGCCCGGTTTCAGGTTGCACACAAACCCTTCCACCCCCTTTGTGCTGGAGGCAAAAACGGCGTTGCCAATTTTGATTGAGTCGGCGCCGCCAAGATTCACCGCATAGGCAAAGTTGCCATCGAGGTCCAGTCCGTTGGCCGATCGAAACGTCCGTGCGTACCCGTTCGCGGCATCGAACTCGACAAACTGACCGTCCCGAATCTGCTCGCGCAGTGAGGCGATCTCGCTGTTCTGCGACTCGGTCGGGATCTTGAAATTCGGATTCTGCCGCCCCACCGCCGTCTCCTTGATGTCCGCGAAGAAGGCGGCCATGCTGTAAAAGTCGCGCGTCGAGAACGGGTCATATTTGTGGTCATGACACTGTGCACAGCCAAGCGTCGAACCCAGCCACACGCCGGAGACGTTGCGCACGCGGTCAGCCGCGTAGATTGCGCGATACTCCTTCGCCTGCGCACCGCCCTCCTCGGTGGTCTGCAGCAGTCGATTGTACCCGGAGGCGATCCTCTGCGTGATGCTCGGCTGCGGCAACAGATCACCCGCCAGTTGCTCAATGGTGAATTCGTCGTACGGTTTGTTGTTGTTGAACGCGTCGATCACATAGTCGCGATACGCCGAGACTTCGCGAACAGCATCGCTGTGATAACCGATCGTGTCCGCGTACCGCACGAGGTCGAGCCAGTGCGCCGCCATCCGCTCGCCGTAGCGCGGGTCGTTGAGCAACTGCTCCACGAACTTTTCGTATGCACCGGCCGACCTGTCGTTGACGAACGACTCAATCTCCCCCGGCAACGGCGGCATGCCCAGCAGGTCGTAGTACAACCGACGAGCCAGCGTCACGCGGTCCGCCTGCTTCGAGGGCTTCAACCCCGCCGCCTCGATCCTGCGCAGCACGAACCTGTCGACGTCATTGATCACGAACGACTCATCTTCTGACTTGGGCGGGGCCACCCGCTTCACCGGTTTGTAAGCCCAGTGCAGGTCGTACTCAGCCCCCTCGGCAATCCACTGCTGTAGCAGCGCCTTCTGCCGATCGTCCAACTTCTTGCCTGAGTCCGGCGGAGGCATAAGTTCATCCTCGTCTTCGGTAAGGATTCGGGCCACAAACTCGCTCTCCGACGGCTTACCCGGCACCACGGCGGAATAATCACCAAGATCAGCTAAAGCCCCCTCGCGGGTGTCGAGACGCAGATCGGCCTTTCGATGCTTGGCGTCCGGCCCGTGGCAGGCGAAACAATTATCACTCAACAAGGGCCTAATATCCCTAGCGAAATCGATCGCTCCCGGTTTTTTTTCTGAGGAAAGCAAAACACTTGGCCAAGCGACAACCAGCGCCAGCACAACCAGTCGAAAACAGGAATTGCGAATAAACATGAGCAACATCACGCAGTAAGTGAACGCGGAAAACCTACCCACGCAACCGACCGGAGCCAACCCCAAAACCAAGCGCTTGGCCAAGCGGCGAATTTAGCTGATGACACCGTCAACGACTTTTCCGTGGACGTCGGTCAGGCGGTGGTAGCGGCCCTGAAAACGGTAGGTGAGTTGCTCGTGGTCGATGCCCATCAGCTTGAGGATGGTGGCTTGAAGGTCATGGACATGCACCGGATCGACTGCGGCATTGAAGCCAAGGTCGTCGGAGGCGCCCCAACTCATCCCGGGCTTCGCACCGCCACCGGCCATCCAAATGGTGAAGGCGTACGGGTGATGGTCACGGCCCCAGCGTGGACGATTCTTGATGTCGCCCTGAATGAACGGTGTGCGACCAAACTCGCCGCCCCAAATGACGAGCGTATCGTCAAGCATGCCGCGCATCTTCAAGTCCTTGATGAGCCCGGCGCTGGGTTGATCGGTATCCTTGCACTGGGTGTACAACTCGGTGGTGAGGCTGTTGTGCTGATCCCAACCGGCGTGCATGCACTGCACAAAGCGCACCCCTCGCTCGGCCAGGCGGCGCGACATGAGGCAGTTGTACGCGAACGTACCCGGCTCGCGCACCTGCGGGCCGTACAGGTCCAGCACATGGTCCGGTTCGTCGGAAAAATCGGTCAGCTCCGGCACGGATGTCTGCATCTTGTACGCCATCTCGTACTGGGCGATGCGCGTGCGAATTTCCGGGTCGCCAGTCTGCTGAAATTTTATTTCGTTCAACTCAGCGAGATCGTCCAGCAGACCACGGCGCAGGCCCGGCTTCATGCCGGCCGGGTTTTTCAGGTACAACACCGGGTCGCGACTGCCACGAAACTTGGCTCCCTGAAATCGGGTCGGCAGAAAACCGGACCCCCAGTAGAAGTCATAAAAGATTTGCCCACAGGAGGTGCCCTTGCTGACGGAGGTCATCGCGACAAAACCAGGCAGATCCTCGGACGGATTGCCCAGGCCGTAGTTCAGCCAGGCGCCCATCGTCGGCCGACCTGGAATCTGCGCGCCACTCAGCAAGAACGAGATCGCCGGCGCATGGTTCACTGCGTCGGAGTGCATGCTTTTTATGAAACAAATGTCGTCCGCCGACTTGGCGATATGCGGCAGGAAGTTGCTCACCCACGCCCCGCTCTGCCCGTGCTGCTTGAACGGCTCAACCGGCTGCAACATCAGTTTGCCTGTCGGGTTGCCGGTCATGGTGCTGAAGCGTTTGCCCCGGAAATATTCCTCCGGCGCCGGCTTGCCGTGCACCTTGGGCAACTGCTCCTTGTAGTCGTAAAGATCGACGTGCGTCGGTGCGCCGTTTTGAAAAAGATAAATGATGCGCTTGGCCTTGGTCGCGAAGTGCGGCAACCCCGGCAGACCTTTCGTGCCGCCTCCGGATTCGTTCGCGGCGGTCAAGCCATCCCGGCCCAACAGGCTGCCCAGCGCAGCCACACCGATACCGGTGGCGCTCCGCCCAAAAAACTGACGGCGGTTGATGGCCAACTGTCGATCACGCACCGGCGCCGGTGCGTTGGGGTCCAAAATATTCCACGCGGAAGACATCGTTCTATTCCTTGTTCAGTGTTTCGTCGAGGTTCAGCATGTTCAGGCAAAGCGCTGTCCACGCAGCCAGCTCGACCGGCTCAATCTGCCCGCCCGGCTTGGAGTCGCCGTGGGCAAGGTACGCGTTGGCTGCGCCGGGGTCGGCGGCAAATTCCTTCATCGACCGGTCGAGCGTCCGCTTCCAGATGACCAGTTCGCGCTCGGACAATTCCCGCGAAAGCACCCGTGCCGAGGCCAGTGCGAACCGGGAGTTGACCTGCTTTTCCTCATTCAAAATCGTCTCCGCCAGCGACCGCGCCGCCTCGACGTAGGTCACGTCGTTCATCGTGATAAGCGCGTGCATCGGCGTGTTGGTGCGCAACGGTTTCACCTCGCACACCTGCCGCTTGGCCGAGTCGAAAAACATCGTCGGCCCGACGATCCGGCGCCAAAATGTGTAGAGACTCCGGCGGTGCAGCGCGCGACCCTTAGCCTGGCTGTAACGCTTCCTGCCAAACGAAGCCTCCTCCCAGACGCCTTCCGGTTGATAGCCATTAACCGAGGCGCCGCCCTGCCGGTCGTTGAGGATGCCGGACGACGCCAGCGCCTGATCGCGAATCATCCACGACGGCAGCCGAAAGCGCGGCCCACGGGCGAGCAACCGGTTCTCCGGATCCAGTTCATACTGCTCGGTGGAGGTGATCGTCGAGCTGCGTTGATACGTCTCGCTGGTCACGATTGTTCGCATCAAATGTTTCACGTCCCAGCCGGACTCCATGAATTCCACCGCCAACCAGTCGAGCAACTCCCGCTGCGCCGGGTACTCCGCCTGCACACCAAAATCCTCCGCCGTCTTCACGAACCCGATCCCGAAAAGCGCCTGCCAAAAACGATTCACCGTGACCCGTGCCGTCAACGGATGGTCACGATCGACCAGCCACTTGGCCAAGCCGAGTCGATTATTCTTCTCCCCTTCCGGAAATTTCGGCAACGAAGCCGGCACCCCGGCGGCCACCTCCTCACCGCGCTTGGTGTAGAGACCTCGATCGAGCATGTACGTTTTGCGTGGCTTGCCCATGTCCTGCATGACCATCACCTTGGCCAGTTGTCGCCGCAAACCGTTCAACCGATCATCCGCCTCTTTTTTATCGGCGCGCAATTGAACCAACTCTGTATCCGCCGCCTCGTAGGCTGCCTTGATGCGATTCCTGTCGTCGTCTGTCCGTTTGTTGACCGGCGTCTCCAGCGCAGCCAACAGCATCGCCTCCGCGCTCTCCAGTTTTGGCTCCTTCACCGTAGTTTGATAAAGGCGAAAATAGCCCATGTTGTGGTGCTTGGCCGACGAGTTAAACTTGAGAGACACCGACAGTTCGCCTTCGGCTTCGGCCTTGAACACGTCCTTCAAACGAAACATCGCCGCATGATTCCGGTCGATCGTCCGACCGTTCCAAACTGCCCAACCGGTCTCGGGATTACTGTCGTGCGCGGTGCCGATCTTGTGACTGCCCTGCTCAAACGTCGCCTGGCTTCCGCTGATTGAAAGCGCATCCTTGGCCTCTTTTGGCTGAAAACGCACATCCGTCAGCACGAAGTTTCCGGAGTCCGATCGAGCCAGGCGACCCTCGGTCATCGAGGGATGCCTCACCGCTTCCAGTTTGAACGCCGTCACCCCTCCCTTGGCCAAGCGATACACCAATTCGTACTCGTCCTTCTCCGGGTTGTCACCGGACGCGAGAACGGCGCCGCTTGGCTCGATGGTCAACGTCTGTCCATTGGCCTTGGCCTCGATCGGCATCATAAAAACCCAATCGTCCGTCTTGAGCTTGGCCAAGTCTGCCCTGCGCTTGGCCTCCCATTCGGTTTGCTTGGTGGCGATCGCTTTTTGCCGCGCCTCCACCTGTGCCTGTCTCAGAGCGGCAACCTTTCCGGCTTCATTAATGGCAGCCCTCAGCTCAGGCGAACCGGTCTCGATGACCGGCGGTGTCGCCGGGTCGCCGCCGCCGCCGTTGACCGGCGTCTGGTTGAAGAAGGCGGTGAACTCGTAATACTCGCGCTGGGTGAGCGGATCGAATTTATGGTCGTGGCAACGACTGCAGTTGAGCGTCAGGCCAAGCCAGACCGTGCCCATTGTCTCGGTCATGTCGAAGACATAATCGACGCGATTCTCCTCGGCGATGCGGCCACCCTCGCCGTTAATCATGTGGTTGCGATTGAAGCCGGTGGCCAGGATTTGTTCGTGCGTCGCATTCGGCAAAAGATCACCGGCCAATTGCTGGATGGTGAACTCATCGAACGGCATGTTATCGTTGAACGCACGAACCACCCAGTCGCGCCAGGGCCACATCGAACGCTCGCGGTCACCCTGATAGCCGTTGGAGTCGGCGTAGCGTGCCGCCTCCAGCCAGTCCCACGCCATGCGTTCGCCATAGGCCGGCGACGCCAGCGTGCGGGTCACGAGCCGGTTCCACGCGCCTGGTTGGTCGTCCTCAAGAAAACGCTCCACCTGTCCCGGAGTCGGTGGCAGGCCGGTCAGGTCGAGTTTCAATCTGCGGATCAGCGTCCGGCGATCAGCCCTCGGGTTGGCCATCATGCCGTTGGCCTGCAGTTGGCGGCCGACAAGTTCATCAATCGGGTGAACCCCCGCTTGGCCAAGCGCAGGCCGCTCGACCCGCTCAAACGCCCAGTGCCTTCCCCACTTGGCACCCTGCGCCACCCATTGTTTCAACGTCTCAATTTGTTCCGAGGACAATGGCCTACCCACATCCGGCGGCGGCATCAGGTCGTCCACATCTGTGGCCGTGATCCGGGCGAGCAATTCACTCTGCGCAGGGTTGGTGGAGTCGAGCACGCGATAGCCGTCGCGGTCGCGCTTGGCATCTGACTCGTCGTCCAGCCGAAGATCACCCTTGCGCGCCTCTTTCGGGTCGGGGCCGTGGCAGTGAAAACAATTGTCCGAAAGAATCGGGAGGACGTCCCGCGAAAAATCAATCTCCCTCGCTTCAGCCGACCCCGCAGTCAGCAATATCAAAAGAGTGGCGACGGGGAGCACACCCCATCGCAGACTGCTCGATCTGGTCTTTACAAAAAACATCTACGCCAAAAAAACGACTCAAAAACAGGCAACCCGAAGCCGTTTGACTACACCATCGCGAGCACGCCGAAAAGTTTAATCCAGCAATGGAAAACCCGGCGGATTTGAAAAAGAATTGAAGTTGACGGCTCGGCCGGCGTCAGAGTAAGCATGTCCGAGATGATTAAGACTAACGATTCGTTCTCAAGCAACCGACGCACATTCATCAAGAAGACCACCGGAGCCGTCACCGTCACGTCCGCCCTCGCCGGTGTGACGATCCCGCGTGTTCACGCCTCCATGGATGATTTTACCAAGGTCGCCCTGGTGGGCGCCGGCGGTCGCGGCACCGGTGCCGCCTCGAACGCCCTCTCCGTGCCGGAAGACATTGCCCGCACCAAGCTCGTCTCCATGGCCGATGTTTCCACCGCCAAAATGGAAAACAGTTTCCGCGCCCTCAAGCGCCGGGGCAAGGACCGGGTGGACGTGCCGGAGGATCGCCGCTACATCGGCTTCGACGGTTACGCCAAGGCGATGGATAACCTAGACGCAGGCGACGTGGTCATCTTCACGACGCCGTGCGCCTTCCGCTGGGTGCATTACAAGAAAGCGATCGAGCGCGGCCTGAACGTGTTCATGGAAAAACCGGTCTGCCCGGACGGCATCACCGCCAAGCGCATGCTCGCCCTCAATGAGGAGGCCAAGAAAAAGAATCTCAAGGTCGGTGTCGGCCTGATGTGCCGCCACAGCCGCGCCCGCGGGGAACTGTTCAACCGCATCAAGGACGGCGAACTTGGTGACATCAACCTGCTGCGCGCCTACCGCCTCCACGGCCCCGTGGCCTCCTGTTTTTCCCTTCCGCCGAAGGAAAATGAAAGCGAACTGCTTTACCAGATTCGCCGTTTCCACAGTTTCATTTGGGCCAGCGGCGGTTCGTTCAGCGACTATTTCATACACAACATCGACGAATGCTGCTGGATGAAGGACGACTGGCCGGTCAAGGCACAGGGCGCCGGTGGGCGCCACTATCGCGAGGCACCGAGCGGACAGGATTACGTCGACCAAAACCTTGATTCCTACACCGTGGAATACACCTTTAAAGACGGCGCCAAACTCTACATGCACGGCCGCACCATGAACGGCTGCCACGGCGAGTTCGCCAGCTACGCCCACGGCTCGAAGGGGCTCGGCATCATCTCACAGGCCGGTCACGCCCCTGCTCCCTGCAAGATTTTCAAGGGCCAAAGTTTCAAAGACCCGGTCGCGTGGGCTTATCCCG
Organism: Verrucomicrobia bacterium UBA6775; assembly: GCA_002453165.1. Taxonomy (GTDB): domain Bacteria; phylum Verrucomicrobiota; class Verrucomicrobiia; order Limisphaerales; family UBA1096; genus UBA1096. Next base: position 28,308 of record DKGH01000086.1, read on the forward strand.
GTCGCGAAAGCAATCCTTATCAGGACGAGTGGAACGACCTCATGACCGCCATCCGCGACAACAAGCCGTTCAACGAGTGCGAAAGCGGCGTTCAGGCCAGCGTGGTCACCGCCATGGGCCGATTCGCTTCACATACCGGGCAGGAAGTCACCTACGATCAAGTACTCAACCACGACCACGACCTTTGCCCGGATGCAGAGAAACTGACCATGGAATCCGACGCGCCGCTGAAGACCAACCCCGACGGCAAATACCCGGTCCCAGCACCCGGCATCATCAAGGACCGCGAGTACCTTCAGATCACCGGCAACAACGCCTAACCCAAGCCAAGCGCTTGGCCCAAGGAGCGGGGACATTCCTGTCCCCGTAAAGATTTTCTGAGAATTATGAGGGGACAAAAATGTCCCCTCTCCTTGGGTTCTCTTTCCGTGTATTGTGTGTATTCCGTAGTTCGCCTAATGCGCCCGATTTACCAAGGACGGCTGGGGCAGCCGTCCCTACCTCCGACCAATCAAGGTTCGGCGATATTTGGTTGGCGTTCGCTTTTCACGTCTGCCCTTGGCCAGGCGCGGAAGGTTGGATTCGAAACCTCCTTCACTTGGCCAAGCGCATCGCGATAGGCCACGCGTACGCCAAGTGTTTTGCCGCCGGAAACCAATCGCATCCCGTCCTTGTGCCCCAACACGCTGATGGCCGTGGCGAGACTGTCCGCCTGCATTGCGGTGGGGGCCAACACGTGTAACAGCCGCTGTTCCGTGATCGCCCGTGCCGTGCGTGGGTCGACGATGTGCGAGTGGCGTTTGCCGTCCAGTTCCAGCACTTGAAATAGATCCCCCGAGGTGGCGACCGCGCCGTTGCTCACCCAGATGAATTCCGCCGCTGCGTTCTCCTTCAAACCAAGCAGCGCAATCTTCCAACCCGGCTTACCGGGGGGCGCGTCGCCGGCTGCGATGTCTCCCCCGGCGGAGACGAGAGCCTGCCGCAGGCCGTGTTTGTGCAGCACTTTCAGCGCCTCATCCAGCGCGTATCCCTTGGCGATGCCGCCCAGGTCCAGCCGCACTCCCGGTTTCGTCAATTCGGCTGTTTTTGCATCCCCGTCCAGCTTGAGCGCGCGATAGCCGGATGCCTTTCTCGCATTTTCGATGACGTACTCCGGCGGCATTCGCTTGAGTCGACGGGCGCGCCGCCATAGCTGGGTCGCCGCCCCGGCGGTCACGTCAAACGCGCCGGCCGAGTTTGTCGCCAACGCCTGCCCGGCGTCCAGCACGCGGTACAACTCGTCGCTGATTCGCGCGGCCTTGCCGCTGCCGGCGAGGTCGGAAAGTTTGCTCAACTCGCTCGACGGATCGTAGTCGCTCATGATCTTGTTGAGCACCGCCACGCGATCGAACGCGGCATCGCTCGCCCGCTTGGCCAACGGTTTGGCCTCCGCGTATACGACGATGCGAAATGTCATCCCCATCAGCGGGCGGGAGAATTCGTGCCGCTCTGCCTGGCCAAGCGCTTGGCCAAGCGCGATGAAAAACAGGCCAAGCGAAAAAACGAGTCGACCCGAATTCACCGCGTTGTCTCCTTCCAGCGGCGCCTTGCCTCGGCGAGGTCTTCCGGTGTGTTGATGTTAAACAATTGAGATTCCAATTCCGGCGGCGGCTCCCATGCCCTTGCGGCCAAGCGCTTGGCCAAACGCTGCAGGGACAACGCGCCTTTGGTAATCTGCCGCTCCACGATTTTAAAATCATCGCGGTGCAGCAAAAACGGAAAGCCCATGCCCCTGTCGTGCCGGGTAAACAACGCACCCGGATCGGCCACGGCTGCGCCAAAAAAACGGGTTAATAATTCGCCGGTCAAAAACGGCATATCACAACTGACGAACATCACCCGTGAATGATTCGTTTGCTGCAGCGCAGTCGCGATGCCGCCAAGCGGCCCCAGCCCCGGCTGCCGGTCGGTAGCGACCACCCTTGGCGTACACTCGGCCTCGACCAAGGCGGCCTTGGCGTGCGCCAGCAGGGTGCGCCCGCCCAGTCGAATGGAGTGCTTATCCCGGCCCATGCGGCGGCTTTTGCCGCCGGCAAGGATCACCGCATCGCAGCCGCCACATCCAGCGACCGCGTCAACCTCGATCTCCACCCGCAGCCGGGGATCGATCAATTGCGAGACCCCGACCATCGTCGCCGCGGGCCGAATCTCACCGAAGATCTCGCCGTGGACTTTCCCGATTGCATCAGCGTCTGAGGCGATGTCGGTGACAAAGATTCGAGTCCGCACCACGTCCTCGAGACAGGCACCGGCCTGAGTCAGTGCAGAGGAAATGATCTCAAAAATCCGTCGCGTTTGGGCCGCCACATCTTTGGGCGCGACGACTCGGCCCCGGCGATCGACCGCCGTTGTGCCGGAGACAAAAATGTGTTTACCGCTGCGAACGGCGCGGCTGTACTCCACCTCCGATTCCCATTTCGCCTCGGATGAAATCGACCGTCGGCTCATGGCTTGAGTTCCGCTTTGACCCGGAAAAATCGATCGCTTCCCGACTCCGGTTCGGCAACCCACTCGCTCTCGTACTGGCCCGGCTCGGCGAGCGCACGGTCGATCCACTCGCCATCGACGGCAGCGGCTGACTGGACGTGAAATCGGAAGCCGTGCCACGCAGGCCAACTAAACCGCAACCGGCCGTCGGCCAAAGGGCGCAAGCGAACATCGAACTCCCGATCAAACAAGGCCGGATTTGTGTGCATCGCCTGCTCGCGGGAGTTGGGCCAGCCGTCCCGGTCGGGATCGTCGAGTCGCTCTTTATCGAGTGAGCCGAAATTGGCCTGTTCCCATTCGTCGTCGAGGCCGTCGTTGTCC
>DKGH01000222.1 GCA_002453165.1 Verrucomicrobia bacterium UBA6775
GGACATCGAGGAAAAGAACGACCTGAGTTCACAGCACCCCGAGCGGGTGAAACAAATGCAGATGCTGGCCGAACAGCGCCTGGCCAGCATCCGCGCCAAGTCCATCCCGCTTGGCCAGGCGAAGGCAGAGTAAAACCTGATTAGGCGTTCATTTTCCCGTTGCCATCCGGTGGCGCTTGGGCATCCTTCGCCCACGCATTTTTTATCACATGAAAAAAACCGTCCTGTTGTTCACAGTCGCCTGCACCCTCCTGACGGGATGCAAGCACCTGCAATCCTCCTCCAGCGCTGAAGGCCCGTTGAAGCCTCATCTCGGTGAGGCCAAGTTTGACGTCCAGCCGCTGTTCCCCAATGAACGCTTCGGCAACGTCGTGGTCTCGATGGAGGGCACAATCATCGCCACGTGGGGAACCAGCCACGTCCGCGCCCGGCGCAGCGAGGACGGCGGCCAAACCTGGGGGCCGGACATCGTCATCGCCAAGCCCGGTTTTCAGCCGGGTGGCATTACGGTGAACGAGACCAACGGCGACATCATCGCGTTCGTCGAGGATCGTCATCCGCCCGCCCCGATCCACGTCTACGTCAGCAGCGACGACGGCAAGACTTGGAACAAGATCGAGACCAACATCAAGCCGGACTCAAAGGGCAACGACCCGTCGATGCACATGAACGAGCACGGCATCACCCTGCGCCACGGCAAACACAAGGGCCGACTCATCCGCCCCTCCCGCTGGTACGCCGGTCAAAACCACAGCAGCAAATGGCCGCAGCACTACACCAATGCCATCTACAGCGATGACGGCGGCAAGACCTGGCAGACCAGCGAACCGTTCCCGGCCAACGGCACCGGAGAGGCCACCATCGCCGAGTTGAGCGACGGCACGATTTATTACAACTCCCGCCGCCACTGGGCGGAGGAAGGTGCCAACCCGCGCCGCCGCTGGACAGCCACCAGCACCGACGGCGGTCACACATGGGAGAACCTGACCTTCTGCGAGGTGTTGCCGGACGGCCCTCAAAACACCAACTACGGCTGCATGGCCGGCCTCACCCGCCTCGCCGTGAAGGGGCGTGACATTTTGATCTACAGCAACTGCGACAGCCCAAGCGGCCGGGTAAAGGGCACCGTTTGGGCGAGCTTCGACGGCGGCAAAACCTGGCCAATCAAGCGGCTAGTATTCGAGGGGCGCCACGCCTACTCGTCGCTGACCTCCGGCCGGCCGGGCACGGCCACCGAGGGCATGATCATCCACCACTTCGAAGGCGGCCCGAAGGGCGGCTCCGCCGTGGCACGATTTAACCTCGCATGGATTCTGGAAGGCGGCACCAAGACCGGTGACGGCGAGGTACCCTCCGACCTGAACTAGGCCAAGTGACATGTTTCGCCTCCTGCTCATCGGTACCGTGTTGACGCTTGGCCATGCGCTTGGCCATGCGGACGATCAGGTCGCCATTGATTCGATCAAGAAAAACGGCGGACTGGTTCTGCCATCGCCGGGCAGGGAGAACCAGTGGGACATCCAGTTCCAGTTGCGTGGTCGCGATCTCACAGACGACGGGTTGGCGGACGTGGCCAGGCTCGGCAACGTGGTTGAGCTGAACCTGCGCGACACCAAGATCACCAGCGCCGGGTTGGTGCACCTCAAGGGCTTGGCCAAGCTCACACGCCTGCACCTCGAGCGGACGAACGTGGGCGACGAAGGGATCGCAAACCTCACCAAGTTGACCACGCTGAAGTACCTAAACCTGTACGGCACGAAGATCACCGACAAGTCGCTCGACCACTTGGCGGGGCTGAAGAATCTACGACAGCTCTACGTTTGGCAGACTGACGTGACCGACGCTGGGATTGCCAAGTTTAAAAAGGCACTGCCGGCCGTCTCAGTCGTGAAAGGCATCGACCTCTCCACGATCATCCCGGTGGCGAAGGAGGAACCCAAGCCGGAGAACGATCTCAAGTGGCTGCCGGAGGGGGGCGACGAGAAACCGCCGGCCAAGTCAGTCACCGGTGAGTTCATCTTTGTCCGCTTCATCAACGAACGCGACAAGCCTGTGAAGTTGTTCTGGATCGACTACGGAGGGAAACCAAAGCTGTACGGCGTCATCGAACCGGGCGATCAGCGCAGGCAAAGCACTTACGAGGGCGCCGTGTGGATGTTGGCCGACGAACGTGAAAAGCCGCTGGGATACTTCGTGACCGGGCGCGAATTTGCCCGGGCAATCATCCCAAAATAGCGCTTGGTTTAGCTTGCTGTTTTGGCAAAAAAAACGTTAATTTTCCTCCGGATTTCGAACTTTTGCGATGCTGAGTCTGCAACATACACGACGGGATTTTCTGCGTTCCAGTGTGGGTTTGGCTGGGTTGACCCTGCCAACGTTCCTTAAGGCACAGGCCGTCTCGAAGCCTCGGCGGCGCAAGGCCAAGGCCTGTATCGTCATCTACACTTGGGGCGGCATGAGCCACTACGAATCGTTCGATCCCAAGCCGGAGGCACCGGTCGACATTCGCGGCGAGTTCAAGCCGATCAAGACCGCGACGCCGGGCATTCAGTTTTGTGAGCACATCCCCCTGCTCGCCAAGCACTCCAACAAACTCGCCATCGTGCGGTCGGTGCACCACAACAACGGTGCCCACTCCGGCGCGGTTTACCTGAACATGACCGGCCATCATCCCGAGGGCCAGATCAAGGCCAAAGGCCGCAAAAACTGGCCGTCGATCACCTCGGTCATTTCCCATTTTCATCGCCCGATCGCCGGTGTGCCGGGCGCGGTGCGGATGCCGTACTCAATGTACGACAACGGCCGACAGATGGCCGGCGAGGGTGCCGGCTGGCTCGGTGCCAAGTACGATCCCATTCTCATGCGGACTCCCGCCGGCGAACCGTACGGCGGCGTAAGCCGGTACGACGATCCCGCGCTCAACCTCAAGTTAAACCTCGAGAAGGAACGCATCTCCGATCGCCTAACGCTGCTCGAGCAGCTCGACCAGTCGCTTGGCCAAAAGGTCGGCGACTCCACCGCGTACGAAAAGCTCGACCACTATCGACAGATGGCGGCCGACATGCTGCTGGGCTCGCCGGTGCGCGAGGCGTACGACCTCGAACTGGAGGATCAGCGTATCCGCGACATGTACGGCGACCACATCGGCGGCCAATCACTACTGCTGGCGCGGCGTCTCGTTGAGGCCGGTGTGCCGGTGGTGCAGGCCGTCTGTTCCGCGGGCGACCTCGCGGGAGGCGGTGGCGATAACTGGGACACGCATCGCAATCACTTTCCAAAGATGAAAAACCGGCTGCTGCCGGTGTTCGACCGCGCCGTCTCCGCCCTGCTGACCGATCTCGAGATGCGCGGCATGCTCGACGAGACGCTCGTGGTGTTCCTCACCGACTTCGGCCGCACGCCCAAGGTCAACGGCAACGGCGGCCGCGACCATCATCCCGGCGTGTACTCGATGGCGTTTGCCGGGGGCGGCGTCCACGGCGGACAGGTCTACGGCGCGAGCGATACCAAGGGCATTGAGCCGGCAGCTGGCGCCTGCAGCCCGGCGGACATCCACGCCACGGTCTATAAGGCGATGGGCATCGACCACAACGCCGAGTTGCACGATCAACTCGACCGGCCGTACCTCATCTGCGAAGGCCAGCCGCTGCCGATCGTCTGATGCGACTCCGCTTGGCCCCGGCTTGGACGCGCTGTCTTTGTCTCCTGCTCGCGCTTGGTTTCGGCCACACTCTACACGCCAAGCGACCCAACATTATTTTCATCCTCGCCGACGACCTCGGCTGGGCCGAGCTGGGCTGTTACGGCAATCGCTTCAACGAGACGCCGCACCTCGACCGCTTGGCCAAGCGCGGCCTGCGGTTCACCCACGCCTACGCCTCGGCGCCAGTCTGCTCGCCGTACCGTGCGGCGTTCCTCACCGGCCAGTACCCGGCGCGGGTCGGCATTCTCGACTACCTCCGGCCGAACTCGGAGAACGGCCTGTCGACCGATCACGTCACCCTGCCGGAACGCCTGCGCGATGCCGGCTACGCCACCGGCATGATCGGCAAGTGGCACCTCTCTGGCTACCGCTACCACGGCGCGAAGAAAGTTGTGCGCCCCACCGACCACGGGTTCGACTGGAACACCGGCAGCGAGGTCAAGGGCGTGGGCAACGGCGCCAACTTCTGGCCATACATGTTTCGCTCGCAGCCGATCCGCTGGCTGGATTTGCCGGAACAAAAACTGGGCCGCCGCGAGTACCTCACCGACCGCCTCAACCACGAGGCCGTGCAGTTCATCGAACGTAACCAGGACAGGCCATTCTTTCTGTTCCTCAGTCACTACGCGCCGCACTCCATCCTCAACGGCAAACCGCAACTGGTCGCCAAGTACCGCAAAAAGCATCCCCCCGGTAAAAGCACGCGCGAGCGCTGTTACCTCTGTCAGGACGCCGCGCTTGCAGGTGACCCGCAAAACCACTGGGCCGGCGACCACAACCCGCACCTCGCCGCCATGCTCGAGAGCATCGACGACGGCGTCGGGCAGATCACAGCCAAACTCAAGGCGCTTGGCCTCGATGAAAATACGATCGTCATATTCAGTTCCGACAATGGAGGCGAAAGAAATGTGACTTCAAATGCGCCTTTGCGCGGTGGAAAGAGCCAGCTTTACGAGGGCGGCATCCGCGTACCGCTGATCATCAGTTGGCCGGCGCAAATCCCGGCTGGCAGCGTGTCGCGCCAGCCGACCGCCAACATCGACCACTACCCGACCTTGCTCGCGGCGGCCGGGGCCATGGCCGATTCGCGGCAGAAACTCGACGGCATCTCCCTGCTTCGCGTTTGGCAAAAACCGGACAAGCAGTTTAAACGCGATCCACTTTACTGGCACTACCCACTGGAGAAGCCGCACTTTCTCGGTGGCCGCTCCAGCGGGGCGATCCGTGATGGCGACTGGAAGTTGATCGAGAATTTCACCGATAACTCGCTCGAGCTGTATCACCTGGCCAACGATCCGGGCGAAAAGGTGAACCTCGCCGATCAGCGCTTGGCCAAGCGCACGGCAATGCTCGACCAACTCGTCACCTGGCGAAAAAACATCGGCGCCACAAAAGACCCGCCGAGGCGTTAAACCTTTGCGCTTGGCCAGATGCTTGGCGAAGATTGCCGCGCTATGACTATTCAAAAAATGGCAGCGGCAGTGGTAACGGCGGTGTTTGCCCTGAGTGGCGGCTTGACCATGGGCGCGGATGAGGCGGTCCAGTACAAGACTGATACCGACATCGCCTACCGTTCTGGCCCCGGCCTCACCGACTACATGAAGTCGCGCTGCAAACTCGACGTATACTATCCCGCCGGCAAAAAGGATTTCGCGACTGTCGTTTGGTTTCACGGCGGCGGACTGAAGAACGGCAACCGTTTCGTGCC
>DKGH01000102.1 GCA_002453165.1 Verrucomicrobia bacterium UBA6775
CCAAGCTGAGTTTCGCGCATCCCTTTACCGGCGACGTGGTCGAGATCGAGTGCAGGTTAGCCAAGGACATGGAGGTGGCTCTCAAGTATCTTCGCAAATACGCAACAGGCATCAGTGCTGGGCCAAGCGATTAACGCTTGAGTGATTCAAGCGCTGTTTTGATTCTCTGTTTCTGCTTGGGCGATGTGCTGAGCTTTGATGCCTTGGTGAACGCTGCCCGTGCCTTGTCCGCTTGGCCAAGCGCTGCGAAAAGTTCCCCCAGTTTTTCCTGAAGAACAGCACTGCCTGCCGTCTCTTCCAGTTGCTCAAGATGCTCCGCAGCCGCGGCGGGAGGGGCTCCGCTCGCCAGCCCTTGGTTGACCGCGAGCAGTCTGAACCACTCGATGTTACTGCTTTTTGAATTTACCAACTCTGTCTCAACCTGCTCGGGATCCTTTCCGAACGGACGGTAAAGTGGATCGCCCACAAACACCGTCTGCCACGACAGCGCCCTCGTGGCGGCATAACCTGCTTCCGCAAATGTGAACCCATCCTGAATCAATCTCGCGAAAAAAACCGGCTGATAGGGTGTTAACTCAAGGTACGGCTCAAAGACACTCCCGAAGGTGGCAGTGGCGCCCTTGTTGATGAATGGGCCAATCCATCGGGAATGCGCGTGGCGGATCATTGAACCATTGTAGGAATGCAGGTGATAGGCGATGGCGCCCGGGGCAAAATCGACTACCTCCTCGGCAAACAGCCCTTCGACGTTGATCCCGTACCAACCGGCGTAGAAGGCGATGCGGTCGCCAGGGAAACCGACAGGAAACGTCCCTGGATTCTCATCCACAACAGTCGTATAGCCACTGCGTCGGGTGATTTCGCCAACCATTCGAAGCCGGTCATCCCCCGCCTTGAACGAGCCGGTTTTGATGCCGCGGAGGTCAATGTACGAACGGCCCCACAGCCCGAATTTTTCAGCGTCGATCGCGCGATCCACAAGGCTGTTGGCGAGATCAGCGCTCGGTCCGTCGAGGCGAGCCACCATCAGCACACCTTTTGCCGGAGAAATGGTTTTGGGATTGGTCGCATTGAAAACGGGGTTGGCGATGTAACCGGTGCGCTTAATCGCTTGGCCAAGCTGAGGCAGCAGCGCCAACTCGCTGTCTACGGATGCCTCATTACGACTCAGTTGGGTAGGGGTGCCAGCCGGAGCCTTAAGTGAGGCATCTTTGTTCACGCGGAAAGGAACTCCCCAGCAGAGCACCAAATATCGTATGGAACCCTTTCGGCCATCGAGTAACTTGCGCTTGGCCAAGGCCTTGGCCAATGGTTGCTCTAGGGTTGAAGTGAACTCAGCACGGCGGATCGTGTGGCCATCCGAAAGAGGCAGGCCGATCAGGTTGTTCGGGGGCACGCTCCGTTGCTTGGCGTAGTGCTCGGCGATGATCTTGGAGGGTGCCAGTTTGCTGTTGTACACCACCGCCACGCTTTGCCCTTGGCCAAGCGCCAGCAAAGGCAGAAGAGGCAGGCATAACGTGAGTGTTAAAAACTTGTTCATGCGAGAGATCTTTTTAGGCCGTCGTATGCAAAAAGCACACTTTCCGGCAGGTCAGCGCTGTCGCGGTCGTGATCATAAAAATCGGTCAAGTGAGACAGCAGGGTTTCGTTCGCTCCGATCCTGCGCGCGGCTGTCAACGCCTCGTCGAGAGTCATGTGCGAAGGATGTTCCATCGGCCGGAGTGCGTCCAGCACGACCACCTGCACACCGGTTGCGGCATCTGAGGCGGGTGGGGAGATTTTTTTGCAGTCGTTGTAGTAGGCCAGTCGCTTGGTGTCACCCTGTTCGAATAGAAAACCAAGCGACCCCATGCGACCGTGCTCCTGTTCGAACGGGGTGATCTTCAAGTCGCCCAATTGAAAAGGCCCGTCAATGATGTGCGGGTCGGGCTTAAAATAGCCGCGAATGAACGGTGACTCGAAAGCGTATCGGTATACTCGCTCGAGATCGCGCATCGTCTTTTTGCTGGCGTAGATCGGGAGTGGCTTGTGTCCGTTGATCGCGCAGAATCGACGGCAATCGTCCAGCCCCATAACGTGATCCGCATGGGAGTGAGTGAATAAAATAGCATCAACGCGGGAAATATTTTCCCGAAGAACCTGCGTGCGAAGGTCAGGGGTAGTGTCAATCAGCAGTCGAATCTCTTCCGTCTCAATGTAGACAGAGGAACGCGTGCGATGATTTTTTGGGTTGGCTAGAAATTCCGGTGGGTAATCCGCGCCGATGATCGGCACGCCCTGTGAAGTCCCTGAACCCAGTATGGTAAAATCAAATTTCACACTCTTTTGTTTTGCCTCAGCAACAATCTCTTTTCACATTCACGCGCGACCGGCACATGCTGACCGATCTCCGCATCAAAAACCTCGCCCTTGTCGATGACCTGACGATTCAGTTTGGGCCGGGCTACAACGCCGTGACCGGCGAGACCGGGGCCGGCAAGTCCATCGTCATCGGTGCCCTTGGCCTGGTGCTGGGCGAACGCGCGGATAGAACGCTCCTCCGCGATGGTAGTGAACAGTGCTCAGTGGAGGCAATCATTGACGTCTCCTCGCTGGACAGTGAATTCCATTCGGCTCTGGAGGAAAACGGCGTGGAGCCCTGCGAGGAGGGGCAATTGCTGCTCAAACGCACATTCAGTAGCACCGGGAACAATCGCCAGTTTGTCAATGGTTCGCCGACGTCCCTCTCGGTGCTGGCGGACGTCGGCGAGTGGTTGGTGGATATTCACGGCCCGCACGATCACCAGTCACTCCTCAAGTCAGCGCGCCAACTGGAAATCCTTGATGCCTACGGTGGACTGGGTGCAGAACGTAGGGAATTCGCCGTAAAGGTCGATGAACGAGCGTCATTGGAGGCGCAAAAAACGGAGTTGATCGTTGACGAAGACGCCTACGAGCGTGAACTCGACCTGTTGCGTTTTCAGGTCAACGAGATTGAAGCCGCGCAACTGCAGGTGGAAGAGGAGGAGACGCTTGAGCAATCGTTCCAGCGTGCGACCCATTCCGCGCGGCTGGCCGAACTGGCTGCCGAAGCCAAGGCCCTCATCAACGGTGTAGAGCCAAGCGCACAGGATTTGATCAACAACACCGGCCGGTCGCTCCAGCAAATGGCAGACTTGGATGACGAAGCCGGAACACTGCTCGAACAGCAATCCCAACTGAGCGAGCAGTTTGCGGAGTTGGCGGCGTCCGTCGAGGATTATGCCGAGCGCTTGAATCTCGATCCCGAACAGATGCGGCAGGTGGAGGAGCGGTACAACCTTGTTCAAACCCTCAAGCGCAAATACGGAGGATCGCTACAAGCGGTAATCACATTCGGTGAAAAAGCGGCCAAGCGCTTGGCCGATCTTGAAGGCCGCGACGAGGCCTTGGCCAAGCTCAATAGCCAGTTGGATGAACTCGATGAAACCATCCAAGCGCTTGGCCAAGCGCTGAGCGAAGCACGCAAAGCTGTTGCACCAAAACTGGTCAACGAAGCCGAAGAGCAATTAAACGACCTTGGGTTTCTTCAGTCACGATTTGATGTGGAAATCGTCGATCCCAGTGAGCTTGGCCAAGCGACGGGCGCCCCCTCACGCACTGGGTTTGACCAGATTGAATTCCTGTTTGCCCCCAACCCCGGCGAACCGTTTAAGCCGCTGAAATCGATCGCTTCGTCGGGTGAAATGGCGCGAGTAATGTTGGCGCTTAAAACCGTGCTGGCGTCGCAGGATAGCATCCCGATTTTGATATTCGACGAGGTCGACGCAAATGTTGGCGGCGAAACCGCTGCGGTGGTCGGCCAAAAGATGAAGCAAATCGGTGAAAAGCGGCAGGTGCTTTGCATCACCCACCTTGCGCCGGTGGCGGCGGCTGGTGCCGCGCATTATCTCGTTGAAAAGGAGGTTGCCGATGGCCGAACGGTCACTCGTGTGTTGCCGTTGGAGGAGAAGGGGAAAATCGCGGAATTAACGAGAATGCTCGGAGGCAGTGGGGAAGCCGCCCGTCAGCATGCCGAGGAATTGCTGGGAAAATCTCCCTAATCTTCCTAGCCTCCATTGATTAATTTTTCGCCACCAAAAAACTCTTTCACAGTTGTCCGCGAACCCGTAATCTCCGCGCTCCCCGCGATTCGCGGGTGATTCCCAATCAATGAACAGTTACGACATCGCAGTAATCGGCGGCGACGGCACCGGCCCCGAGGTAACCGCAGAAAACATCAAGGTGCTGGACGCCGCTGGCCAAAAGTTTGGCTTCAAGCTCAATTACACGGATTTTGATTTCGGAGGCGATCGCTATCTTCGCACCAACGAGGTGTTGCCGGACAGTGCGTCTGACGACTTGCGGAATTTCCCGGCGGTCATCCTCGGGGCGATTGGTCACCCGGATGTGGCTCCTGGCGTTCTTGAAAAGGGAATCCTCCTTCGTCTACGCTTTGAACTGGAACAGTACATTAACCTGCGTCCGGTCAAACTGTTCGATGAACGATTTTGCCCGCTGAAAGACAAGAAGCCGGAGGATGTCGATTTCGTCGTGGTTCGCGAAAACAACGAGGGCCTATACACCGGTTCAGGCGGCTTCGTGTTCAAGGGAACACCCAACGAGGTTGCCATTCAGGAAAGTGTGAACACGCGCCGAGGTGTCGAGCGCTGTTTGCGCTATGCTTTTGAGTACACGCAGAAACGCAACAAAGACAAGCAGTTGACTCTTTGCGGCAAGACGAACGTTTTGACCTACGCCTTCGATCTTTGGGATCGGGCATTTCACGAGATCGGCGAGGCGGACTATCCCGATATCAAACGCGAGTACGCCCACGTGGACGCCACTACGATGTGGTTCGTGAAGAACCCGGAGTGGTTTGATGTAATCGTCACCGACAACATGTTCGGCGATATCATCACAGATCTGGGGGCGATGGTGCAGGGCGGCATGGGAATCGCCGCCGGCGGCAACATTAATCCGGAGGGAACCAGCATGTTTGAGCCGATTGGCGGCAGTGCCCCGAAGTACACCGGCCAAAACGTGATCAATCCATTGGCCGCCATATGTTCCGGCGCCTTGATGCTGGAGCACTTGGGTGAAAACGAGGCGGCCAAGGCCATTGAGGACACCGTAATTAGCGTGACAAGAGAGAAGATCAAAGACCTCGGAGCAGGCCGCATGGGTTACTCCACTACCGAGGTGGGCGATCTTGTTGCCTCTTCGCTGTAAAAAACCATCAATCGTTATTTCACGAGAGCCGGCATCCGCCGGCTCTTTTTTTGCGCTTGCCCAAGCGGGGTTGCAACTTGGCCAAGCTGCTCCTATCCTGCCGCCGCCCCTTGGCTGAACGATTATTCGAACAATGGAAAACTCAGGGTCTTTTTTAACTACGTTAGATTTCGTCGTGTTTTTTGGCTCCCTGCTGGGAGTGATGCTCCTTGGCCTGTGGGCGGGTAGGCGTGAATCGTCCACCGAAGAGTTTTTTTTGGCAGGGAGAAGCGTAAGGTGGTGGGGTGTTGCCGGGTCGATTTTTGGATCCAACATCTCCGCCAATCATATGGTGGGCATGATGGGCGTGGGCTTCTCGCTTGGTTTTGCCGAAAGTCATTTTGAGATCACGGCCATCGCGGGTTTGCTTCTCATGTGCTACTGTTTTTTACCGGTCTACCGCAAACTCAACATCTATACGTTGAGCGATTACCTCAGCCGCCGGTATGATGACAAAAGCAGGGTGGCCTATTCTGTCATTATGATTTTGATCATCACGATGGTGATGATGCTGCCGGCATTTTATATAGGGTCGCGTTCGGTGAACTTTCTTTTGGTCGATCAGGCTCATATCAACGACGTTTTGCAATCTGCCGGAGGAGAATCTGCAAAGACCATTCAAATCAATAAGACCTACTATATCATCGGGGTTTTGATCATGGCACTGGTAACGGGAGTTTACACCATTGTCGGGGGGCTCAAGGCGGTAATTGTGACAGACGTACTCCAGTCGGTGTTGATGCTGCTCGGCGCCTTAATTGTAGCCTGGTTTACATTCGGCGAGATTGGTGGTTGGGATCAAATGCGCACGCTCGACCGGGAAGGGGAAGACCTGATGCATTTATATCTTCCGTCGGACCACCCAAAACGTCCCTGGTCAGGAATGTTGAGCGGGCTAATGATTCTTCACTTTTACTATTGGGGAGCGAACCAGTTTATTGTTCAACGGGCATTGGCGGCTAAATCCGACAAGGAAGCTCGAGTTGGGATCATCACAGCAGGCTTCGTGAAACTGTTGATTCCATTTATCTCAATCGGAACCGGGATTGCCGCCTATTATGTCTTTTCAAAGAAATTACCTGGCGTGGAGATCGATGGAGACACCGCCTTCCCGCTTTTATTGCGCGAGGTGGTGGCTCCGGCCGGGATTGCAGGCCTGGTCGGCTTGGTCGCGGCTGGCTTAATTGGAGCGATCTTGTCCAGCGTCGATTCAATGATGAATTCAGCCGCAACTCTCATCACGTTCGATATTTACAAGCGCTACATCAACCCCGATGCGGACGAAAAACAACTCATCAAAATTGGGCGCATCTTGATAGGTGTCATGGTAACCGGGTGCGCGTTGCTGACGATTGCAGTCTTTGATCCCAACACGAAACAGCTCTTTTTCAACTATGTTGCGTCACACCAGTCAAAACTCGTTGGCGGTGTTGTAGTCGCGTTTGCAGTTGGAATGCTTTGGAAAGGGGCAACCGCGGCCGGAGGGTTCGCATCGATCGTCACAGGGGTCGTCGTATCGTATGCCATCGTTCCGCTGTATGGCGTGACCCTCGGCAAGACCGAGTTTTTCTCAGGTCTGTTCGGCACGAACCTAAACTTTTTCCACGGTGTTTTTGTGGCTGCCATTTGTGCAGCGATCGCAAATGTCATCGTGAGCAAATTGACGCAACCGGATAGTGAGAAATCAAAGCTGACTTTCATCGGGTTGGGGATTTTTACCGAGTCCAGTATGCGGTCACTTTTACTAAAGGTAGGCCTGTCGCTGGTCGTTTACGCCGTGCTTGGTTTAACCATGTGGAAAGAAATCCTGTCGCCAGTCGTTGCGGCAGTGATTGGGTCCCTTTGGACATGGGGCATGTTCGCCTCCACCGCAATCAAAGCGAATGGCCAAGGGGAAGGGGGCAATCTTCTCAAGGACGACCGTGTTTGGGGCGGGTTACTGGCCGCTTGTGCCGTGTTTATGTTGTTTTATTTCAAGTAAACCAAGCGCTTGGCCAAGCACAAAAAAATCAGGCGAACAATTCTTTCATTCGGGTAAGACCATTGGAAATGACTTCCAATGGGTCCTTCTCCCAAAGCTCGGCATTGAATAATTCGAGGCTGACTGTTTTGTCGTAGCCGATCTCTTTGAGCGCGGCGATCTCCACTTTTAGATCGATCTGTCCTTCGCCAATCATCACCCGATCGGGATCTTTTTGAGTTGTTGGCGGTTTGTTGTGCGCCGCATCGTCTATGTGGTAGTGGCTGATTTTGTCTAACGGAATTTGACGCAAGTCCTCCAAGGTGGAGTTGCTGTTCCAGTTGTGGAAGGCGTCAAGGATGATGGTTGAATCGGTGTCGTCCGCTTTTTGAACAATGTCCCACGCATCGGCCAATCGGTAAACCGATTTAAAAAAACTGATGTATTCAAAGGTCGGTTTGATGCCTTCTTCGCGCCCGATTTGAAGCAGGTCTCGGTATCGCTCTGGCAGATGATCGGTCTCCATTTTTTCCAATGGCGGAGTGGCGACGATGTACTGAGAGCCAAGCCGGGCGCAGAGAGCAAAGCGGCGCTTGGCCTCGTCCTTGACGAGTTGGTATTCCCATCCGTCCATGTCTCCCCACTGCCGGATGGCAATCATGCTTGGTACAATCAATCCGTTGTCGGCGATGGCCAATTCAACATCTCTCACCTCGCCGCCGCGACCGATGTGTTCGTAAATGTCGTTCACCCATAGCTCGATGCCATCGTAGCCCGCTTGGCCTGCCAACTCGATTTTGCGAATCAACGGCTGAGGTTTGATGGTGCTGGTATTTAGGCAGAATTTCATGATTTAAAACGGGCCAAGCCGTGGCGGGGCAGGATCCATAGTGAATACACTGGCGTCAAAACAGGCCTTTAACAGCCGCATTTTTCTGTCGGTGTGTGAGGGGTTGCTCCAAAGGTTTTCAAATTCGTCGGGATCGTTTTTGAGATCGTAAAGTTCACCCTGGTCTGTGCCATGATAGACGACCACTTTTTCATCCCTTGTTCGCAGCATGGAACCATAGGAATGTTTATGCGTCCACGCGTTGTAATATTCACTGAACACGTAGTCACGATGGTGATCTGCTGGCGCTTGGCCAAGCAGGATCGGCATGAGCGATCGGCCTTGGATGTATTCCGGAATGTCGATGCCCGAGGCCTCCAGCAGGGTGGGGGCGATATCGATCAGTTCCATTAGACAATCGGCTCTCACGTCAGATTGGATTCGGTCCTTCCATGAAAAAATTAACGGTACGCGAACTGCCTCATCATAAAAATGCGGCCCCTTAAGGTAAAAGCCATGATCGCCAAGCATCTCTCCGTGGTCGGACATGAAAATGACGATCGTGTTGTCAAGTTGCCCTGTGTCCTCGAGTGCTCCCGCCATTCGGCCGACCTGTTTGTCGATGAGTTCGATCATTGCGTAGTAGGCAGCCGTGATCTCCTGCTTATCCCGGTCGGTCATCTTGGCCATGTCGTACCCATCAGGGTCGTTGTGGGAAAAACGGCCATCAAGTTGCTGATAGGTGGGCTTGGTGCCGAGTTCGCCCGGCTTAGTCTTGGGAAGAGGCATGTCGTCCGCGTTGTATCGCGCCAAAAAATCGGCTGGTGGGTCAAACGGGTGGTGAGGCGCGAAACAATTGTAACTAAAGAACCAGGGCGCCCCGTTTTGCTCGCGAATGAACTCGATCGTTTTTTCCGCGCACCAGGTCGTTTGATTGAACTCTTCTGGAACGCCGTGCTTGATGTAATCGGTTGAGGGGCCGCTGTACAATTCCTCCCACGATGTACCCTTGGAGAGCAGCCATTGTGTGTAGGCGTTTTCCGGCCAGTCAGGTTGTGGATGGTGTGACCAATGAAACACCTCGTAGCCATCGTCGATGCGCGTTTCGACAACTCCGTTCGCACAGGTGGCCAGATGCAGTTTTCCAGCCAAGCCGCATGTGTAGCCGGCGTCAGCAAAAAGTCGGCTGACGAGTTTTTCGCTGGGCGGCATAGCTTGGCCATTCTGGCGGCACTTGGTTGTGCGGGGATATCTCCCGGTCAGGAATGCCGCGCGGCTAGGTGTGCAAACCGGGCTTTGTGCGTAGGCTTGGGTGAACGCAACCCCTTTGCCGACCAGATCGTCAATGCATGGCGTATTGATGTGGAGATTGCCAAGCGCACGAATCGTGTCGTAGCGCTGTTGGTCAGTGCAAATCCAGAGGATGTTCGGTCGCTGCTCTGACATTATCAGCCCGGCACGGGGACGCCCGAAAGAGAGCGAAGTTGATCCAGCACCTTCATGTTTCCGAGGGTGTCCTCCTTCGTGATCCAAGGAGTTTCGCCTGCAACAGCTGCTGCAAACGCCTCTGCCTCCAGCGCGTACATTGGCTTGTCTGTCTTCGTCTCTATCATCTCGGTTTTTCCTTCACGCGTCAGCTTGAAAGTGCCGTCACAAAACCACGGGGCTTGTATTTCGATTTCCCCATCATCCCCAGAGATATAAGTTGTCCAGTCGTTGTGCACCGTCATGCCGCAAGTGAACGTCATCAATGTTTTCTCCCCGAAACGTAAAAGGCCAGCGGCGTAATCATCCACTCCCTTTTCATGAATGTGGGCGAAGCAGGCAGTCTCCGTAGGTTCGCTGCCCATGACGGCACGGGCGAGATTGACACAATAACACCCAACATCCATCAAGCCGCCTCCCGCGTGGTTCACCTGATAACGCGCATCGCTTTCCATGACCTCGCGCGTGAAGGAAAAATTGGAGCGGATCAACTTCACTTGGCCAAGCGCTCCGCCGCGCACGGTATCAATCAGCTTTTGAATGGCGGGATGCGAACGGTACATGAATGCCTCCACCAAAATCTGACCAGTCTTTTCCGACACGCGAAACATCTCCTCAACCTCGGTGGTATTTCGCGCCATCGGTTTTTCACAGAGCACATGTTTTCCCGCCTGCATGGCCTTGATGGACCATTCCGCGTGTAGCCCATTGGGCAGTGAATTATAAATGGCATCGACTTCCGGGTCGTTGACCAACACGTTATACCCCACGACGCCTTTTCCACCGTGTTTCGCTGCAAAGCCATCAGCAGAGGATTGGTTTCGTGACCCCGTTGCAGACAGTTCTCCCAAACTCGTCGACTTTAAGTCAGCAGCAAATTTACCGGCGATCATGCCTGTTCCCAAAATGCCCCAGCGTAGTGTTTCACTCATAATATTATCACCTGAATGGTCGCGGCACGCTACAATCACACCCCAAACACAAACAAGTGCAAACTGAATTCATGATTTTTGATTAAGAAAAAAGAATTGCTTGCTGTATTTGGTAATCCTAAGCTTCGCCGGCGGAGGTTATTGGCAGCCTGCAACAATTCTTCGAAGTCTTTCGATTTGTGGGAATAGAATTTCATTCATACTTAAGGCAGTTACGTGTTCGTTACACAACGAACACTCGCAAACTTTGCATGATATTAAAGATTCCACACATTACTTGGTCCAAGATTGAACGAGGCATCAACCCTCCACCTAAGCCAAGTGTACTTAGGCATTTTTCCCGCGTAGTGGGAGCCAAGTCCTACGAAGAAACGCAGATGCTCGCATTGGCAAGGCGATGGAAGCCTAGTAAAAACACAAACTGCGCTCACAATTTACTTCTGCCGCCCGAAAGCGCAATCCCAATACTCGGAGAGGCGGAATATACCCGGAGAGTGGAAGCGGCTATGGAAGCAAACAAGCCAGACTACGAGCATCGGCACTTCAAACCAGTAAAAGATAAAGATAAGAGCTAAACTGGGCATTCAATAATCTATGGCACTCATCTTAGCCCTTAACTAAACTCTCCTTGTGCCAA
>DKGH01000110.1 GCA_002453165.1 Verrucomicrobia bacterium UBA6775
AAAACACTCTTTGAAAAAATCTGTGACCGGGAGATCCCGGCGGACATCGTCTATGAGGATGACCAGGTGGTGGCGTTTCGGGACATTGCCCCGGCTGCCCCGTCGCACGTGCTGGTGATCCCGCGTAAACCGATCCCGCGCATCAACGAGGCCAAGCCGGAGGATCAATCCCTGCTTGGCCATCTGCTGCTCAAGGCGGCGGAGGTGGCCCGATCGCTTGGCCTCGGTGAGAGCGGCTTTCGGCTAGTGTTGAATAACGGCGCGGATGCCGGTGAGACCGTGCCACACATGCATTGCCACATTCTGGGAGGTCGTAAGATGGCCTGGCCTCCCGGTTGAACGCCTGACAAAGCTGGGGCGGCTGCAGATAGCAACTTTCAGCACTGTCCACTTTTCCGATACAAGTCCAAAAACATCGTTCGCTTGATTAAATCATACCCTCTCCCTTGAGGGAGAGGGTGGAAACAGCTGGTTTGAACTGGTATCGAGTTTTCATGAAAAGTGCACTCCACTCTCATCCGGCCTTCGCACAGTTGCTCCTCAGAGGGAGCAGGTATAATACGGTGGGCTTGGCCTCGCGCGGATGTTATTTTTTTTTCGCCGGTTGGCTGGTTTTCAGGGCGGCGTCGAAGCGTTTTTTTAAGTCCGTAAGCTCCTTGGTCAACTTGCTGTTGGATTGCTTCAGGTCGGCGACTTCCTTGCGTAGGTTTTTGTAGTCGTCGGCCGGCTTGCGGGCGGCGCGGATTTTCTCGATTGCCTGCTCGGCGGCCCGGCGGTAGGGGTCGCCTTCGGCGTTGGCGGTGAACTTTTCGAGGGCGGCGATGGCCCGGGGATCCCCTAGTTGGCCAAGCGACTCGATGGCGGCCAGGGCCACACGACGCTTGGGATTGTGAATGTGGCCGGCAAAAAACTCACGAAGCTCCGTTTTGTTTCTATGGTTGCGACCGAGGAACGCAACGGCACGGAGGGCGTTGGCGTAGCCGCGGGTGGTGAACTTGGCCTTGTTGTTCTCCAGCGCGGCTCGAATCTTGGTGATATTCCCCGGCTTGTCCTGTTTTCGCAGTGCGGAGATGGCGGCGTCGGCGATCTGATTGCGGAAGGACGCTTGGCCAAGCGCTTGGTTGATCAATCGGTTCGCCTGCCTGTCCTCGTGGCCGGCCAGACGGCTGACGATCTGTGCCCGGATCGCCGGATTTTTTTCGCTGTCGAGAATGCGCTTGAGGTGGGGCAGGGCACCGGGCTTGGGTTGGCTGGCAATATCGGAGACGACCTGCGAGCGCACCTTGGCGTTGGGCTGATCGGTTGAGCCGGCCAGTGCTTCGTACGCTGCGTCGGTGGCGATGCCACGCAGCGCCCGTGAGGCGGCGATGCGGACGCCGTAAAATGAATCGTTCCGCAGGACGTGCGTCAGTTTTTCGACGGTCGTTTTGTCTTTGCGCTTGGCCAGGAGTTCGACTGCCTTTTGGCGGCCAAGTGCGTCGGTGGCGTCGGCCAGTTGCGCGTGAAGCTGCCCGGTCGGCGGGGCGAAGGTGATCTTGGCCAAGAGCGTCAGGTCGGGGTCGATGCGGACGATTTGCGGCGCCTTGGCCAGGGGGAAGTAGTAGTCCTCGGCGAGCTTGGTGATTGGCAGGGTGTGGTTGACCGCCTGGCCGTCGACCTTGAACCGCACCGGTAGTGGCACGTGAAAGAGCAGGACGTTGTCGCCGATCTTTTGTGTCTGCTGCACGCTGATCTTGGCGAGCATGGATTTCTCATCCCACGCGTAGGCGATCTTTAATTCGGGATGGTGTGCGTGGAAAACGTATTGATCAAAAAAACGGTCGAACGACCGGCCGGAATGTTCCTCGATAATAGAGCGCAAATCCTCGGTGACGACGTTGCCGTGGCGATGCCGCTCGAGGTAGGTCTTGACGCATTTGCGGAACAGGTCCGGCCCAAGCTGCGAGCGGAGCATGTGCAGAATCCAACTGCCCTTGGTGTAGGAGAGGAAACCGTATTTGCGGAACATGTCCTCCGGGACTTGGTAGTCGCGATTGACCATCGGTGCGGTGTCGTTGGAGCGGCTTGTGAGGCGTTTTTGGTCGCGGTAGAGGCTGTAGCGGAACTCGTCGATGCCGTCCTTGTGCCCGGCGAAGAGGTGCGTGTAGTAGGTGGCGAATCCCTCGTTGAGCCAGAGCTGGCTCCAGTCCTTGCAGGTGACGAGATCGCCGAACCATTGGTGCGCCAACTCATGCGCCATAAGTCCCTGGCTGCTGCGGATGTTTTCCGTCTCGCTGCTGAACAGAGTCGAGGCGTTGAGCGTGCTGATGCTGGTGTTCTCCATACCGCCCCAGTGGAAGTCCTGCACGGTCACCTGGTCGTACTTGGCCCACGGATACGGCACGCCGATTTCGGCCTCGAAATACTCCATGCACTCCTTGGTGTAGCGGAACGAGTTGGCGGCATTCGCAAAATCGGACGGCGCGGTCCAGAACGACATCGAGAGGTCGCCGTGTTTTTCCTCGAGACGCTTGAAGTAGCCGGCGACGAGCGTGATGAGATAATTGACGTGCGGTTTTTCCTGACTCCACTTGATCACGCGCAGCTTGGTTTTCTCGTCAACCGCATCGGAGACCTTGCGGCCGTTGGAGAGGGCGGTCATGCCGTCCGGCACGCGGCAGGTCATGGTCGAGGTGAAAAACTCGTTCGGCGCGTCAAAGCACGGGAACCAATGCCGCGCCTCGATCGGTTCGCCCTGTGTCCAGATGTGAGTATCGCCGGGGTCGTAGCCCATCTCCGGAGTGCGGAAGTAGAGTCCCTTTTTTGGTTCGGCCTCGAAGGTGACGGTGAGTTTGGCCTGCGACGTTGGGGCGATCGGCTTGGCGAAGGTGACGATCAACGCCCGGTCGGTGTTTTGCCACGCGGCGATCTCGGTGCTGCCGGTGACTGTGTGAATCTCGAGGTCGTGCGCGTCGAGCCGCAATTGGCCAAGCGGCTTGAGGATCGGTTGAAACGTGAACGTCGCCGTGCCGGACACGCGTCGGTTTTTGAAGTCGGGCGTGACGTCGAGGTCGAAATGCTGGATGTCCACCGCCCGATCCGGGGCGTAGCGCTGCGACGGCGAGTCGATGCTGGACCAGATGCTGGCGGCGTGCCCGCAGTGGAGGCCGTGGATATGCTCTGCCTTAATCGAATAATCGAAGCTGATTGATAAAAGAAATAATAATTTAAAAAATAAATAGAATCGCTTATTCATTGATCATCTTGCTTCTATGACTAAAAAGGGAACAGTAAAAGTAGTTATTTTGTTTTAACAGTTTTTTTTACTAGTTGCCATAAACGCTATTTTTTTGGTTCTCTGGTAGGGGTTAATTTTTTTGCGCTTTTAATTTTAGACTAAATGTCTTTGCTTCAGCTAGATAATCTTAAAACTTATTTTGATACTCGCCAAGGCACTGTGCGTGCTGTCGATGGTGTATCTCTTAAGTTGGAGAAAGGTGAGACACTAGGGATTGTGGGTGAATCTGGTTCTGGTAAATCGGTGACATGCTATTCGCTTCTACGACTTATTCCTCAACCTCCAGGTCGTATTGTTTCCGGTACGGCACTTTTTGATAGTGTTGATCTTCTTAAAATTCCAAAGATTCATCTAAACCGAATTCGTGCGAGAAAAATTTCGATGATTTTTCAAGATCCAATGACCTCTCTAAATCCATATATGAGAGTAGGGGCGCAGTTGATTGAGCCGTTATTGATTCATAAAATTTGTGGCAAAAATCAAGCACGAGAACTGGCTTTGGAAATGATGGATTCTGTAGGCATACCAGATCCAAAAAAGAGATATAGTCTTTATCCCCATGAGTTCTCTGGTGGAATGCGTCAACGCATAATGATAGCAATGGCGCTAATTACAAAGCCTGAGTTGCTTATTGCTGACGAACCCACCACCGCTTTGGATGTTACGGTTCAAGCGCAGATTTTAGAGTTAATTCAAAAGATGCAGGAAGAGCTAGGAATGGCTGTGATATTGATTACTCATGATCTTGGTGTTGTATCCGGATTTTGCGATAGGGTTAGTGTAATGTATTGTGGCAAGGTGGTAGAGTCTGGATCTGCTGATGATATTTTTTATAGAGCAAGGCACGCTTACACGCGTGGATTAAGAAAGTCTATTCCATCAACTCAAGAAAAAGGAAGTATGTTGTATACGATTCCCGGTGTGCCTGCCCAGCCTGTTGGGCCTCGTCTTCCTTGTTCTTTCGCTCCCCGCAGTGATCTTAAATTCACAGATGAAGAGGCGCAAATGGATGCTGAGTACATTGAAGTAGAAACTGGGCACTGGGTGGAGGTTCATCCAGCATCGGTTGAGAACTATAAAGATTACTTAAAGTGAGCATTTCGGAATCATTCCTCGAAATCCAAGATGTGAAATCTTGGTTTCCGCTAAGAAAATCGTTGTTTAGTTTTACAAATAGGGAAACTAAGTATGTTAAGGCAGTTGATGGGGTTAGTCTGTCCATCAAAAAGGGCGAAGTACTTGGTTTAGTAGGAGAGTCCGGATGCGGTAAAACTACACTTTCAAGGGCGATTATGCAGTTAATCCGCCCAACTTCTGGAAAGATTTTCCTTCAAGGGGAAGAGTTAACCAATTTGCCTGAAAAGCAGCTGCGTTTGATGCGGCCTAATTTCCAGATGATTTTTCAAGATCCGTTTGCATCTCTTAATCCAAGGTTGACCGTTTTCGATACGCTGTCCGAAGCGATACGGGTGCGGCACAAGTTGAGAGGGGATGAATTGAAAGATTCTGTCGGTGAACTTATGGTTAAAGTTGGTTTGTCACCATCGCAAATGAATAAGTATCCGCATGAGTTCTCGGGAGGGCAACGTCAGCGAATAGCTATTGCAAGAGCACTTGCGCCTAAGCCTAAATTGATCATTGCTGACGAGCCAGTTTCTGCGCTCGATGTATCCATTCAATCTCAGGTGCTGAACCTCTTAAATGAGCTGATAAATGATCTAGGGCTTACAATGATTTTTATTTCGCATGACCTCTCAGTTGTGCGTCATATGGCGGATCGAATTGCTGTGATGTATCTAGGAAAGATTGTTGAGTTAGGTGACGCCGTTGAAGTTATGTCTAATCCATTGCATGCTTACACTAAGGCTTTAATTAGCGCTATCCCAATGCTGGATCCAGTGTCTGAGCGCAAGCGTGAGAGGATTGTACTCAATGGTGATCCGCCATCTCCAATAGAACCTCCTGCAGGTTGCGCTTTTGCTTCTCGAAGCTGGATACCCCATTCAGCGATCGATGCTATTAAGGAGGGAGTTTTTAAAGAAGTTAAGCCGGGACATTTTGTTGAAGTTCATCCCGCCACGGTGACGAACTATAGACAGTTTTTGCCCGACTCAGATTTCGAGACTAAATAGTATCGTCGTTCTCGACGTCGTAAATCTCGTCGGTTTCCTCTTCGGCTTCCTCCTCGCTGCCCGGCGGGCGGCGGGTGTAGATGACGCGTTCCCACTCGAGCTTGGGCCGCTTGAAGTTCAGGACAATCCCGACCTCGAGTCCGGAGACTTTTAACATGTTGATCATTTGGTTGCGGTCGTGGTGGTTGATGCGTTCCACAATCCGGCAGTCCACGATCACCTTGTCGTAGGCGATGAGTTGGGTGGTGAACTGCCCGATCACCTGGTCGCGATACGTCAGGTCGAACGCCTTTTCCTGCTCGAAGGCAATGTCACGTTCGCCGAACTCGATGGCCATCGCCTTCCCGTACGCATCCTCGGGAAAACCGGCCCCGACACCGTTGAGCACGTCGATGGCGCAACCGACAATTGCATAAATCTCATCCTTGCATAGCTGTTTATTATCCTGCGGCATCAATCTTCTTTGGTTTGCATTAATTAATCTTTGGAGGTTTTGGGGTCGAGGGCGTCCCGGAGGCCGTCCCCGACGAAATTGAATGAAAACAGGGCGAGGGCAAACATGATCCCCGGATAGATCAGCATCCAGGGCGCCTCGCGCATCCGGTCCGCGCCGTCCTTGATCAGTAGTCCCCACGACGGGGTGGGGGGCTGCACGCCGAGGCCGAGGAAGCTCAGGAACGCCTCGAGCAGCATCACGGCGGGAATCGTCAACGTGGTGTACACGATTACCGGGCCAAGCACATTCGGCACCATGTGGCGAAAGATGATCCGGCGCGTCGGCAGGCCAAGTGAGATGCAGGCCTCGATGAATTCCTGTTTGCGCAGGCTGAGTACCTGACCGCGAACGATGCGGGCCATGGTCAGCCACTCGACCGCGCCAATGGCCAAAAATAACAGCAGCATGTTCCACTGGCCGGAGATGGAAAAGTCGGAGCCGCGTGCCTTGAACCAGACGTCGATCGAGTCGCCTAGGTCCTTGGCGAATACCATCAGCAAAATCACGAATATGGTAAACGGCAGCGAATAAAGGATGTCGACAACACGCATCATGAAGCGGTCGATGTTTCCACCGAAATAACCGGAGATCGTCCCATAGCCGATCCCGATCGTCAGGGAGACGATCGTGGCCACGAGGCCGACCATCAGCGAGATTTGGCCGCCCTTGATGATCCGGCCAAGCTGATCTCGCCCGAGGTGGTCGGTGCCCAAAATGTACTCCCCACCGGGTGCCTTCATTTTTAGGTCCAGCTCCTGATGCGTGTAGTAGTTGTCCTCGAGAAAAAATGGCCCGATAAACGACAACCCGACGAGCAGCAGAATGAACGTGCCACCTACGAGGGCCATCTTGTTTTTGCGAAGCCGGTGCCAGGCACCAACCCAAAGCGATTCGCCCTTCTCCACTTGGTCGAGTGCGCTTGGTTTGGCTTGGCTATCTGGCTCTGTCACGGTCAGGAATTGAACTTGAGTTTCGGGTTGAGGGTGACCTGCAGGATGTCAACGACCAGGTTGAGTAGGACGATGAGTGTCGCGTAAAACATCACCACCCCGAGTACTAGCGTGTAGTCCCGGTTGAACGCGCTCTGTACGAAGTCCTTACCGAGGCCGGGGATGTTGAAAATTGTCTCGATGACAAACGATCCCGCGATCAACCCAGCCACCGCCGGCCCCATGAAGCTGATCACCGGGAGCAGGCCCCCGCGCATCGCGTGCTTTATAATTACACGCAGGCCGGAAGCTCCCTTGGCCTTGGCCGTGCGGATGTAGTCCTGCGTGAGGATATCGAGCATGCCACCGCGGGTGAGCCGCGAAATGTAGGCGGCGTAAAAGAGGCCAAGCGTTAGCGACGGCAGGATCATGTCCGCATGGAAAATTGCATCCCCGTCAAAACCACCCCAGCCGGTGGCCGGCAGTAATTTAAGTTTGAGTGCGAAGATGTACATCAGGATCGGCCCCATCACGAATGTCGGCAGACAGATGCCGATCATCGCTAGTGATGAAGGAATGTAATCGATGAACGAATTGGGTTTCAGCGATGCAACGGCACCGAACAGAACTCCGATGCCAAGCGCAATGGTGATGGCAAAAAAACCGAGTTTAAACGAAACAGGGAACTTTTGCTTGATGATGTCCCCAACCGTTCGGTTGGGGTACTTGAATGACTGCAGCTTCGGGAGGTTGACCAGATACTGGTAGAATTGAATATACAGTGGCTTGTCCAGGTTGAACTGCTTGTTCAACTGCTCGCGCACTTCGGCTGTGACCTGTTTGTCGTCGTCAAACGGGCCGCCCGGGGCCAAGCGACACATGAAAAACGTCATCGCCGCGACGCACAGCAAAACCGGGATGGTTTCAAGGATTCGCCGTAAAATGAAAACGAACATCGTGCCTGCGCTTGGCCAAGCGGGGTGGGTCGGTACCTATTCTTTCAACTTGCTCAGGTCGAGGTCCACATGCTTCCACGGATGATGATCCAGCACGTTGGCATGCCAGTTTTTCACCGCGGGATGCAGCGCATAGACGCGGGTGTAAATGTAGATGGGGATTATCGGCAGTTCGTTCATCAGGATTTCCTCCGCCTGTTGAAACACCTCGAGCCGTGCAGCGGGATCCTTGGTGACTGCGGCCTTGCGGATCAGCGCGTCATACTCCGGCTTGGACCAGCCGGTTTGGTTTTGCTGACTCCACGACGTCCACATGTCGAGGAAGGTGTTCGGATCAGGATAGTCACCCGTCCATCCGGCACGGCTCACTTGGTAATCCATCTCGCGTTGTCGGTCGAGGTATACTTTCCATTCCTGATTTTGCAGCGTCACATTGATGTTCAGGTTTTTCTTCCACATCTGCTGAATTGCCTCGGCGATGATGCGATGGCCCTCGGTGGTGTTGTAGAGAAGATCCAGCGAAGGGAAGCCCTTGCCATCGGGGTAGCCTGCCTCGGCCAGAAGGCGCCGGGCCTCCTCGACATCACCGCCGATCCGGGCCCGGGCTGTGTAGCCGGCAACTCCGGGTGGCGTGAAGAAATCCGCCGGCATCTGCTCTCCCTTTGTCACGTTTTTCACGAGACTTTCGCGGTCGATCGCCATGGCGAGCGCCTTCCGTACGCGAACATCGTCACACGGTTTTCGAGTCACGTTGAAGCGATAAAAATACGAGGCCAAGTGTGGCTTGATACGCAACTCATCAACGTAGTTGGCCTTGTAGGTTTCAATCTTGTCGTTGTGGAGATTGTAAATATTGTGGATCTGCCCCGCGCGAAACGTGTTCTCCTGCGTGGTCTCCAGTTGGATGGGATAAAAGTGAATCTCGTCCAGCTTGGTCGTGGCGGCGTCCCAGTAAGTCTTGCTTTTTACTACGACCAACTTCCGGTCGAGTTCCCATGACTTCAAGGTGAACGCTCCGTTGCCTACGAAGTTTTCAGGCTTTGTCCAGCCGCTGCCGCGCTTGGTCATCCCGTCGTGCTTTTCCACCGTGGCAATGTGAACGGGGAACCAAGTGTAGTGATTGAGCAGCGAGAGAAAGTAGGGCGTCGGTGCGTTCAGCGTGATTTGAAGCGTCCGCTCATCCAGCGCCTTGACCCCAACCTTGGAGAAATCCGTCAACTTGCCGGAGCTGTAATCCTCGGCACCCTCCATGACAAACAGCATGTACGCATACTTCGAGGCAAGGGCAGGGGTGAGGATGCGCTTGTACGACATCGCGAAGTCGTTCGCAGTGACCGCATCCCCGTTGGACCACTTGGCATTCTCACGAAAGTGAAACGTGTAAACCGTGCCGTCCTCGGAGATGTCCCATTTTTCCGCCACACCCGGAACCGGATGTAGGTCAACCGGATCCTCGGCAACCAGACCTTCGGTCAGCGAGGCGATGATGTGGTGCTCGGGAACACCCGTGACAACGTGTGGATCCACATCCTCCGGTTCAGAGCCGACTGTAATTTTCAGGATTTTTAACTCGGAGCCGCCCGGTTCGCCGGAGCCGTTTTCGTTCCCTCCGGGACCGCAGCCGATCAGGATTAAAGAGGCGAGGCCAATCGCGGCCAGGGAGATCATTCGATGGATCATTGTAGAATAATGGATGGATCGCATCCGCTTGGCCAAGCGCTTGGTCAGCGAAACGGCGCAAAGCTTTGCCGCTTAGCCAAGCGAAAGTCAACTTTGAGAGAGTCTAAGCATCAGGAATGTTGAAAAAAGCCACCCGTTCAGCGAAGATTTCTCCGACAGGTCAACTATGAACAACGCATTAACCAACGAAAAAATTGAGGAAACCTTGGCCAAGCTGCCGGGCTGGACCTTCGCCGAGGACAAACTTAGCCGGGAATACCGGTTCGCTAATTTCACAGAGGCGATGGGCTTTATCAACGAAATGGCCTTCGCCTGTGAAAAAGCCAACCACCACCCGGAACTGTTTAACGTCTATAGTAGAGTGGAAATAGGACTCACCACCCACGATGCCGGCAACAAAGTAACCCAAAAGGATGTGGATTTGGCGGCTGAACTCGAAAAAATAGCCAACAAAAGAGTCTGACACCCAACTTTTAAGTTGCTTAAAACCATGTATTTGGGCATAAATGGGGCATTGCGACAGCCGATAAACAGGCACGTTCAAAAAAAAATAAAAAATATTGAAAAAAGGGGTTGACGGCCCCGGGCGTGTCTGGCAAGTTGGCGGCGCATACGGAAAACATTCCAATTAAAATGAGAACTAAAACACTACTTCTAACAGCATTTGTCGGCGCGTTGGGATTCACTGCAGCTCAGGCTCAAGTGTACTCAGTCAACGCGGTAGGATATGTAAATAAGAGCATTCCGGCCGGTTTCTCGATCGTTGCCAATCCTCTTAACAATGGTGAAAACAAGGTTGCAGACGTTTTTGGCGCAAACCCTGGTGCACTGACTGTTTATCGCTTCGGTGATGCCGGTTTTGCCATTAACTCTTACGACGCAGACTTCGAAGAATGGGAAAACGGAGATGACGTAATTAACCCAGGCGAAGGTTTCTTCGTTCTGAACTCTGGTGACGCCGTGAACATCACTTTCGTGGGTGAAGTCCCTCAGGGTGACTTGAGCAACGCTCTGCCAAAGGGTTTCTCTATCCGCAGCTCCCAAGTTCCTCAATCTGGTAAGTTGGACGCCGATCTCGGTTTCCCGACCGATGAGGGTGTGACTGTTTATCAGTTTGGAGCAGCTGGTTACTCTATCAGTGCTTATGACGCTGACTTTGAAGAGTGGGATACTGCTGACGGTGCAGGCCCGGTTGTAGGGGTTGCAGAGGGTTTCTGGGTGTTGCGCGAATCTGCAACTAACTGGACTCGCTCTTTCACCACCAGCGAATAATAGCTGGTAGATAATAATAGATTTCTGGTAAGAATAGAAAACCAAACCAAGAAAAATGAAAAAATTAGTAGCATTATTGGCATGTACAGTTATTGCGACCTCTGCGTTTGCGCAAGGTACAGTTAACTTCACAAACTTAAAGCCGACCAAGCAGATTCTTACTGACGCTGCTGGAGCGAAGCTTGAAGGCGCATGGGCTCAGCTATATGCTGGCAAAGCAGCCGACAACTTGAGTGCTGTAGGCAGTCCTGTTGCCCTTTATGAAGGCAAAAAAGCAGGTTACTTCAGTGGTGGTTCTGTTGACGTTGGGTTCAACGGTGCCGGTTTCTTTCAGGTTAAGGCTTGGAAGGGTGCTAACTCATTCGAAGCAGCTGCTGCCACTAACGGCGCAGAAATCGGTATGTCTAACGTGATCGGTTTGACGCCTGGTGATTCTACCGCAAGTCCTCCGGGTCTTCCGGCTGACTTGGCTGGTTTGGAAGCT
Source organism: Verrucomicrobia bacterium UBA6775 (assembly GCA_002453165.1). Lineage (GTDB taxonomy): Bacteria > Verrucomicrobiota > Verrucomicrobiia > Limisphaerales > UBA1096 > UBA1096. The sequence continues at coordinate 11,227 of DKGH01000110.1, forward strand.
TTCAGCCTCACAGTGGTTCCCGAGCCGGGTACTATTGCTTTGGCTGTGTTGGGATTGGCGGCATTCTTTGTCCGTCGTCGCAAATAACTTAGTTGGTGTGTTCTCATTAAGCCGCCCGGAAGGGCGGCTTTTTTTTT
>DKGH01000243.1:0-13197 GCA_002453165.1 Verrucomicrobia bacterium UBA6775
AAGGCCGGGCGCGACCACTGGGCCGGCATCGCGCCGTTGCTTCTCTACGGCGGTGGACTGAAGATGGGCCATGTGGTTGGTTCCTCCACGCGCGACGGCGGCGAGCCGGCCAGTGATCGGATCACCATTCCGAATCTCTACTCCACCATCATGAACACCGTCCTCGACACCGGCACGCTCCGAACGATGGCGGGTGTCCCCCCCGAGGTGCAGCGCGTCATCCACGGCGCCGACCCCATCACTCAACTTCTTTGAGAAATTCGAAATCCTAATCTCGAAATCCTAAACAAATTCCGAATTCGAATTTTGGTCCTTTGAATTTGTTTAGGATTTAGTTTTTGAATTTAGGATTTGCCCCGCTTGTCCCTTGCGTCGGAGGTATATCATCGGCACGGAGGCTATGGCCATCAACAGCAGGGCGACGACCTCCAGTCCGAGCAGGTACCACGGCCAGTCGCCAACGAGAAACGGACTGTCGACCCCCGGCTTGGTGCAGAGGTACATGTAGTTCGAGCCGATGAGCCAATTGACAGTGGCGACCGGGATGCCCATCAGGTTCACGAACAACATCGTTCGCAGGATCGCGCCGCGAGTGGTGACCATGCCGTCGACCACGATGTTCCAGATCGGAAACAAAACGAGAATCGCGTGGTGGGTGAAAAACGTGACGAGATAAGTCATGTTGTCGAGTCCGGCCGGGGCGGGGGTGATCATCGCCTGCAAGGCCCCGGTGATTCCGATGAGGTAGGCGAACTCGAAGCAAAACCGCTTGCGCGTAATCAGGCCGACGGTGGCGATGATCAGGCTGTACTGGCAAAGATGGAGCGGGAGATCCTTTATCAGGGTCAACTCGCGCAGGCTGGCCCGGTTACCGTAGTCGACCAATTCCTGCCCGATCGCAAACGCCACGAGCAACCACATCATGCGTCGCCGGTTGATGGCCGAGAGGCAGCGACCGATGAACGGGATGAGCACGATTGCCAGCAGGGAGATCGCCAGCGCCGACTGGTGGAGGCCGCCGAAAAGTTTTAACGACTTGGCAAATTCACTGAGCTGTTCCGGTTCGCTCAAAACGGGTGCGCTTGGCCAAGCGCTTGGCCAAGTGTCGGGTTATTCGCCCATGAGTCTGGCCAGGGTCGGCTCAATGGCCTCGGCCCAGATGGCGTAGCCCTTGGGTTTGAGGTGGAGAAAGTCCGGCATGATGTCCTTGGCGATGGAGCCGTCCGCACTGACGAACTTTTGGCCGATACGCAGGAACGTGACATTGGGTCGTTTGTCGAGCAGGGACAAAACCTGATTCACCTGCAGGATTTTGCCGCGCTGCGCGTTGATGCGCTGGCCGCGCGGGAAGATGTCGAGCAGCAACACTTTTGTCTTGGGCAGCTTGGCGTGGAGTTTGTCGACCACGGCCGTCACGCCGTCGATCATCTCCTCGGCGGTGTTGCGGCCCTCACCGGAATTGTTTGTGCCGATCATCACCACGGCGACCTTGGGGCTGATGTTTTTTACGTTGCCGTTGTCCAGTCGCCACAGGACGTGCTGGGTGCGGTCGCCGCTGATGCCGAGGTTCACGGCGTTGCGCTTGGCGAAGTACTTGGCCCAGACCGCCTTGCCGGCGTTCTCCCAGGCGTGGGTGATGGAGTCGCCGATGAAGATCAGGTCGACGTTGCCCTCGGCCACGCGCTTGTTGAAAGAGGCGTGCCGCTTGGCCCACCAGTCTCCATCACGGGGAGCGGGGCTGACAGCGGAGTGCTTTGGCTTGTCTTCGGCGATCGTGCCAACAGCAAGGGCGAACACGGCGAGAACCGGAATCAAGGATTTCATAGGTGGCCGCAAGCTAAAGGAAGCCAAGTGGCGGGGAAACAAAAAAGGGAGTGCCGGTTGATGCCGATTAGTGCTATTGAGCGTTACGGCCCGGATAAAAGCGGTGCGGAGCACCGCGCTCCATGACGCTGGCGCGTTATTGCCCGCTCAAAAAACCAGAATTACAGGGCGCCCCTGTTTATTCCTTCGTGGCCGGTTTTTTCTGTTGGGCGAGGAACTCTATGAGGTCGCGCAGTTCGTTTTTCGTTGCGACCAATTGCAGTCCGGGGGGCATACCGCTTGGGCCCTTGATGCGTTCCTTGATCTCGGCGGTTTTCACCGTGACGATGCCGTCCTCGGGTGAGTTGATCACCACTTCCTTGTCGGTCTCGCTCTTGATGATGCCGGCGTAGCCCTGTCCGTTTTTCAGCGTGATGAGGAAAAAGTCGTAGCCCTTGGCGATGGCCGCGTTCGGGTTGACGATCGACTCGAGCAGGTAGTCGCGATCGACCTTCGCGCCGATATCGTCCAGCGCCGGACCGACTTCGCCACCCTGACCGCCGACCACGTGGCAGCGAGCGCAACTGAGGGCGACGTTTTCGAAAAAGACTTTCTTGCCGCGGGCTGCGTTGCCGCCCTCAAGTGTCTCGGCGTAGGGCTCGAGTGCGAAGAAATTCTGGCGTGGATCGGGTCGGCTTTCGTTGAACTTGGCCAAGCGTGACTTGACGGCATCGTCACTGCGCTTGGCGGCGGCCTCGAGCAGTTCGAGTTTCAGCGCGGCTGACACGTTGTCGGCGAGCAGTTTTTCCAGCCAAGCGGCGAGTACCTTGTCTGCGGCGGCATCCTTCAGTTCGCCCAGTGCGACGAGGGCGCTCTGCTTTTCGCTCACGCTGCCCTTGATCAAGGTGGCTTCCAGTTTGCCGGTGGCCCCGGCCGGCTTGACCTTGGCGGCCAAGCGGGTGGCGGCACTGCGAATGGCAGTGTCCTTGGCCGTGTTGCCGTAGGCGACGGCGTCTGCAAGTTCGGGTGAATCAATCTCACCGAGCGCCCGCAAGGCGGCCGCGCGAGCGGAACCAGCTTTTTTATCCTCGAGGATGGCCAAGAGCGCCGGGCTGGCTGACTTCAGTTTCAACTTGCTGACGGTGTTGATGGCTTCGTTGCGGACGAGCCCTTCGCTGTTGCGCAAAATGGGATTGATCGTTCCGCCAAGCACGGCCACGGCGGCGGAGTTGTCGCGTTTGGCGATCGGCCGCCACAGGCCAGTAATGCGGTCGCGGCCGGAGGGGTTCTCCCACGCGGCCAAAAGGTTTAGCGCTTCGGCTCGAGCAAGCTCGGCCTGTCCGCTGTCGGCGGCCACGGCGGCGAGTACCCCGGCGTTGGCCAGGCGGTAGTTGGCGTTGAGTGCCCGGCGCATGACCGGCTTGGCCAGGTCAGTGCGCTTGGCCAAGCGCGCGAGCTGTGGCATGGCGCTGTCGATGTGTTCATCGGCGATCGCGCGGGCGGCCTCGAGTTGCACCAGCGCGTTGCCGTCATTCAAAAACGTCGCCACTTCACCGCTGCGCTGCATGCGCAGGGCAACCACTGCCGCGGTGCGGATCGCCGCCGGTTTGCGCGCGTTGAGTTTCACCAAGTCTCCGGCGGAGGAGTGACGGGTGAGGGCAAGGATGGTGGCGTGATGTACGACAGGGTCGTTGCCGTTGTTTTCCGCGATCAACCTGATCAACGCATCGCCGGCGCCCTGGTCGAGTTTGCTCAGCGCGATGGCCGCCTGCGCCCGGACGCGGGCGCTTTTGTCGCGAAGCAGCGTGACCACCGTTGCGTGGGCTGCGTTGTATCCGGCATCGCCGAGGACTTTCACCGTCTGCGCCCGGACTTCTGCATCGGCATCCTTGAGCAGCGGCAGCAATGGTGCGTTGGCCGAGGCGTCGCGTCGGCTGATTTGCCCGACGCCCCAGATGCCGTGGAGCCGAGCGAGCTGATTTTCCGAACCGGCCGCTACGTTCGCCAGTGCCTTGACGTTTTTGCGCTTGGCCAACTCGAACTGGGAGGCCTGCCGTACGCGCATGTCTGCGTGGCTCAGCAGCTTGGCCAAGCGGGCGTCCTTCAGTTTTCCGAAGCCTTGGGCGAACAGTTTTTTGACCCCGTCCGCAGCGGTGTCCTTTTCACTGGAGGCCAGCCGATAGAGGCGGCCTTTGCCGGTCATGCCCCAGCCGTTGACCCAGTCGGACACATACATGTTTCCGTCGAACCCAAACTCAACATCGGTAAGCAGCACATTCCAAATGACCTGTTCCTGTTTCTCCACCATGAAGTGCGCGCCAAAGGGTGCGTTGCGGATCGCGTGGATGCCACTGCGAGAGGGAGTGCCCTTGAAGTCGCACATCAAAAACATGTCGGAGTAGCGATCGCCGAACCCGGTCCCTGGGTAGTAAGTGAGGCCGGATGGGCCGTTGCCGATGTTGGCGATCGGCGGGATGCGATGCGCCGCGCGTCCGTCCGGAAAACACATTTTTTCGTCCAGCCACGGGCCGCGCCGGGTGGTCCACGGTGCACTATTAAGAAACTGCCAGCCGATGCGCCAGCCGCTGTCGCCGCCCTCTACGGCGTGTACCCAGCGGGCTGGGTCGCCACCGTCCGAGTTGTTGTCGCCGGTGAACAGATTGCCGAACTGGTCAAACGCCAGCTCCTGTGGGTTGCGCAATCCGTAATGGTAAACCTCGAGCCCGGAGCCGTCGAGTTCGCAGCGGTAGATTGTGCCGTACTCCGGCGTGTGGAGTTTGCGGCCCTCGGTAGTGGTCACCGATGCGCCGCGGTCGCCGATACTGAAGTAAAGCCGCCCATCGTGGCCGATCCGCAGTCCGTGTAAATCGTGTCCGAGAAAACCCACGCGGACGCCGAAACCGCTGGCGACACGTTCGCGTTTTTCCGCAACACCGTCGCCATCGGCATCTTCAAGCAGCCAGAGGTGCGGGATGTTGGTGAACCAGACCTTGCCGTCGCGTGGCAGTACGCCGGCCGCGAGTCCGTCTACCTCACCATTGAAGCCGTCGGCAAAAACCGTGGCCTTGTCCAGGATACCGTCATCGTTCGTGTCGAGCAACAGGCGTACCCGATCTGAGTAGTCAGTCAGCCCCTTGACTTTGTGGCGGTAGAACATTTTGCGCATGTCCTCCACGCTCTGCGAGGCCAGTTCCTCGTCCAGCCAATTCATGTGCTGGCGGATGTCGGTAACGCCCTTGTGCAGTCGGAACGACTCTACCACGTAAAAGTTGCCCTTCTCATCGATGTCAAATGCAACCGGATTGGCAAGCAGCGGCTCTGCAGCAATGAGATCAACCGAGAGGCCATCGGCCAGTTTGAAGCCCTTCATGGCGCTTTTCCCCTCATCGGAGGCAGGCTGGATACGCACTTCCTGTGGTCTGGGTAAGTCGGCACCAATTGCCGTTACAGCAACCGCAGCGAGACAGATCAACGTAAAGATTCTCATAAAAACGAAAACTTCCTTGGGGAGAAAAGAGGCTGGATGCCCCTTGTGGAGATAGTGTTGAAACTTAAACCACTCCGCGTCAAGCCAAGGGGAGTGATGTATGCGGTGCGAGTGTGATTTAATTTAAAGGCTGATTGTGGAAATTGGTACCTCTAGGGCTCGGCTAAGCAATTGGATTAGGGCGTTAATCGTAGTTGTTGATGCCCAATCGGAAGAGGGAGAGGAGCACGCTGAAAATGGCCACCTCCTAGTTGCTGGCTAAATACTCGACACGCCGGATGACGACCACGAGACATTTCATCAACTCCCGGATCTAGGTTGATTCTATAAAACCTGAGAGGATGATTTTTTTACTCAAGACTCTGAATACCACCCGCTTCGCTTAGACGTAACTAATAAAAACTTCATACGGCATCTTTTGATTTCGTCCTGAGTAATTTTAATTAAGAAAAGGTTGACTCTTTTTAGCCGCTGGAAGGCGGATGAATTCAATTAAATCACGTAATCCATCTGGCGTAAGTGATTTTTCTAGTCCAGCCGGCATTATGGAAGATCTCATAGATTGCAATTGGGCGATGTTATCGCGATTAACGTTCATAGATATGCTGAAAGGCATACTTATACTTACTGAGTTAGAACTTTGGTTGGAAAGTATGCCAACGTAAGTGTCGCCCGATTTGGTGACAATTTTATATGGTGCATATTTCGGATTGATCGCCATATTTGGATCAATAATGTTGCTAGCAAGATCCTCGACGCTTCGGTGGCTTAATCCCTCTAATTCAGGGCCAAGAGTATGTCCTTTTCCGTTGCTTTTGTGGCAACTAGCGCATAAGTTGTTAAAATGTATTTCGCCGCGCTTTGCGTTGCCGTTTTCAGGAAGTTTCTCAAGCCAATCATCTACAATTGAGATCCGGTTGCTGTATTCTTCATCACCAAATAGTTTTTTAGCGCGGTTTCCAAGTGAAGAACCTGAGTACCGTATAAGTTGTCTTCTATGCTCAAGATCAAGGTTGGTTTCTCCAAGCGCAATTGCTTTTGACTCTAATGCTGTTAAAAAAGCTTCTTTAAAACGGTTATTATATACAAAAATATTTATTACTTGTGATCTATTTGACGGAAGGACATGTGGCCATAAAGAGACTAAACTTGAGGATTTTTCACGATCAGTAATTTTAGATAACGCGTTAATAGCAGTTATTTGAATCTCATCATTAGATGCCGATTTTATGATTGAAATCAATTTATCTATTACTATTTTGGATTGGCTGATATCAGCTATAAATCTTACATACTGTTTAATCTGTTTGGTGTTTGTTCCATCGGGCCTAGGTAACTGGTTAATGATCTTCCCTAAGCTAGAGTCGTCCAAAAAAGGAACCGAGTCGGTGATTACGGATAATTGGTGGAGTTCCATCTTTTCTTCAAGATTTAGAGCAGGTATGCCTTCAGTTAAAGAGCGAATATTTATTGATTTAAGGCTTTCAATATTTTTTGACCTTGAAATGCCTGATCGAAGCGCATTCAGTAATTTAACTTTTTCATCGTTTTTCCAATTTGTATTCAGGGTTATGCCAATTAATATTTTCAGATCAGTCTCATTCTTTAATCGACTTGCTGAAATTTCAAATAGTTCGTCTAGGTAAGAGGGGGGGATTCTGTTAACCATACTGCGGGTGAATTCAACCTCATTCTCCTTTAGTGAACAAAAAACAGCCTTACGTGTCCACATATCCTTATGATCGCTAAAATATATACTTTGCAGTGCTCTATGGGTGGAAGGTGTCGCTTCTATTTTTCCTAGACTAAGGGCTACTTGAAATCTGACAGTTGGATCTGTATCGTCCGCCAGATCAATCAGCTTTTTCTGAATCAATGGATCTCTAATAAACCCGCTTTCTTCTGCAATCCTAATTACGTTTTCGCGTATTTTAGGATTTTTGTCAGATAATCCCATAACTATATCTTCTGGTTCGATAACTTCCAGTCCATTTAAGGACCATAACGCATGAAGTCTTGCGAAGTCATTTTTATCACTGATCAATTTTCTTAACCTTGGCGAAAGTGATTTGTCTTGATTTTCATATATAAGTCTTTGAGCTGTTAGTCGCCGCCATTGGTTTGGATTTTTAAATTCCTCTTCGATATTTTGAATTTTTATAGGTGAGAGATTTGATATAACAGGTGAAAGTTTGGATTTTGGAGTAATGCGATAAATGCGTCCTCTTTTATCTCCTTCTCTTATGTTAATACTGCGCTTTATTTTGTTAGGAATGTAGTCTGGATGTTCAATTACAGAGCGTTGCATGTCAGCAATGTAAAGTGCTCCGTCAGGGCCTAATTCGACGGCTATTGGGCGAAAATGGTTATCGCTACTTGCAAAGAATTCGGATTTTTTTTCGGTTGGTGAACGTAAAGCTGTATATGCGCCTCCATTTAAATTTAATATGTTTCGGTGAATAAGGTTGCCAACAACATCGCAAATAAAAACACTTCCACTTAAATCCTCTGGATAACCTTCTATGCCCAAATAGCCCATTCCTCCTGCAGATGAAAAATATCCTGCCTGTTCAGGATGGTTGACTCGGGTCTCTGGTTCAGAAATTGGGAATATGCGCGCCATTTTACCGTGTCTAGAGATATTTCTTGTTGCTTCAAAGGAGCGAAGGTTTTGAGCGTGATCAATATAATTTTGTGGTATGATCCTTTGTTGGAGATAATCTATGTTGTAAGTTGTGAAACTGTGTCCCCACTCATTGAATACCAAGCCAAATCCTCCACCAGTTTGACTGGTGGTTTCCAATCGGCGGATGTCTGGCCTGAATCGAAAATCTAAATTTCTTAGAGGTGTTTTTACTTCATCTTTTCCGGTGAAATAAATATTTCCTCCGTTGCCTCCATTGGCGCCATGAATCCAGTTGTCTAAGTTCCATCGAAGGCTATTGAGGTTACTGTCTGTAACACCTAGTTTAAATCCACTGATAAAAGTTTCCTTTTCGTCGCTGACACCATCTCCATCAGTATCTTTCAAGTAAACTATGTTTGGCGGTGCTGCGACCAGTATCCCGTCTTTCCATGCAGTAGCTGAAGTGGGGTATGATAAGTTCTTTGCGAAAAGTGTTACCTTGTCGAATTCACCATCTCCATTAGTGTCGCTTAGCAGTTTTATTGCCCCCCCTTTTTTCTTATTTGTAACTCCATTGGGATAGTCGCGCATTTCAACAACGAATAGGCGACAATTATGATCAAAGGTTAAAGCTACAGGGTCTACGATGTCGGGCTCTGATGCAATAAGGCTTATATCAAGTGCTTTGTGTAGAATATAAGGCTTATCAATGTCTTTAGCATGGCCATTATTAACAGGCCATTGTGTTGCCATGGTAATCAAGCAGTAAGTAAAGATAGACTCCAGAATATTGTGTCTAAACATGGCTAGTTAATAATATCCTCGATTATTTTTTCAAGTTTTCGACCGTACTCGACGTAGTTTTTAAACATGTCGTCCTCGTTAGCCTCGCTGTCCGCGTCGTGGAAGACGACGGCCATGTGCGGCTCGATCGAGACGCCGGCGTCGTAGCCGTTTGCTATGGCGTCCTGCAGGATGTCGCGGACGCGTCCGTCGCCCTCGCCGGGGAAGGTGTAGTCGGCGTCGTTTTTCTCGTCCACCCAGATGCAGTCCTTGATGTGTATGTGGGCGGTGTGTTCGCGGACGTTTTGCCAATACTCCCAAGGATCCTGTTTGGGCCAGGGCTGTGGTTTGGAGCGGTCAGCGTTGAAGATGGGGTTGGCGGTATCGAAGACCCACTTGAGGCCGGGAACATTCTCAAGTAGCTCGACGCCGTGTTGCCAGCTCATGCCGCCGTGGTTCATGCAGTTTTCGTGAACCGGTTGCAGGTCGGCGTCGAGGAAGCGCTGGGTGACTTCGCGTAGTCGTTCAAAGACGATATCCGGAGTCTTGTCAGCATTATCGGCCGGCTTGAAACTCATGATGCGTACGAACTTGGTACCAAGCCGCTGCATGCGCGGGATAGCGCGGTCGATCTCGCCGACGGTGACGTCCCACGGTGTGTCGACGTTCTTGGCCCAGTTGCAGATGGTGGAGCCAAGCGCGTAGATACCAACGCCGGCGTCCTCGAGTTTGCCGGCCATGATGTCGAAGGCCTCGTCCGGTATGTCGTGCACGGGGCCTTTTTCGAATCCATTGACTTCGGCGAAGCGGGCCTCGATCCATTTCCAGCCGAGCTCCTTGGTGGCCCGGATTTGACCGTCAATCGAGGGCGACGCCTCGTCTGCAATTCCCATCAATTCCATTTTTTTGTCTCCTAAAATTTACTTTCTAAAACTTGCGGCGAAGTCTTCGCTGCTGACCTCAACGGTTTTCTTTTCGTGTGTGGAGTTGGTGATCAATTCGTTGAGCTTGTCTTCCCACGCGGCGCTGTCCATGGGCAGATCGACCGCTTGGCCAAGCAGGCCGGAGTATACCATGACGTTGGCCAACTCAACTGAGCCAAGCCCCTCGTTGCCGGGAGCGATGAGGGCTTCGCCGTCGAGGATGGCGTTGACGAAGTTGGTCATCAACTTTGCGTGCGGAGCGTCGGCTCCGGGGATCGGGATTTCCTCGACGGTGGTCTCCGGTTGCTGAAAACCGATCTTTGAACTCTTGCTCCATTCGTCCGACGGCACTGCGTTGCGTGTTAGGGTGAGCGTGTTGTTTTCCAGAATGAGTCGACCCTTCGTGCCGGCAATCTCGAACCGGTTGCTGCCGGGGGTTTCGCCGCTGGAGGTGATGAATGCGCCGGTGGCGCCGTTCGGGAATTCCATGTAGCAGGTGACGTCGTCCTCGACCTCGATGTCGTGCCACTTGCCTATGCCGACCTGGCTGCTGACACGGCTTGGCATGCCGGTGATCCATTGCATGGCGTCGAGTTGATGGAGGCATTGGTTGAGCAGCACACCGCCGCCTTCGCCTTTCCATGTGGCACGCCAGCCGCCGCTTTGGAAATAAATCTCCGAACGAAACCAATCGGTCATGATCCACAGCACGCGCATGAGGTCACCGAGTTCACCGCTCTGCACGATCTCGCGAATCTTTTGGTAACGCGGCTCTACGCGGAGTTGGAACATGCCGGCGAAAACCTGGTCTGGATGCGCGTTGGCCTTGGCGATGAGTCGCTCGGCATCGGCCTTGTGGGCGGAGATCGGTTTCTCGACCATGATGTGCAGGCCGGCCTCGAGTGCTGCGATGCCAAGCGAGGTATGCTGGTAGTGCGGGGTGGCGATGATCAGCGCGTCGATCGCGCCGCTGGCGATCATCTCCTCGCCGCTGGCGAAAATCTGGATGCCTTTCTCGCGGTACTCCTCGAGCTTGTGCGGAGAGGTGCTGCCGACGGCGGTGAGTTCACCGCGGGCGACCCTGCCTTCAAGCAGGTCGTTGGCATGGAAGCGTCCCATGTTGCCCATGCCGATGATGCCAATGCGTACTTTATCCATGATCGGGCAGGGGAGTGTGCCATCGGCAACCCGCTTGGCCAAGCGCGCGGTGTCTTTTCCGGGTTGACTTGGCCAAGCGATGTGCGAGCGTTCCGACCGGAGCATTAACCCTGTCGTTTGATCATGAAAAAGAACCCCTGTCCGGATTGTGTGTCGCCGATGGATCGGCGGCGATTCGTCAAAACCGCCGCGCTTGGCTCTGCTGCGCTGGCAGCGGCCCCGCTTGGCCAAGCGGCAAAAAAGAAGGCCAACTCGGAAACCTTGGTCGCCCAGCTTTACAGGAGCCTGAATGATGAGCAGAAAAAAGTGGTCGCCCGGCCGTTCGACCATCCGCTGCGCGAGAAGGTCGACAACAACTGGAGCATCACCAAGCGGAGCATCGGTGAGATTTTCGACAAGGATCAGGTGGCGTTGGTGAAGGAGATTTTCCTCAAACTGCATAGTGAGGAGTACGCCAAGACGGTGCTTGGCCAAGTGCTGCACGACTCTGAGGGCGAAGGGTTTGAGAGCACCTCAGTGGCGCTGTTCGGTAAGCCGAACAATGGGAAGTTCGAATTTGTGCTGACCGGGCGTCATTGCACGCGCCGTTGTGACGGCGATGCCGTTAAGGGGGAGGCGTTCGGCGGTCCGATTTTCTACGGCCACGCTGCCCGTAGCTTCAACGAGACAAAGGACCACCCCGGTAACGTCTACTGGTATCAGGCCAGGCAGGCCAACAAAGTATACGCCATGATGGACGGAAAACAGCGTAAAATAGCCCTTTTAGGCAGAAGCCGACCGGAACAGGGGACGAAGACCGTGGCGTTGACCGGCAAAAAAGAGGGACTGCCGGGCATCCCGATGTCGGAGTTAAGCGCCGACCAGAAGGGACAGGTCCGCAAAACCATGAGCGATTTGCTCGCCATGTTTCGGAAAAAAGACGCTAAAGAGGCGATGAAACTGGTTGAGGCCGGTGGATTCGATCATCTGCACATGGCGTTTTACAAGAATCACGACATCGGGGACGACAAGGTCTGGGATGTCTGGCAGATTGAGGGACCGAACTGCCTGTGGTTTTTCCGGGGCGCCCCCCATGTGCACGCCTGGGTGAACATCAAGAAACCGGCGTAAGGCATTTTTTTGGGAAAAACCAAAAAAAAGCGTTGACGGGGAGGATGAGCGCAACTAGATTGCCTTCCCTTTTGGGGCGTGTGAGGATCGCTAAGCCATTGGCTCCCAGTTACTTACAGATTGACAGGGAGGCAAGTGGTTTATTGGCGCTTCGAACGGGGCTAGAGTGAACGGGCCCAGCGCGGATGCCCATGTAGCTCAGTTGGTAGAGCACATCCTTGGTAAGGATGAGGTCACCAGTTCAATCCTGGTCATGGGCTCCATTAAACAGAGAATTTGTTCGTAAAGTAAGTAACGAACCAACCAACAAAAGAAAATCGAATGGCAAAAGAAGAGTTCCAACGTGAAAAGCCTCACGTAAACATTGGTACGATTGGTCACGTTGACCATGGTAAGTCCACGCTTACCGCGGCACTTGTGGATGTGCAGTCAAAGAAGGGATTGGCTGAGCCGATCTCCTACGCAGACATCACCAAGGGCGGTACGGTTCGCGATGAATCCAAGACGGTGACCATTGCTGCGTCACACGTGGAGTATTCGAGCGAAAAGCGCCACTACGCGCACGTTGACTGCCCGGGTCACGCCGACTACGTGAAAAACATGATCACCGGTGCCGCCCAGATGGACGGAGCGATTCTGGTGGTTGATTCCTCGCAGGGCCCGATGCCGCAGACCAAGGAGCACGTCCTTCTGGCCCGTCAGGTGGGTGTGCCGGCGCTCGTTGTGGCACTGAACAAGTGCGACCTCGTGGAAGACGAGGAAATGCTCGAGTTGGTTGAGGAGGAAATCAAGGATCTCCTCACGAAGTATGATTTCCCGGCCGACACCCCGATCGTCCGTTGCGCCTCACAGGGCGCGCTGGACGGCGAGGAAAAGTGGGTCAACGCCATCGGCGAACTGCTGGAAGCCTGCGACACCGCGATTCCGGAGCCGGAGCGCGACGTCGACAAGCCGTTCTTGATGTGCATCGAGGACGTGTTCAGCATTGAAGGCCGTGGCACCGTGGTGACCGGCCGTGTCGAGCGCGGTATCATCAACAAGATGGACGAAGTGGAAATCGTGGGTCTGCGCGACGTGCAGAAGACCACAGCCACCGACCTTGAGATGTTCCGCAAGTTGCTGAGCGAGGCACGTGCCGGTGAGAACGTCGGCGTGTTGCTGCGCGGCATTAAGAAGGAGGAAGTCGAGCGCGGCCAGGTGCTGGCCAAGCCGGGTTCCATCCAGCCGCACACCAAGTTCAAGGGGCAGGTGTACGTGTTAACCAAGGAGGAAGGTGGCCGTCACACGCCATTCTTCACCAACTACCG
>DKGH01000243.1:13538-24083 GCA_002453165.1 Verrucomicrobia bacterium UBA6775
CCGCAGTTCTACTTCCGTACGACTGACGTGACCGGTTCGTTGACCCTGCCGGAAGGCACCGAAATGGTGATGCCGGGTGACAACGTGACCGTCTCGGTTGAGTTGGGCAAGCCGGTTGCCATGGAGGCGGGCTTGACCTTCGCCATCCGCGAGGGTGGCCGCACGATCGGCTCCGGTCAGGTGACCGAGGTCGTCGAGTAAACCTTTTGCGCGGGGCGGCGGCGAGAGCAGTCGCCCCGCGGGTGGGTTTATCCCTGAGTAGGACGGTAGTTCAATTGGTAGAGCAACGGTCTCCAAAACCGTCTGTTGGGGGTTCGAATCCCTCCCGTCCTGCCAGTTGATTTAACAACCCCATACCGGAGGGGTGGCAGAGTGGTCGAATGCGGCGGTCTTGAAAACCGTTGAAGCGCGAGCTTCCGGGGGTTCGAATCCCTCCCCCTCCGCCAAACACCGGGAGAACTGAAAAAAGAAAGTTCGAACATGAATGAGACAAACAACAGCGCGGCACCGACCGCAACGGCAGAGACGACAGCAACAGCGGATCCCGCGAGCGCCCCGTCAGGAAATTTGCAGGATTGGATCATCGAGTGGTCGATCATTGGAGCGATCCTGCTACTGATCCTCTTTGTAGCGAAGAAAAAGGGGTGGCTGGATCGCATCCGCATTTTCTTCCTCCAGACACGTGAGGAACTATCGAAATGCTCCTGGCCGACCCGTGACGAGTTGAGGGGCTCAACGTGGATGGTGCTGGTGGCCGTCTTCCTACTGGGGACATTCACATTTTTGGCTGACCTGTTTTTGGGCGACTTTTTCATTCAGCAAGTCCTTCTGGACTACTTGGTGAACGCGGTTTAGTCCTGAGATTCGAGTAACGCATGGCACACGCTTGGTACATTATTCATACCCTCTCCGGGCAGGAGCAAAAGGTACTCGACAGCATCAACAAGCGCGTTGATGTGGAGGAGATGGGCGCTTACATCGAGGAGGTGTTTGTCGCCAAGGAAAAGGTGGTGGACGTTCGTGGGGGTGAGAAAAAAGTCTCGATGAAGAAACTGTTCCCCGGGTACGTCTTCATCCATGTGAACCTGCGGGATGACGATCACAAGATCATTCCCGAACCGATGAATTTCATCAAGGACACCCCCGGCGCCATTGGGTTTGTGGGCGGTGACCAGCCGGAGCCGACACCGGACGAGGAGATCGCGGACATCAAGGCCCGCATCGCTGACTCCGAGGATCTTGAGCGGCCGAAGGTCGAATTTGAAGTGGGCGAGACCGTGAAGATCAACCACGGCGCGTTCGAGGGCAACAATGGCATCGTTGAGGAGATTGACCCGGAGAAGGGCCGACTCAAGGTGACGGTCAACATCTTTGGCCGAAACACACCGGTGGATGTCGAGTACTGGGAGGTCGACAAGGGCTAACCCGGTCGCTTGGCCAAGCGCGAATAAAATATTTTAAAAGAAAACGAGAATGGCGAAGAAAGTTTCAGGATACATCAAGCTGCAGATACCGGCAGGCCAAGCGAACCCGGCCCCGCCGGTGGGCCCCGCGTTGGGTCAACATGGTGTGAACATCATGGAGTTCTGCAAGCAGTACAACGCAGTGACCAAGGACCAGGCCGGACTGGTGATTCCGGTGGTCATCACGGTTTATCAGGACAAGTCGTTCACATTTGTCACCAAGTCTCCGCCCGCGGCGGTGCTGCTCAAGAAGGCGGCAAAGATCGCGGCCGGTTCCGGTGAACCGAACAAGAAAAAAGTCGGCAAGGTGACCAAAAAGCAGTTGCTCGAGATCGTGGAAACTAAGAAAGCGGACTTGAATGCCCGGAACCCCGAGATGGCGGCCCGCATGATCGCCGGTACCGCCCGTTCCATGGGGCTCGAGGTTGTGGAATAATTTGAAAAACAGCGGGAGGGTCGAGAGGCCCGTCAGTACCGCGCCCAGAAAAATGCCAAAGAAAACAAGCAAACGATTCAGCAAGGCGCTCGAGATGGTCGAGCCCGGAAAGAGTTATTCCGTGGGGGAGGCTGCGGAGCTGCTCGGGAAATTTCCCAAGGCCAAGTTCGACGAGTCGATCGAGATTGCCTTCAAGATGACAATCGACCCGCGCAAGACCGACCAGATGATCCGTGGCACCGTCCGTCTGCCCCACGGCAGCGGCAAGGAGGTCAAGGTGCTGGTCTTCGCCAAGGAGGGCGAGGCGGCCACTGCGGCCAAGGATGCCGGGGCCGAGTTTGTCGGCTTCGAGGAATACATCGAAAAGGTCACCAGCGGCTGGACCGGGTTTGACGTGGCAGTCGCGACGCCGGAGGCCATGGCTGAGGTGCGCAAGCTGGGCCGGGTGCTTGGCCCGCGCGGCCTGATGCCCAACCCCAAGACCGGCACCGTGACAGACGACACTGCCAAGGCGGTTCAGGAAGTGAAGGCCGGCCGCGTCGAGTACAAGCTCGACAAGGGCGCGAACATTCAGGTGATCGCCGGCAAGGTATCCTTTTCCGCCGACCAGATCGCGGACAACGCTAACACGATCATCGACGAGATTATAAAGGCCAAGCCGTCGGCGGCCAAGGGGCGCTACATCGAGAACTGCGTGCTCTCGTCAACCATGAGTCCGGGAATCACGCTGGACCTGAAGGGAATCCTCAAGGCGGCCTAACACGGAAAGGAAAGCGAAACCATGCGCGAAGATAAAAAACTCATTACTCAGGAATACGTCGAGCGGCTCAAGAACAGTCCCTACTTCATCGTTGTCAATTACGAGGGGTTGAAGGTGGATCAGTTCGAGGAACTGCGCAACCGCTTGGCCGATTGGAACTCCGAGATGCACGTCGTCAAGAATTCCATTTTCAAGATCGCCGCCCAAGAGACCGGGGTCGAGGACCTTGGCCAAGCGTTGGCCGGCCAGTTGGCTGCTGTCACCGGCGAGGGCGAGATCACCGGCGCTGCCAAGGTGCTGAAGAATTTTAAGGCGGAATTCGAGAAGCCGGAATGGCACTTCGGTTTTCTGGACGACGAACGGCTGGATGCCGACCAGATCAAGACTTTGGCAGATCTGCCGTCGCTCGACGAGCTGCGGGCCAAGCTTCTGGGCACGATTCAGGCACCGGCCAGAAAACTGGTCCGGACGTTGGTCGAGCCGGGCTCGAGTCTTGCCCGCGTCGTGCGGGCCAAGTTCGCCGAAGAGTAGGCGAATTTTTAACGAATTTTCGTCCCGGCGAGTGCCGGGAGGAAATCCAACAAGAGTAACTCGTCGGTGCGCGGTCTGCGCACTTAAATCCCCGGGGCTCCGGGGGCGACGAAACTAAGTTGATACAATGGCAGACATAGACAAAATCGTAGAAGAGTTGAGCGGGTTGACAGTCCTTGAGGCTGCTGACTTGGTCAAGGCACTGGAAGAAAAATGGGGCGTCAGCGCTGCGGCCCCGGTTGCGGTTGCGGCCGCAGGCGGTGGTGGCGGAGGTGATGCCGCGCCGGCTGAAGAAAAGACCGAGTTCGACGTCGTCCTTACGAGTGATGGCGGCAAGAAGATTCAGGTCATCAAGGCTGTGCGCGAAGTCAAAGCCGGTCTGGGCTTGGCGGAAGCCAAGGGACTGGTGGAAGGCGCCCCGGCGGCTGTTTTGGAAGGCGTCCCCAAGGACGAAGCCGAAGCCGCCAAGGCCAAGCTTGAGGAAGCCGGCGGAGCCGTCGAGCTCAAGTAACATGCATTTGGGTTCGGGGGCCAAGCGCCCCCGGCCTTTTGCAATTCCTGCTTTTGGGAAGAAAGAAAACTTTATACGGCCTCGATGGCCGGTTGTCGTTTGAGATGAAGACGATCCCCGCGCGGAACGGGGAGCGTGTTTGTCGTTTTTTAGTGTCCGAAAAAAACCCGGCCGGTAGCCGGGCCCATACCCCCCACAATATCAATGCCTAGCAAAGCGAAAGAGCGCGTTAACTTCGGCAAGATCAAGGAGATCATTGCCCCACCAAACCTCATTGAGGTGCAGGTGAATTCTTACCACGAGTTTCTCCAGGCGGAAGTCAGTCCGGAGAAACGGGAGAACATCGGCTTGGAGGCCGTGTTCAATGAAATTTTCCCGGTCGAGAGTTACGACGAAAAGGTGGTTCTCAATTATGACCACTACGTGATCGGCGCGCCCAAGATGGACTGGCTGGAGTGCATCGACGAGGGGCAGACCTACGGCTCTCCTTTGCACGTGATCTTTCGTCTCAAGGACGAAAAAGGGACCAAGGAGGAGCGTGTTTTCATGGGGGAAATCCCGCTCATCACCCCGCAGGGCAGTTTCGTGATCAACGGCGCTGAGCGCGTGATCGTGAGCCAGTTGCACCGCTCGCCGGGCGTGGCGTTCGAGGCGACCAAACACCCGAACGGCAAGACGCTGAACTCGTTCCGGATAATACCTGACCGCGGTTCATGGTTCGAGGCGCAGTTCGACACCAGCGACATGCTGTACGTCTACCTCGACCGGAAGAAGCGTCGTCGCAAGTTTTTGATCACCACCTTCCTCCGTGCGATCAACTTCCTCGAGGGGGAGGACACCAGCAGCGACGCCTCGTTGTTGAACACATTTTATAAGATTGAAGAGGTCACCACCAAGAAGGCGGAGAAGATGGATGACCTCGAGAACAAGGTGCTGATCAGCGACCTGGTCGAGCCGACCAAGGGCATCGTTGTCGCACGCGCGTTCGAGCCGCTTTCCAAGGCAGTCGTCAAGCGCATCAGCGAACTGGGCGTGAAGAAAATCCAGATCGTTGACGTGTCCAGTGACGAGGGCCTGATTATCCGCTGTATGGCCAAAGATCCGACTCACAATGAGGAGGAAGCCTTGAAGGAGATTTACAAGCGCCTGCGCCCCGGCGATCCGCCGACCCCGGCCAACGCCCGTGCGCTCGTGAAGCGTCTGTTCTTCGATCCCAAGCGCTACGACTTGGGTCGCGTGGGGCGCTACAAGATCAACCAGAAACTTGGCCTGAAGGGCGACGATGGTTCCCGCACGTTGATGAAGGAGGATCTGGTCGAGGCGACCAAGTACCTGCTCCGTCTCAAGCTGGGTGATGGCACGATTGACGATATCGATCACTTGGGTAGCCGCCGTGTGCGTACGGTGGGCGAACTTTTGGCCAACCAGTGTCGTGTCGGCTTGGCCCGTACCGAGCGCTTGGTTAAGGAGCGCATGACTTTGTTTGATCAGGAGTTGGACACCATGACGCCGGCCAAGCTGATCAACCCGAAGGCGTTGTCCGCCGTGGTGCGCGACTTCTTCGGTCGCAGCCAGTTGTCGCAGTTCATGGATCAGATCAACCCGCTCGCGGAGTTGACGCACAAGCGTCGACTTTCAGCGCTTGGCCCGGGTGGTCTGTCACGTGAACGCGCTGGGTTCGAGGTGCGCGACGTGCACCCCTCCCACTACGGTCGCATTTGCCCGGTGGAAACGCCGGAAGGCCCGAACATCGGCCTGATCGCCAGCTTGGCCACGTTCGCCCGGGTAAACGATTTTGGATTCATTGAGAGCCCGTACCGCAAGGTGTCCAAGGGTCGTGTGACCAACACGGTCGATTACCTGACGGGTGATCTTGAGGAAAAATATTATGTTGCCCAGGCCAACCAGCCGATTGATGAAAAGGGCAAGTTTACGACTGATCTGGTGACCTGCCGTTTCCGGGGTGACTTCATTGATCGCCCGACCGACAAGGTCGACTACATGGACGTGTCGCCGAAGCAGTTGGTCTCCGTGGCCGCGAGCATGATTCCGTTCCTGGAGCATGACGACGCGAACCGCGCGTTGATGGGATCGAACATGCAACGCCAAGCGGTGCCGTTGTTGACGCCGGAATCACCGTTCGTCGCCACCGGCATGGAGTCCAAGGTGGCCAAGGACTCCCACGCGGTTGTCCTCTCTGAAGTGGACGGTGTGGTGGCATCCGTGACTGCAGACCAGATCGTGATCACCAAGAATGGCGAGATGCCGGAAGGCCGCCGCAAAATCAAGCACCGCCCCGAGGAAGGCTGCTGGGTATATGCGCTGCGCAAGTTTCATCGTTCCAACGCCGGCACGTGCATCAACCAGAAGGCGCTCGTCAACAATGGCGACAAGATCAAAAAGGGCGATGTGCTGGCAGACGGCCCCTGCACCAAGGACGGCGAAATCTCGCTTGGCCGCAACGTGCTGGTCGCCTACATGCCTTGGAACGGCTACAACTTTGAGGATGCCATCTGTATCAGCGAACGCATCGTGAAGGACGACGTTTACACGTCCATCCACGTTGCCGAGTACGAGGTGGCTGCACGGGACACCAAGCTTGGCCCGGAGGAAATCACCCGCGACATCCCGAACCTCGGTGAAGAGACACTAAAGAACCTCGACATGGACGGAGTGATCCGTGTAGGTGCCGAGGTGAAACCGGGCGATATTCTGGTCGGCAAAATCACGCCGAAGAGTGAGACCGAGCTGGCACCGGAAGAACGGTTGCTCCGTGCTATCTTCGGTGAGAAAGCTGCTGATGTGAAGGACTCCTCGCTCAAGGTGCCTTCCGGTGTCTATGGCAAGGTGATGGACGTCAAAATTTCGGCCAAGAAGGAAAACGAGAAGGGTTCGAAGTCCAAGGACAGTGAGGCCAAGAAACAGGCCAAGCAGCTTGATGATGAGTACAAGAAGGAACTGAACGACCTTCACGAACAGTTGACCGAGAACCTGAGCAACATACTGCTCGGTGAAAAGATTCCATTGGACGTCACCAACGCGGAGACGGACGAGGTTATCATCCCGGCCAACCGTAAGATCACGAAGACTTTGCTGCGCAAGTTGTCGCTCGTTTACGACAAGATCGCCATTGATCCTTCGCCGATCAAAAACAAGATTCTCGAGATTATCGGGGGCTTCACCAAGCGCTTCGATGACCTCAAGTCCAAGCACAAGGAACAGGCCAGCCGTGTGGCGGCCGGGGACGAGATCGACTCCGGCGTCATCAAGTCGGTGCGCGTGTTCATCGCCTCCAAGCGCAAGCTGTCCGTGGGTGACAAAATGGCCGGGCGCCACGGCAATAAGGGTGTTGTGGCCAAGATCATCCCCGAGGAGGACATGCCGTTCCTCGAGGACGGAACGCCGGTTGACCTGATCCTGAATCCGCTGGGTGTGCCGTCGCGCATGAACGTAGGGCAGGTGTTCGAAACGCACCTTGGCTGGGCTTGCGAAAAGCTTGGCATCAAGATTGCGACCCCGGTGTTCGACGGTATCGGCGAGGACAAGATTCGAGACTATCTCAACGAGGCCAAGCTGCCTGCCCACGGCAAGGCATACCTTCACGACGGCCAGACAGGCGAGCGCATCGACCAGGAGGTCGTGGTGGGCTACACCTACATGCTCAAGCTTGGTCATCTGGTGGCGGACAAGATTCACGCCCGCGCGGTTGGCCCATACTCACTGGTCACACAGCAGCCGCTTGGCGGCAAGGCGCAGTACGGCGGCCAACGGTTTGGGGAAATGGAAGTGTGGGCCATGGAAGCTTATGGCGCAGCCTACATGTTGCAGGAGTTGCTCACCGTGAAGTCCGATGATGTCCAGGGACGAACCCGGATTTACGAGAGCATCGTAAAGGGTGACCACGCGCTCGAGGCCGGCATTCCGGAATCGTTCAACGTGCTGGTCAAGGAAATGCAGTCGCTTGGCCTGAATGTGACCGTGGGATACACGAACCCGGTTGACCAGGCCAAGGCGGAGAGTGCATCACCCCACGCGTTGTTGGGTGGCGAATAACAGAGGCCAAGCGGAACCACAGGAGTTTAAAAATGATTAATACAGCAGAATCCTCACGCGAGTTGCTCGGACTGGACAAGGTCAACCACGTGGATCATGTCGCCATCGCGGTGGCATCGCCGGAGTCCATCCGGTCCTGGTCCAAGGGTGAAGTCAAAAACCCGGAGACGATTAACTACCGCACGTT
This sequence comes from Verrucomicrobia bacterium UBA6775, assembly GCA_002453165.1. Taxonomy (GTDB): domain Bacteria; phylum Verrucomicrobiota; class Verrucomicrobiia; order Limisphaerales; family UBA1096; genus UBA1096. Next base: position 21,480 of record DKGH01000243.1, read on the forward strand.
CAAGCCGGAGAAAGGCGGCCTTTTCTGCGAGCGAATCTTCGGTCCGGTTAAGGACTGGGAATGCTCGTGCGGCAAGTACAAGCGGATCAAGCATCGTGGTGTCGTTTGTGACCGCTGCGGTGTGGAGGTCACCCAGGCTCGCGTTCGTCGTGAGCGCATGGGCCACATCGAGATGGCCGTGCCGGTGACGCACATCTGGTTTTTCAAATGCATGCCCTCGCGCATTGGTCTCGTCCTCGACGTGACCGCTCGCAACCTCGAGCGGGTCATTTACTACGAGGATTATCTCGTAGTGGACCCCGGCGACACGCCGCTGGAGAAGAACCAATTGCTCACTGAGATGGAGTTCCGCGATGCACGGGACACCTACGGCCCGGACGCGTTCGTGGCCAAGATGGGTGCGGAGGCGGTGCATGATGCTGCGGCATTGATCGATCTGGAGGCAGGTGTTGATCAGTTGCAGCAGGCCATGACCGAGACGCGCAGCAAGCAGATTCGCAAGAAATTGGCCAAGCGCATCAAGGTGTATCAGGGCTTTATCAAGTCCAAGAGCCGTCCGGAGTGGATGGTGCTGACCGTGCTGCCGGTGATTCCGCCGGATCTGCGCCCCTTGGTTCCGCTGGAAGGCGGCCGCTTTGCGACATCCGACCTGAACGATCTTTACCGCCGGGTGATCAACCGGAACAACCGCTTGAAAAACCTCCTGGCTCTTAAGACGCCGGAGGTGATCATCCGAAACGAGAAGCGCATGTTGCAGGAGGCAGTGGACGCGTTGTTCGACAACGGTCGCCACGGTCGCGCCGTCACTGGCGCCGGCAACCGCGCCCTCAAGTCTTTGAGCGATATGCTCAAGGGCAAGAGCGGTCGCTTCCGTCAAAATCTTCTCGGCAAGCGTGTGGATTACTCCGGCCGTTCCGTGATCGTGATCGGGCCGGACTTGAAGCTGCATCAGTGCGGCCTGCCCAAGAAGATGGCACTGGTTTTGTTCGAGCCGTTCATCATTCGGCGGCTCAAGGACCTTGGCTTCGTGCATACCGTGCGATCCGCCAAGAAACTGATTGAGCGCCAGACCATTGAGGTATGGGACGTGTTGGAAGAGGTGACCAAGGAGCATCCGGTTTTGCTGAACCGCGCCCCCACTTTGCACCGACTTTCCATTCAGGCATTTGAACCGACCCTGATCGAGGGTGAGGCGATTCGACTGCACCCGTTGACCTGTAGTGCATACAACGCCGACTTCGACGGCGACCAGATGGCAGTGCACGTGCCGTTGTCCGTTGAGGCACAGATGGAGGCGCGCCTGTTGATGATGGCGCCGAACAACCTGTTCTCACCATCCAGCGGCAAGCCGATCATCACGCCATCGCAGGACATCGTTTTGGGTTGTTATTACCTGACCGCTGAACCACGTGGCGTGGTTCGCAAGAAGCAGAAGCACGTTAGCCTGTTCGGCTCGAAGGAGGAGGTGCTCTTCGCGTTTGAAGACGGTGCGTTGCACATCCACGACGTGGTGCGCATGGCCAATCCGGACATCGGGACGGAAACTCCCTATGGCGATCTGACCAACAAGATCATCGAGACCACCGTCGGTCGCGTGGTGTTCAGCGAGATTTGGCCGAACGAAATTGGCTTCCCGAACATCGTCGTCAACAAGGGTGCGTTGGGTGATGTGATTTGGAACTGCTACCGCCACTGCGGCCATGAGGAGACCGTCAAGGTGCTCGACGAACTCAAGAAGCTTGGCTTCGCCGAGGCGACCAAGGCCGGCATCTCGATGGGCTTTGAGGACATGATCATCCCGGGCGAGAAGGCCAAGGAAATTCAGAAGGCACACAAGCAAATCGAGGATGTCGACAAGCAGTATCGCCGCGGTGTGATCACACCGGGCGAACGTTACAACAAGGTGATCGATATCTGGACCCACTGCACCGACCAGATCGCGGACGTGATGCTCAAGGTGTTGGATCACAACCGTGGCAGCGATGAATTCAATCCGGTTTGGTTGATGGTGGATTCCGGTGCCCGCGGTAATCGCCAGCAGGTACGCCAGTTGTCCGGGTTGCGCGGCCTTATGGCTAAGCCGTCCGGTGACATTATCGAAAAACCGATTTTGGCCAACTTCCGGGAAGGCCTCACGGTGTTGGATTACTTTATCTCAACGCACGGCGCCCGGAAGGGTCTGGCTGATACGGCGTTGAAGACGGCAGACTCCGGTTACCTGACCCGTAAACTCGTCGACGTGGCGCAGGATCTCATCATCAGTGAGGTCGATTGCGGCACCACTAACGGCATTTGGCGGCAGGCCATTTACGAGGGTGAAGACGAAGTGGTTAAACTCAAGGATCGCTTGGTGGGCCGTACTGCGGTCGAGGACATAGCGAACCCGATTAATCCTGAGGAATACCTTTGCGAGTCTGGGCAGGTCATCGACGAGGCGCACGCTAAGTTAATCGACGATGCCGGCGTGGAGCGGGTTCGGATTCGTTCCGTACTGACCTGCGAATCCAAGCGCGGTGTCTGTCAAAAATGTTATGGCATCAATCTGGCCACCGGCAATTTGGCGGCCATGGGTGAGGCAGTCGGCATCATCGCTGCGCAGTCGAT
>DKGH01000243.1:24430-26596 GCA_002453165.1 Verrucomicrobia bacterium UBA6775
GGCACGCAGTTGACCATGCGTACCTTCCACATCGGTGGTACCGCCTCCTCCGTGTTTAAGCAGCCACAGATTGAGGCTCGCAATGCGGGTGTGCTGAAATATCAGGATCTCCGTAAGGTGGAATTGGAGGATGGTAACAACATCATCCTAAACAAGAACGGCATGGTGTTCGTCATTGACGAAAAAACCGGCGACGAACTGGAAAGCTACAACGTCGTCATCGGATCCGTGATCACGATTCCAGATGGCGGCAAGGTCAAAAAGGGCGAGGTCTTCGTCCAGTGGGATCCATACAACGTGCCGATTATCTCCGAGAAACCGGGTACGATCAAATTCCACGACATCATCGAGGGTGTGACCATCAAGCAGGAGATGGACGAAGCCACCGGCCAGTTGTCGCTGGTGGTCATCGACTACAAGGAAGATTTGCATCCGCAGGTAATCGTGGCCAACAGCAAGGGTGAACCGATCGCGAACTATCCGATCCCGTCCGGGGCGCATATCGTCGTGGAGGAGGGAGATACCATCGTGGCGGGCAGCCTGATTGCCAAGACTCCCCGAAAGGCTGCCAAGACGAAGGACATTACCGGTGGTCTGCCTCGTGTTGCGGAGTTGTTCGAGGCACGCAAGCCTAAGGACGGTTCCGAGATTTCCAGGATCGACGGTGAGGTAGACTTCGGCCCGACTGTAAGGGGCAAGCGCTCCATCATCATCCGCGACGTTGAGTCCGAGGAGGAAGAGGAGCATCTCATCCCAATCGGCAAACACGTCATCGTGTTCAAGGGTGACAAGGTCAAGAAGGGTCAGCAGCTGACCGAAGGGCCGGTCGACCCGCACGAGATTCTCGACGTCTGCGGTCCGAAGGAACTGCAGGATCACCTTGTGAACGAGGTGCAGGAGGTGTACCGACTGCAGGGTGTGACGATCAACGACAAGCACATCGAGATCATCGCGCGCCAGATGATGCGCAAGGTTCGTATCACCGAGACCGGCGACACGTCGTTCCTCTGGGGCGAACAGATTGAGAAGCTCACCTTTGAGGGGGAGAACGAGGAGATCGAAAAGATGGGCGGTCAACCCGCCGAGGGGCAGCCGGTGCTGCTTGGCATCACCAAGGCCTCGCTGGAGACAGACAGCTTCCTGAGTGCGGCATCGTTCCAGGACACCACACGGGTGCTGACCGATGCGGCTACGCTTGGCAAGGTCGATCCACTCAAGGGCTTCAAGGAAAATGTGATCATGGGACATATCGTGCCGGCTGGCACGGGTGCAGACCTGCATCGCAGCGCGAAGCTCAAGCCGTTGGTCGAAGAGGTCGCTGCTCCGGAAGTCGAGGAAGAAGAGCAGGAAGAGCCGATATTCGACAACCCGCTTCTGGGCTAAGCCGCAGCACGACAATTCAAGACGATAAAATGTTCAAAAAACGGGTTGCATCAAAAATGCGTTTTGGTAGTCTCCCCGCCCCTCAGAGGGGGAACGGACGCTTAATCGTCCAGAAATAGTACGAATTCATAGGAATTTTTAATGCCGACAATTAACCAACTAGTCCGCAAGGGACGGGCCAAGGTGAAGAACAAGTCAGCGTCTCGTGCGCTGGAGAACTGCCCGTTCAAGCGTGGGGTTTGTCTGCAGGTGTACACCCGTACACCGAAGAAGCCGAACTCCGCCATGCGGAAAGTGGCCAAGGTGCGCCTGACCAACGGGTTCGAGATCATCGCCTACATTCCTGACGAGGGTCACAGCCTGCAGGAGCACTCCATCGTGCTGGTGCGTGGTGGTCGTGTGAAGGATTTGCCGGGTGTGCGTTACCACGTTGTGCGTGGTGCGCTGGACGCCACCGGTGTTGAGAAGCGCCGTCGTAGCCGCTCCAAGTACGGGGTCAAGCGACCGAAGGCAGCGAAGAAATAATTTTTTAGAAAGAGGCAGAGCAGAGATGGCACGCCGCCGCAGAGCAGAAAAAAGAGACGTAGCACCGGACGCCCGCTACGGGAGCAAGCTGGTAACCCTGTTGGTGAATTTCACCATGCGCAAGGGCAAGAAAAGCTTGGCCGAAAAGATCGTCTACAGTGCCTTTGACAAGATCGCTGCCGAAAAGCAGGGAACCAACCCGCTCGAAGTTTTGGAGCGGGCCGTCAGCAATGCTCGTCCGCGCCTTGAGGTCAAGTC
>DKGH01000243.1:27007-27717 GCA_002453165.1 Verrucomicrobia bacterium UBA6775
CGCTGGTTGGTCAGCTTTTCGCATGCCCGCAAGGGAGTGCTTATGAAGGACGCCTTGGCCTCCGAGATTCGGGAGGCCAGCGAGGGCCAGGGGAGTTGCATCCGGAAGAGAGACGAGATGCACAAAATGGCCCAGTCAAACAAGGCATTCGCGCACTTCCGCTGGTAATGTCCTGATCGCTTGGCCAAGCGCTTGGCCAAGCGCAAATAGCGCCTCCGTTTATCCGGGGCGCTTTGCTCTCTGAAATAGCTTGGAATTTTGAATTCGTTTTTTTGGATGTTAACAAAAAACAAATGACAGCCATATTGGAACATAACAAGGAGATCAACTCGCCGGACCGTGAGTATTCGCTCGAGCGAACACGCAATATCGGAATCGCCGCGCATATTGATGCCGGCAAGACCACGACCACGGAGCGCGTCCTCTTCTACACCGGTTTCATGCACAAGATCGGTGAGGTGCACGACGGCAATACCGTCACGGACTGGATGGAGCAGGAACGTGAGCGTGGAATCACCATTACCTCCGCCGCCACCACATGCTTCTGGAAACAGCGCGAGGAGGGCATCACCAAGCTATTTACGGACATCGACAATCGCGTCAACATCATCGACACCCCCGGACACGTGGACTTCACTGCAGAGGTGGAGCGTTCCATGCGTGTGCTCGACGGGGCTGTGGCCGTATTCTGCGGTGTGGCCGGTGTGCAA
>DKGH01000243.1:27887-28085 GCA_002453165.1 Verrucomicrobia bacterium UBA6775
CACATGCTTCTGGAAACAGCGCGAAGAGGGCATCACCAAGCTATTTACGGACATCGACAATCGCGTCAACATCATCGACACCCCCGGACACGTGGACTTCACCGCAGAGGTGGAGCGTTCCATGCGTGTGCTTGACGGGGCCGTGGCCGTCTTCTGCGGTGTGGCCGGTGTGCAACCCCAGTCCGAGACCGTCTGGCG
>DKGH01000194.1 GCA_002453165.1 Verrucomicrobia bacterium UBA6775
TGCGCAACGCTTGGCCAAGCGGTAGATTCCCGCCGTCTTACTAAAAATGAAAACGAAACAAGGAATCCGGAAAAACGGCTTCACGCTTATCGAGTTACTGGTAGTTATCGCGATTATTGCTATTTTGGCTTCATTGTTACTCCCTGCATTGGCAAAGGCCAAGGCAACTGCTTTAAAAGCGACGTGCCTTAATAACTTAAAGCAAACCAGTTTAGGTTTATTCATGTATAGGGATGATAATCAAGGCAAGTATCTTCCTGGAAGAGGAGCTCAGGCAGAGAAGGCAGACAATATTGTTCAAAAGTGTTTGGACCTTCCGCAGGTTGCTTTATTGCCACAATACAATTTAGCAACAAAGAAGCCCAGTGGTTATAATGAATCTAACGATCCATATACACACAGGGGGTTACAACTTAGTAAGTCTTTCGGATGCCCAGGTCTTCGCTATAATGGAAAAGTGCCAAAGGGTTACAATACTAACCCACTTTTTCCAGCTTGGGAAAAACAGTATCCTCAAATGATTCTTGGGTTTCAGCATTTTGGGGGCGCAGATACATGGAGGAATTCTGGTGGTACCTTTAAATCAAGAAGTCCTGTTAACTCGGGACAAGACGGCCCGCAAATGGTTATACTCGCAGATTTAGTCGGGAAAATTGATGGCCGATGGGGAGGGGGGCGAGTAACAGCCTATGGCGGTTATCCGGCGCACGCAGATAACAAGGGATTACCATCTGGAGGAAACCAATGCTATGCTGATGGATCGGCCCGCTGGGAGCCATTTAACAAAATGTACTTCATTCACAGCTGGAATCCAGGAGGTCGCCAGTATTACATGTATCAGGAAGATCTTGGAGAAATGGAGGCGAAGGGAAGGGTCATCAAGTCACGTCTATGAGTGAAAATGACTCCTCTGGCATACCTCTGAAAAATGTCGCTGCGGTTTTTGGTTTTATAATTGCCCTAGGTTTGGTGTATTGGTCATGGAACGCAAACATGGTGCAGGCACCGTTAAAACTGGATTACTATTGTCTCAGTTGCAAAAAGACAGAGAGTATTGAAGAGTTTCGCAAAGATTTTCCCTCAAATTGGAAACAGTACCCTGGAGGGGGCAGTGATTCTGTTCTATTTTGTCTTAAATGCAAAAAAGGCAGAGCTCATCCAGTTTTAGACTGCCAAAAGTGTGGGGCAGTTTTTATTCAACACCTTTTCCCAAAATACGATGAGTATGGCGATCATTCGTGCCCTAAATGTGACGTTAAATATGGTCAGATGGCCAAGTCCAGGGGTATAGATCTCATGCCAAAGGAGTTAAATCCCTGATTAACATTAAAATCTTTGCTGGAAAAACAGCGCGTTTTTAAAGATACTCTCTGCACTATTTGATGAAATTCACCGGCACTTACACGGCACTAATTACTCCCTTCCAGCGCGGCCGCGTCGACGAAGCGGCGTTTAAAAATCTCGTCAGGGAACAAATCCGAGGTGGCGTGGACGGCATCGTCCCAACCGGTACCACCGGCGAGTCGCCCACGCTAGAATTTAACGAGCACATCCGTGTGATCGAGCTCGCCGTGCAGACAGCCAAGGGCAAAATTAAGGTGCTCGCCGGCACCGGCGCTAATTCCACTGCCGAGGCAATCGAATTGACTCAGGCCGCCGAGGCGGTCGGCGCGGACGGCTCTCTGCTGGTTGCTCCCTATTACAATAAGCCGTCGCAGGAGGGGTTGTTTCAACATTTCAAAAAAATCGGCAAGGCCACCAAGCTGCCGATCGTGCTCTACAGCATCCCCGGCCGCTGCAACATTGCGATTGAGGTCGCGACCGTGACGCGCTTGGCCAAGGCCTGCAAAAACATCGTCGGCATCAAGGAGGCCGGTGGGGATGCGGATCGTGTCAGCCAGTTGCGCCAAGCGCTTGGCCAAGCGTTCAGCATCCTGAGTGGCGACGATGCACTGACGCTGCCGTTCATGTCGGTGGGCGCGGAAGGCGTGATCAGTGTGGCCTCAAACATTATCCCCCGGCAGTTGTCGCGCATGGTGAATTCCTATGCCACCGGAAAGACCGCCGCCGCGCTGAAACTGCATCAGCAGTATTACCCGATGTTTCGGGACCTTTTCATTGAGACCAATCCAGTGCCGGCTAAGGCCGCACTCGCGATGCAGGGCAAGTGCGCGGAAGAATATCGTCTGCCACTTTTCAAAATGTCGGCCGATAACCGGAAGCGCTTGGCCAAGACGCTGAAGTCCTGCGGTGTCATCTAATAAGCGAACATGACCAGAGTCATCATCAACGGATCGAAAGGGCGAATGGGGCAGGCACTGCTGAGTTGCGGCGAGGCCAATCCCGACATTGAGATCGCGGCCGGCATTGATGTTGGCGACAGCCTTGCCGACGTGATCGCCGGGAGTGACGCCGTCATCGAATTCAGCTTTCACGAAATCACCCGCTCGGTGGCCGAGTTGTGTGCCGAGCACAAAAAGGCACTCGTCATCGGCACCACCGGCCACGCTGCCGAAGACAAGGAGGCAATCCTTAGGCTGCAGTCGGAGATTCCGATCGTGTTGGCGTCCAACTTTTCCACCGGGGTGAACACCCTTTTTTGGCTGACCCGCAAGGCGACCGAGGTACTCGGCACCGACTTTGATCTCGAGGTCGTCGAGATGCATCATCGCCTGAAAAAGGACGCCCCCAGCGGTACGGCGGCCACGCTCTCTGAAATCCTCGCCGAGGTGCGACAGATCTCACTTCAGAAAGAGCTTCGCCATGGCCGTGAAGGCATCGTTGGTGAACGCACCGACTCCGAGATTGGCATGCACTCCCTCCGCGGCGGCGATGTCGTCGGCGATCACACCGTGGTCTACGCCGGGAACGGCGAGCGACTCGAACTCACCCACAAGGCCGCGAGCCGAAACACCTTCGCCAACGGCGCCCTTCGTGCCGCCATCTGGGCCTGCATCCAGTCCCCCGGCCTCTACAACATGGAAAACGTCCTCGGCCTCGAATAGGTTAATTATTGCGGTAATTCTCTTTCTTCTGATTTTTTCCATTACTACCTGTTTTTGGGGAGAGTGGAAGTTCGGTTGCGAACTCTCGAGTAATCCCTCACTTGGCCAAGCGCTTGACTTAGCTAAAATCGAGACAGGGTAGACAGGTGGGAGGATTCTGTTTTTGAAACTTCGCGCTCCCCGTCGTTTAGTCAAGTTGGTAGGCTGCCGCCGCCGATGAAATTTTCCCTCGATCTAACCGTGGCCACGCCTCCTGAGTGGGTGGATGCGGTCATGGCGAATGTACCTGCTTTTCTGCAGGATCACGCGGACTGTGAGCGGAAGGCGTCGGCCATGGCGATGAGTCTTGTAGCCAAGTACCCGGATCGGCTTGAGATCATCCCGGAACTCATCGCAACCGGAGTGGAGGAGTTGGAGCATTTTCAGCAGGTCTACGCGGTCATGCGCGAGCGTGGCATTCCTCTTGCCAAAGAAATTGAGACGGACCCGTACATCAAATCGTTGATGGCGCTGATTCACAGCGACTCAGAACGGCGTTTTCTTGATCGGTTGTTGTTGGCGTCCATCATCGAGTGCCGCGGTGCCGAGCGGTTTCGGCTGGTTTCACAGGCGATGACCGATGACGAGCAGTTGAGGAGGTTTTATCACAATCTTTGGGTGTCCGAGGCCAAGCACGGCCACATCTTCGTGAAGATGGCCCTGGAATATTTTGAAAAGGAACACGTCTACGAGCGTCTTAGTTTTCTCAATGATGAAGAGGGTAAAATAGTCGCCGGCCTGGAATTCCGCCCCGCGCTACATTAACGATTTTTTTATGAACACAAAAACGAACAAACTTAAGATGAACCGCCGCCGTTTTCTCGGGGCAAGTGCCGTAGCCACGATGGGCTTTCAGGTGGTGCCAAGTCGTGTGTTTGGCGCGAACAGCCGGTTGGCAGTTGCCGGGATCGGTGCCGGGGGCAAGGGCCGTGCGGACATCACCGGCGCGGCCAAGGCTGGTGCGGACATCGTTGCGTTGTGCGACGTCGACGACGATCGCGGCGAAAACATGTTCAAGGCGCATCCCAAGGCCAAGCGGTTCAAGGATTTTCGCGTGATGCTGGAGAAGATGGGAAAGAGCATCGATGCCTGCACGATCTCCACACCGGATCATACGCACGCGGTGGCCACGTCTCTGGCGATGAAGATGGGCAAGCATTGCTACACACAGAAACCGCTAACGCACAATGTGTACGAGGCGCGGCACTTGACCAAGCTGGCTGCGGAGACCGGTGTTGCCACGCAGATGGGCAATCAGGCCCATGCGGGGGAGCCGATCCGCCGGGCGGTCGAATTGATACAGGCCGGGGTCATTGGCAACGTCACCGAGGCGCACATTTGGACCAATCGCCCGATCTGGCCGCAGGGCATGAAGGTGCGCCCGGCCAAGGCGGATATACCCAAGGGCTTAGACTGGGACAATTGGCTTGGTCCGGCTCCATTCCGCGAATACGGCAAGGGCTACGTTCCGTTTGCGTGGCGTGGTTGGTGGGATTTTGGCACCGGCGCACTAGGCGACATGGCCTGCCACATCATGGACATGGCCTGGTGGAGTCTTGAGTTGGGCGCGCCGAGCAGTGTCAAGGCACAGCACGGCGGAAATTCGACCGAGAGTGCACCGAACTGGGCGGTCATCGATTACCAATTTGGCTATCGCGGCAAGCGGCCACCGGTGAAACTTGTCTGGTACGACGGAATGAAGAACGGCTTACAAAACGGACCGTCTCTGGAGACAACCGATGGCATCAAAATGGTCAAAAAGGGCAAGGGTGCATTCGGCTCGGTATTAATCGGCGACAAGGGGCGGATGTTTTTCAACCGCCGCTCCACCAAATGGATGATCACCGGTCGCGATGAGGACGAGGTCAAACAGATCGAAGCTGAGACAAAAAAAACCATCCCGCGGACTAAGGACAACTACGCCGAGTGGGTGGATGCCGCCACCGACAAGGGCCACAAGCCGCTCAGCCGTTTTGAGATCGCGGGCCCGTTCACCGAAATGGTGCTGCTCGGCAACCTTGCCATCCGCGCCGGCGAAGAGGTTAAGTGGGACGCCAAAGAATTGCGCTCCACCAATAGCGAGAAGGCCAACCGCTACGTCCGGGCCGAATACCGCAAAGGCTGGAAACTGTGACCAACCGCTTGGCCAAGCGCCGAATCGGGCGTTGACGGTTCAATTGATGATGTGCAGCCTTAGCCGCATGGAACACCCAATGGAACCCACTCCCAGTCGGGCGTTCACGTTGATCGAGTTACTGGTGGTCATCGCGATCATTGCCATACTCGCCGGGCTGCTTTTGCCGGCTCTGGCCAAGGCCAAGACCAAGGCGCATGGCATCTCCTGCATGAACAACTCCAAGCAGTTGATGCTGGCTTGGCGCATGTACGCCGGGGATAACGACGATGGCTTGGTTTCGGCCAAGGAGGGGATGCGAACCGGCCGCAGTTGGGCCGGGCCACGTTGGGTGTTCGGCTGGCTCGACCTGCCGATAAGTGGCGCGGACGACGTGCTGCCGGAGATAGCCATTCAGACGAGTCCGCTATGGAATTACAGCGGCAAGTCCACCCAGATTTGGCGTTGCCCGGCCGACACGACGACCGGCAAGTGGAAGGGCAGGGTCTATCCCCGCGTGCGGAGCATGTCCATGCAATGCTGGATGGGTGGCCCCGGTTGGGGCGGCGCCGGCATGGGCTCGCGCCAACCGGATCGCGGGCCGTACAGGGTTTTCCTGAAGATGCACCAAATCATCGGCCCGTCGCCATCCGAGGCGATGGTGCTGCTCGACGAGCGGGAGGATAGCATTAACGACGGCTACTTCGCGGTGGACATGACCGGTTTTCCAAAAAATCCGAAGGCGATGAAACTGGTCGACTATCCCGCCTCGTACCACAATAACGCCGCTGGGATCGCCTTTGCCGATGGGCATTCGGAAATTCACAAATGGATCGACCCACGAACTGTTCCGCCGCTGACAAAAGGGCGGGAATTAAAACTCAACGTCTCCACACCGGAAAACCCGGACATGATATGGATGCAAGAACACAGCAGCAACCTTGTCAAACAATGAAACGAATTCTTTTGTGCATTGGAGTTTGGTTGTGTGCGACCGGGTTGCCGGCTGACGAGCCGGTCGACAAGCCGCTGTTCTCGTTTGGTGTTATCGCCGACTGCCAATATTGCAACGTCAAGGTGGCCAAGACGGCTGCGCGCCAATACGCGATGTCGACAAAAAAGCTGGCAGCCTGTGTCGAGCACCTGAATCGGCTCGACCTTGAGTTCGTGGTGCATCTCGGCGATTTTATCGACCGGGATTTTGCGAGCTTCGCCGATGTGGTGCCAATCTACAACCGGCTCAAGGCGGATCACTACCACGTCCTTGGCAATCACGATTTTGACGTGGCTGATGAGCAGAAAGCCAAGGTGCCGGGAGTACTTGGATTGAAGGAGCGTTATTATCAATTCAGGCGGCGCGGCTATCGGTTCATTGCGCTGGACGGCAACGATGTCAGCCTGCACGCGTATCCGGCCGGGGATCCCCGGGTTGGCCAAGCGAAGAACTACCACGCCAAGCTGCCCAAGGGCACCCCCGCCTGGAACGGAGCGCTTGGCCAAGCGCAACTGGCTTGGCTGGAGAAAAATCTAAACGAAGCCAAGCGGGCTGGGGAAAAGGTGATCCTGTTTTGTCACTTCCCGGTTTTCCCGAAAGACGTGCATAACCTCTGGAATGCGAAACAGGTCTTGACGGTATTAACCCGCCATCCGCACGTCGTCGCATACATGAACGGTCACAACCACGCCGGTGGATACGGCAAGCTGTCCGGGCAGCATTACGTGACATTTAAGGGGATGGTGAACACGCATGAGACGGCGTTTTCGGTCGTTCACGTTCACCGGGATCGACTGGAAATCAAGGGGGAGGGCAGGCAAAAGGACAAAACACTGCCACTGCCGGCGGCGAGCAAAAAAGCGGGCGATTAGTTGGCCGCCTTGGCCAAGTTCTGCTCCTCAAACTGGCCGTGCGCACGGAATTTTTCGTAGCGCTCGGCTTGTAGTTTTTTCAGCGGCGTTTTCTTCAACGCCTTGAGGTGCTTGAGTAGTTGTGCCTTGAGCGTCTCCGCGGTTTGTGCGGGATCGTTGTGAGCACCGCCAAGCGGCTCGAGGATGATTTCATCGACGAGCCCGAATTTTTTCAGGTGATCCGGGGTGATTTTCAGCGCCTCGGCGGCGTCCGGGGCTGCCGCCCGGTCTTTCCACAAAATGGCGGCACATCCTTCCGGGCTGATGACGGAGTAGTAGGCGTTCTCGAGAATCAGCACCCGATCTGCCACGCCGATGCCAAGCGCACCACCGGAGCCGCCTTCGCCGATTACCACGGCGATGATCGGCACCTCCAGTGTCATCATCTCCTTAAGGTTTACGGCGATGGCCTCGGCGATGTGGCGTTCCTCGGCACCGATGCCGGGGAACGCGCCGGCGGTGTCGATGATCGTGATGATGGGTAGGCCAAACTTGTTGGCGAGTTTCATCAGCCTCAACGCCTTGCGGTATCCTTCCGGGTGGGCACAGCCGAAGTTTCGTAAAACGTTTTCCTTGGTGTTACGCCCCTTCTGGGTGCCCATCACCATGACATGCTCCTCGCCAAGTTTGGCGAAGCCGCTGACCACGGCGCGGTCGTCTGAGTAAAGCCGGTCGCCGTGCAGTTCGCTGAATTCGTCGAACGCTGTCTCGATGTAGTCGAGCGTGTACGGGCGGCGGGGATGGCGGGCGAGTTGGATGCGCTGCCAGGGGGTGAGCTTGGAGTAGATTGTCTTGCGGGTCTCCTCGATCTTCTCGCGGATTTGTTCCGCCTCACTCTCGAAGTCAACCTCTACACCGCTGGCTTGCGTGGTGCGGGTCAGGGCGTCCAGCTTGGATTGGAGTTCGATAATGGGTTGCTCGAAATCGAGATAGTCCTTCATTCCGGAAAGCAAATCGTTGCTCGGGCGAATCATAGTGAGATACCGGTGAGATACAATCCGAAACGTGAATCGTTGACGGGCGAAGTGCTGGTTCGTAGCTTTCGGGTGTCTAGGTCACGCAGGGCGCGTGAATGTCGCGCAACCCCGGTACGGGTTGGTCGTGGTTCATCAGGCCATCTGCGTGAATCGATAAGGTGCCCCGTGGCATGCCTGATGCTTTTTCGAACGTGAAATGTTAAACCTTCCTTCAACAACGATGACTCGGTTCCGCTTGGCCAAGCGCTTGGCCTCAGTGACTGCGCTTGGCCTCCTGCTGGCGAGTGCGATCGAAAGTGCTCGGGCGCAGATCACCATTACGACAAAGGACATGTTCAGCAAGGAGGGTCAGTACTACAAAATGTACTCCAACTTTGTGAAGCATAGCTCGTCGGAAGATGAAGCGGGCGAAGAGGTTGATGTTGCTGACTACATCGGGGAAGACGGGGAGGATCAGGTGTGGGACTTTCGCGAAGGACCGGACGACGAGGAGATTCGTTTTGATTACGTGAAGCCAAGCGAGATTGATACCGATGTTGAATTCGAAGGGGCAACGATCGTAGAGCGTGCGACATTCAAAAGCACGGACGCCCAGAAAAGTTTGTTCCTCGACATGAAAAAGGGGGTGGGGCGATTTGTGTACGGCTTTCACGATCCAGTGGTCTACGAGGCGAAACCGTCCGTGGTGTTCGGGAATCGCCTGCTCGATTTTCCGGCGGTCATCAAGTACGAGGACGAATGGGACTCGACGACATCGTTCGAAATTGAGGTGGAGTCGCTTGGGTTGGTTGTGCCAACCAAACTGGTCTATGAGTCGAGCATGAGCGTGGATGCCCACGGAATCGTGATGTTGCCGGAGCAGGGTTTTCATGACTGTCTGCGGATCAATGAACTGGTGAAGTACGATCAGTTTGTGAAAATCCCCGGCCTCGGGGATGACTGGATGAACGCCGGGGCAGCCTACGTCCGGACCTACTACTGGCTGGCGAAGGACATGGGCATCGTGGCACAGATTACGTCCACACAGGATACGGCGCCTATCCCGGATGATTTCACAGCGGCCACTGCCATGTGGCGGCAATTCGAGAACAATCATGGAAAGTCTAGCGATGAGGCAGAGCCGGTCGAGGGGCTTGAAGTTACCCTGGACCCCAAGGGAAACCGCGTTTTGTTGAGCTGGAAAAAAGCTGAAAATGCGGTTGCATATATGGTTCAATACACCGATAATTTGGGCGCGAACAATTGGAAAGACTTGAAGGAGACCTCCGGCAATTTTGCTTTGGACTCGATTTCTTCTGAAAAACAGCGGTTTTACCGCATTGTTTCGCTCGAGTGAGTTTATGACAACAACGGCAGCCCAACGCTCGGCCAGATGGCCGAGGCTACAATCCGCAGGGGGGCGGACGAGGGGAAGGGCTGCGTTTACACTTATCGAGTTGTTGGTCGTAATCGCCATTATCGCCATCCTCGCGGCGCTGATGTTGCCTTCGCTGATTCAAGCCAAGAGCGCTGCACGATCGGTTGCCTGCAAAAATCACCTTCGCCAATACGGCATCGCGCTTTCATCCTATGTTGGCGATCGCCAGTACTATCCGGTTTACAACTTTGACCCTGCCGATGAGGACGGTGTTCCGCAAAAATACTGGCACGAACGGTTGCTGCCGTACATCGGCACGGATTGGGTCGGTGAGTTCAACTGTCCGGATTACAAGGGGGCAACCCTTCCCGGCAACGACGGTGCCGTGGCGTTGGGCAGTTACGGCTACAACGCCTTTGGTGTGAAACTCGGCTACAGTGATCTTGGTTTGGGTGGAACTTACAGCCACACGATCATCAGTGGTGACCCTGACTCGGCTCCGCTCGATGGTGCACGGATCGCGGAGAGTGACGTCCGGGCTACTTCCAACATGATCGCCATCGGGGATGCCACACTCATCTGGTTGACCAAGCCGATGATCAAATTGCTTTATGGGACGGACGGCGAAGGGGGTGCCAGCGGCATGGCGCATCTTGACATCAACTATCGAAACTACGTTCAGCGAAAGGGCTATCCGTTGAGTGACAAAATCATCTCAGCCACGGAGTCGCGCCACGGGGGTGACTACAACATCACGTTTGCCGATGGCCATGTGCAGTCCATCAACCGGAAGCCGCTTCACGAACGCACCTACCGTTCGCTGCGCCGCTGGAACAACGACAACCGTCCTCACACGGACCTTCTCGGGAAACACCAGTCCTGGCGTTAGCCTCCGCTAATTCAATCTCATCCACGAAACCTTCAAGTAAGCCGGTTCATTTTCGCCGACCGGAAAATCCAGTGGCTGCATTGCCTGAAAATTTTGAACAATTTTTCTGCCGGCGTCACGAATCCCGCGGCGAACATCGGCCTTGAAATCGGATGGGGCCAAGCCGCTGGAATTGCAACAGGCGAGGAGCATGCCGTTTTTGCGAACCAACGCACTGGCGTTTCCAGCCAGGCGACCGTAGTCGCGCTTGGCCTGAAAAAGGCCGGAAACTTTCGACCTTGAGAACGTCGGGGGATCAAGGATGACAAGATCGTATTTTTCCCCCCGCTTGGCCAAGCGCTTCATCCAGTCAAACGTATCCCCGTAAATAAAGTCATGATCGTCGGGGTTTAGTTTGTTTAGTCGAAAATTCTCTCGTCCCCATTCCAGGTATTTTTGTGATAAATCGAGGCTGGTTGTAATCGCACCGGCCCGGGCGGCGCATACGGACAGCGAGCAGGTGTAGGCAAACGTGTTGAGGACTTTCGCCGCCCCGGTTCCCTTTTCGAAAACCGGAAATCCCGGCTCTATCAGGTTAGACAAAAGCCGATGCCGGTTGTCCCTCATGTCCAGAAACAGCCCGGTGGAGTAGCCTTCGTTAAAACTCAATCGATAGCGTAAATGGTGTTCGGTTGCCTCAAAAAACTCCGGCGCCTCAATACCCATGATCAAGCGGGCTGATGCTTTGGACTTACTGGTTTTCTGAACCTGTCGATTGAGTCGCTTGTGATAACCCCCCTTTGCCTTGAGCTGTTGACCAAGGGTTTGCACGGTCTGTTGCTGGGTATCGGTCAGGGGGTGCTCCGTCTGGACGAGCAGATAGTCCGCGAGGCGGTCCACGTACAGTCCGTTCCAGCCGTCTGCTGCGCCATGGATCAGGCGGCAGACGTTCGTTTTTTGGTGGCGCCCGGAACGCAGTTTTTGGAGCGCGCCCCGGGCGGATGGGGATGAATTACTCACGGCCTACCAGAAATGCCACTGTTTTTGGGTGACCACCCAGAGGCCAAGGAGCAGGTTGGTGATGGCGTGGGCGGTGATGGCGTCGCCCAGTCGGTTGGTACGCAAAACCACTCCCTGATAAATCATACCGCAAAGGATGCCAGCCAGCCAATGCTGATGAGCGAGCCCGAAAATCAACGAGGTGCCAAGAAAAGGGCGAATATCGAAAAGGTTGTGTGGTGTAAACAACCAGTTTGGGGACAAAATGTAACGGTAAAGAAAAGAGCGATAGAACACTTCCTCGAGCAGTGGAACGACCAGTGTTGATCCGACGATGCGTGTGCCGGCGAACAGCCAAAACATCATCAAGTCTTTGCCGAAATGCTTTTGCAAATCCCACGATTCATCCGATTCCAATAATTTCGGATAAGGAAGAAAGTCCAGTCCGATCCATAGCAGAAACACCAGCAGACCACCTCCGACTGCCTCGATACTCAGTGCCCAGCGCATCTCGCCGACCAAGGGCCAGATTGTCCAAATCATCCACACCCCGATCAGAGTCTTCAACAGGTACACCCAAAACTGGGAGTCCGGGCCGAAACTTCCCTGTGCCGATGTGAGAACGAGGAACACGACAAACGGCAGTGCGCGCGCGAGAAGTGGCGAAGCCTGCAGTTTGTTGTGCAGCGTACTCATGTCAACGAGTGCCTCGAAGGATGGCTCGTGTCGCCGACAGGAAGCGGGCTATCTCCTTTTCTGTTCCGATGGTGATACGCAGCCGGTCCCGGATCCCCGGCTTGTCAAACCAACGGGTCAGGATCTTTCGTTCGCGCAGTTTTTCGAACCATTCAGCAGCGGTAATGCCGCTTGGTTTTGCAAAAATAAAATTGGTTTGCGAAGGCAGTACATCAAAACCAAGCGCGGCCAACTCTTCGGTCGTCTTGCTGCGTAATTCCAAAATACGCGCAAATTGTTTTTGATAGTAGCCAAGGTCTGAAAGGGTGGCGAGTGCTGCCGCTTGGCCAAGTCCGTTGGTGTTGTAGCTGTCGCGAATCCGGTCCAGCGCGGCGATCAACGTTGGATGCCCGATGAAGTAGCCGACACGCTGGAAGCAAAGCGAGTAGGCTTTACTGAACGAGCGGGAGATGAGCACATGCGGATAGCGCTTGGCCAAGCGCAGGGCATTCTCGCGGGCAAAATCCACGTACGCCTCGTCGAGAATCAAAACTCCCTTTTGAGCCTCGCAGAGCTTGGCCAAGTCGCGGGTGAGGTAGCCGCGTCCGCTCGGTGCGTTCGGGGTCGTGACGTAGGTGAGTGCCGCGTTGAAATTCCAATTGCTTGCCTTGAGAGCATCGTTGTCCGGAAGTGAAAAGTCTCGAGGGAGTTTGACCTCATTGATTCGAGCGCCGTGAATGTTGGCAAGGATCGGATAAAGCGAGTAGCTGGGTGTGAAATATTGAATCGTCTGCCCGGTGACTTGACTGTTGGAGTTGTCACCGGGTTGCTTCGGCTCGACAAAACAGCGCGTGGCCAATGCCAGCAATTCATCTGAGCCGTTGCCGACAATGATGTTGGCCGGTTTGCAATCGTGAAAGTCTGCAAGCGCTTCCCTGAGCGGTTGGGCGGTTGGATCGGGGTAAAGACGCAACCGATCGTCCGTAGCTTTTTGGATGGCGCGCAACACCTTGGGCGAGGGGGGCGCAGGGTTTTCGTTGGTGTTGAGCTTGATCAGGCCGCGAACTTTCGGCTGTTCCCCCGGCACGTAGCCGTGGAGTTTGCGTATCAACGGGCGGACGAGAAACGCGGGGGATGGCAATTTGTGCTTGGCCGACATGGTCTATTTTTCCAGTCGAATCTCGGCGGAACGACCGTGGGCGTCGAGCCCTTCCAGTCCGGCGAAGGTGCTGACCGTCTCGATGGAGCGAGCCAGCGCCGGCTTGGTGTATTCAACAACACTCGTGCGGCGTTG
The DNA here is from genome assembly GCA_002453165.1 of Verrucomicrobia bacterium UBA6775. GTDB lineage: Bacteria > Verrucomicrobiota > Verrucomicrobiia > Limisphaerales > UBA1096 > UBA1096. Next base: position 13,233 of record DKGH01000194.1, read on the forward strand.
AAACATATCCACCGTCAAGCCGGGAAACGATGCCCCGGCACCACCGGTTGGCAACGTGTGGCTTGGCCCTGCCATGTAATCGCCCAGCACGGTTGGAGACCATGTGCCGACGAATATCGCGCCGGCCGTGGTGATCTGTTTCACGGCAACCTTCGGGGCCTTGAGCATCAGTTCGCAGTGCTCCGGCGCGAGCCGGTTTGCCAGCGCGATTCCGTCCGAAATGTTTTTCACCTGAATCAACCAGCCATTTTTCTTGAGTGCCTTTTTAATAAGATCGGC